>PNOM01000066.1 GCA_013824835.1 Syntrophus sp. (in: bacteria) | reverse complement strand
ATACATATGTAGTTTATATTTTATGGGGGATATGTCAAGGGAAAATGGGAGGGGATCATTTTCTTACACGGATGCACACGGATAAGGGATCTGATAAAGGCGGATGAGGGCAAAGACGATAATGTTGGTTTCCTGCATTTCGATAAGCCGGTAAATGCAGGAAACGCCCAGCCGCTTACGCGGGGGCAAACTTTTTGCACGGAACGTGCCGGGGTTTGACCGGATGTGTCAATCTATCCCATATCCGGGCAAAAAGAAAAACATTTACTCCTATCCGTAGTTATCAGCGTTCATCTATGGCAAGAAAAAATGTCTTTATATATATGCATAGCGTTGAATGCTTCATAGAGAGGTTCGATAATTATGGTCAGGTAACCCTTGGTGTCATTGTCGGATTTAGATTGGGTCTGCAATAATGAAACGGTTCTTTGATATAGTTGCATCGCTGATTTCTTTAATAATATTATGCATCCCTATGTTCGTTATTACTTTATTGATTAAGTTGACATCAAAAGGACCGGCGTTGTATTGGTCAGATAGGGTAGGAAGGAATAATGTTATATTAAAGATGCCCAAATTCAGAACAATGCGGATAGATACACCGGATGTGGCGACACATTTGCTGGATAATCCGGATAAATATCTGACCCCGGTTGGTCCATTCTTACGTAAGTTCAGCCTGGATGAGTTGCCGCAGCTCTGGAGCGTGCTGAAGGGGGATATGAGTTTTGTAGGCCCGAGGCCGGCTCTCTACAATCAGGACGATCTTATTGAGCTGAGAGCAAAAAAGGGTGTGCACATGTTGGTGCCGGGGATAACCGGATGGGCGCAGATTAATGGCAGAGATGAATTGCTCATTCCTGTGAAGGTCAAGTTTGATGAGTATTACCTGAGAAATAGATCGTTCCTTTTTGATCTCAGGATATTGTGGCTGACGTTTGTGAAAGTCATAAAAAGGGAAGGAGTGGCACACTGATTAACATAAGTGTAGAGTTGTGAGTGATGAGTTTTGAGTTACCCGTGGAGCCAGCATGCATATAAATCCTGCTTACAAGTACATTTGTTGAATCCTGATTTTACACGGATGCACACGGATAAGGGCTCTGATAAGGGCGGATGAGGGCAACTTCCCCGTTTGTCATTGCGAACGAGCGTCGGCGAGTGCGGCGTTTTGTCATTGCGAGCGAAGCGCGGCAATCTGATGTGAGATCGCCACGTCGGCCTGGGCCTCCTCGCGATGACTGCCAGAGAGTTTCTTCCATTGACAACATTGAGAGCGGAGTGGCCAAAGCAATTTGCTCGGAATTGCTTAAACAAAAGGGTTGATAATCTTTAAACTCTCAATTTTTTGATTGTGCTGCAAATCTTCTGTATAGAGGATGCGGCAATCCGTAGAAGCTGCAGAAGCAATAATAAGAGAATCATTGAAAGAACATTGCCAGCGCTCCATAATTTCCAAAGCCTTTCTATATATAGTTATAGTGCTAAATATTTCACAGAGAGGTTCGAGAAACATTGTCAGGTAACCATCAGCGTCTTTAGCAGATAGAGGCGTTGAGAACTTTCGCGTTGAAACGTTGAAAAATTCTTGCACAACCTGATAACTGATACAACCGGTCCCATCTTCAAGAGCTTTTTTGATAAGCTCTTTGGCGCATTTTTGTTTATCGGGATTTAGTGCATCAAAGGAATAGACAAATATGTTGGTGTCAAGAAAATATTTAGCGTTCATTCATGTCCTCACGGTTAAAGCATCTGCCTGGTTGGGCATAATTAAGTTTTTCCATGATGCTGTCATACTCTGTGACGTTCCTTCCTGCTTTTGTGTACCTTGCAAGCCACAGACGAAATGTTTCGTTAAGGGTTGTTTTTTCTTGCCTTGCTTTATCCCGTGCTTGTCTGATAAGTTCAGCATCTGCGCTGAGGGTAATATTTTTGAGCATTATAATACCTCTCTCTTAGTTTAGTGTACACTGTTTTCGTGTAATAACATTATCATAGCTTTAAAAGTTAAAAGCTTCAAGTTGTTTTTTCGTGCTGAAAGATAATAGTGGATTATGTAATAAAAAGGCTTTCCGTAAAGACCTTTATTTTACACGGATGTACACGGATAAGGGCTCTGATAAGGGCGGATGAGGGCAAAGATAATGATGGTTTCCTGCATTTCGATAAGCCGGTAATGCAGGAAACACCCAGCCGCTTTCGCGGCGGGTCAATCTCCAGTGGCCCCTTGCGTAGACGGTCAAAAAAGGTTTTATGTAATAAAGGGATTTTCTATGAAGATGCCCTCAATCCTTTGGCCATGATTCAAATCTTCCGTGACAATTTTTACAGCTCCTGCCCGACTGGCGGCAGCGACAATCAATGCATCCCAGAATGATAGGCGGTTACGTTCTTCGATCTCGGATGCGGCAAGAATCGTTTCAGCGGATGTTTCAATGGCCCACGGCATATATGTTCTGACAATGGTTCGGGCTTCAGAGGGCTTAATCGGCATGGTGATCTTCCGCGTGATATTGACATACAGTTCCTGAAGAACCTGCGTGCTTAAGACCCCGGTTTTCTGATTCCAAAGTGATGACACCAATTCCCGTGCGATCTCATGTTTTCGTGCTGAATCAATGTCATGGGCGTAAATCAAGATATTTGTGTCTACAAATATCTTAGCGCTCATGAAGTTCCTCCCTCGTTGCAGGGATGGCGCCGCCGAGATGATATCCTGTATCAAGGAGAGCGAGTGCAAGCTTGCGGTTCTCCTCGTACCCCTCATCTTCTTCAATGATCCTGGTAACCTCATTACTCAGGAGCTGACTGACCGAGACCATTCTTCTTGCAGAAATAATCTTTGCTTTTCTGATGAGTTCCTTATCGAGGCTGAGGGTAATGTTTTGCTTCATGGTATCATCCTCCTATTTTTAGATTGTCACGTAAATTAAGTGTATCACGCAAATTACGTGAAAGCAAGTTTTTACACGGATGCACACGGATAAGGGATCTGATAAGGGCGGATGAGGGCAAAGACGATAATGCTGGTTTCCTGCATTTCGATAAGCCGGTAAATGCAGGAAACGCCCAGCCGCTTACGCGGGGGCAAACTATTGCACGGAACGTGCCGGGAATTGACCGGATACGGCTGATTTATCTCGTATACGGTCAAAAGAAATAATATCCGATTTTATCAGCGTTCATCTGCAGTGAAAAAAGGTTTTTTGCATGGATTTAACAGAAGGGGAATAGATTATAATGACAAGACAAATAATTAACAAGCTGACAGGGCCAAGCTCTCTTAAGCGCTTTCTTTTCTTTTTCTGTGCCGACATTATTCTTATTGTCACCTCTCTTTTTCTGTCTTTCCTTTTTCATTTTGATTTTGATCTGAATGCGGTTTACGTTGGTCTCGTAGTGGAGGTGATTCCTTACTTTGTTGTGGTCAAGTTAATCTCATTCGGAGTGTTCAGGATATACAGAATGACCTGGAGATATGTAGGCATTTTCGACTTGGTCAACATAGTCGGTGCGTTAATAGTTTCGGGAATGGTTTTAATAATCCTGAGCCTTCCGACATCTTTGCTGCCCGGTCTTGGAATTACCGGCTTCCCCAAAAGGATTATTCTCGAAGACAGCATTATTTCAATTTTCCTCATAGCCGGGTTGAGAATATCTAAAAGGCTTTATATGGAGGTCATACATAAACAACGCCCTGCACGGCAAGCAAAAAGAGCACTTATTCTTGGTGCGGGCAACACGGGCGAGATGATCGTGAGAGATATGGCTCGTGTCAATTTCAGCGAATTCTATCCGGTTGGTTTTCTTGATGACGATAAAACCAGGATTGGTACGTATATACATGGGGTAAAGGTTTTTGGTACAACGGAAACATTGAGAGAGATTATTTTAAAGCATGATATTGACACCATGATTATAGCTATACCCTCCTTGAATCATAAAAATTTGAAACAGATATATGATACTGCTAAGAAGGCAAATGTTGGAACTATAAAAATAGTCCCCCGTATATACAATTTCGATAAACCTGACGTAAATATGAAGGGACTGGAGGACATCAGCATTGAGGACCTCGTGGGCCGGCAGTCAGTGGCTATCAACTACAAAGATATTGGAGATTTCATAAATAGCAAGTCTGTCCTTATAACGGGGGCTGGTGGCTCGATTGGGTCTGAGATTGTGTATCAGGTGTGCGCCTTTGCGCCCGGGAATGTCATAATATTTGATATAGATGAGACTGAGCTGCATAATCTCGGATTGAAAATAGCAAGGTCTTCCCCCCAGTTGTCTGAAAAGATACATTACAAGACTGGCGATGTAAGGGATGAGGCAAGGTTGAGCGAGGTTTTTGAGGAGTTTAAGCCCCAGATTGTATTCCATGCCGCTGCCTATAAGCATGTGCCAATGATGGAATTTAACCCGAAAGAAGCCGTGAAGGTGAATATGCTTGGGACTTATGCGCTCGCAAAGACAGCAAGAAAATATGGTGTTGATAAATTCATTTTGATCTCCACCGACAAGGCAGTGAGACCGACAAGCGTAATGGGTGCAACAAAGAGAATGGCGGAGAATGTGTGTAAAGCGATGAACGAAGAAAATGTTCAACGTTCAACGTTCAACGTTCAACGTTCAAGTGAGTCGAATGCTTACTCACCCACTCAACCGTTCAACCATGAAGTGAAAAGTGAGGAGTTAGGAGTTAGAAGTGAGCCTATTTCACCCACTCACCCACTCACCCACTCAACTCGTTTCATCTCTGTCCGGTTTGGAAATGTGCTGGGAAGCAGGGGGAGTGTGTTGCCCCTATTTCTGGATCAATTGAAATATGGAGGGCCGCTTACAGTAACCCATAGGGATATGAAAAGGTATTTCATGACCATACCGGAGGCCGTGTCCCTCGTGCTGCAGGCATCCGCAATGGGTGTGGGAGGAGAGGTGTTTGTCCTGGACATGGGTGAACCGGTGAATATCACCGATGTGGCAGAGGAACTGATAAGGATTCACGGACTGGAACCCTATAAGGATATAGATATTATATTCACGGGGTTGAGGCCGGGCGAGAAGCTCTTTGAAGAGATACTTACTGCCGAGGAAGGAACGGATGCAAGTAAGCATGAAAAGGTCTTTATTGCAAGAAACAGCGAAAAATATTCGCTGGATGAAATAAAGGGCATTCTAAATGAGTTTCGTGAAGTTTTGAGCAATAATGGGCAAGGAAGTGATGATTTGGTAAGAGAACTGCTAAGGAAATACGTGAAACATTATGAAGAAACGGGAGGGGGAGAGCAGTTGAGTAGGGTGAGTAAGTTTAGTGAGGCGAGTAAGGAAGGGCAGCGATGAGAACGGTTTTGAGTGTTGAGTCCGAGAGATCATGGATGGGCAAAGATATTGACATGGGTCAATTTTAATGTCATAATGACACTATGACATTAAAGGAGGTGTGTTTATGTCGAGAAAGATAGGGGTTGCTGAAGTAAAAAGACATTTTTCGGCAGTTGTCAGCGAAGTGTCATTGAACAAAGAACATTTTATTATAGAGAAAAAGGGCAGACCCATGGCGGCAATGGTCAGCGTCGAAGAACTCGAGTTAATTGAGAGCCTGAAGAAGAATAATGTTGGGAAAGGCCTATTGGCTGCCCTTGGCGCGTGGGGAGACTTTGATGACCTTGAAGAGATGGTTTTGAACATCTACGATGAAAGGAATAAATCTAAAGATAGGAACGTTGAGGATCTTGCCTGATGTATCTGTTTGACACTGATGCGCTGAGTCAAATAATAAAAAAGAGTCCTTCTATTTTGTTTATCAGAAGATTGGCTTCTCTTGATTCTGACAAACAATTTACAACTGCAATAACTGTTGGCGAACTGGTCTATGGTGCATACAAAAGCAACCGGCCGTATTACTTCATTGAGAAGCTTGACAGATTGGTCTGGCCAAATATACAAATACTTTCTTTCGAAGAAAATTCAGCAAAAATTTTCGGAGAACTAAAGGCAGAGATGGAGAAAAAGGGAACCCCATTGTCTGAACCTGATTTGAGGATAGCCTCAATAGCAATTCACCATGGCCTGATTGTTGTTACGGGGAACACCAGACACTTTTCAAGAATTCCCGGGCTTACTACAGAAGATTGGATAAATGAAAGTAGGGAGTAAGGGGCAGACGCGTAAGCGGAACGTGCTTAGGGCCAACCGGATATCAGTACCCATCAACGGTGAAAAAGATCTTCATTTTACACGGATGAACACGGATAAATGCAGGATGGACACAGATGAGATCAGGGGCTCATTTCTTGCATTGTGATAGACCGGCAATGCAAGAAACACCCAGCCGCTTGCGGCGGGGAGTATCAAGTGATTTCCCGCACCATAGGTGCTGCGGGTTGACCGGATGGGCTGTTTTATCACATATCCGGTCAAAGAAATATCATCCGTTTTTATCCGCCGTTATCAGCGTCCATCTGCGGTGAGAAAAACAGGGCTCTGTGACCTGAGCGGAGCGGGCGAGAAATATCTGGGAATCGGATATAAGGGGGACAAAAAGATGAAGATGGTAAAATGCGTTTTTAAATACATAGCCTTCACAGTTGGCTTAGCGATCTGGACAGTTGGCGCCGCCTATGCAATCGATTCTGATGTGACCAGACGGACTCTTGCCGGTATTCAAGGGGTAAATGTTGTCGTTGAGGAGTTGCAGCCGAACATTCAGAAATATACGCAAAAGTTTGGTCTCCAGAGGGAACAGATAAAGACCGATGTAGAAGCCATGCTGAGAAAGGCTGGCGTTACGGTCTTTGCCTACGAACAATGGCTTAAAACGCCTGGGAGACCGTTTCTGTACATAGTTGTCAATACGCATGAATATGAAAAATACTGGTATTCTTATGATGTAAGAGTCGAGTTAAAACAGGGTGTGTCACTGGAAGTAAATCCTTTAGTAAAGACTATGGCAGGTACCTGGGGTATAAACATGACAGGAATCACGAATATTGGTAAGCTGAATGCGATAAAAGAGAGTATCAATGTGCTGGTTGGGAGATTTATAGAGGCGTACCTGTCGGTGAATCTGAAAAAATAGTTAAATAGCGAGATAGTTAGATGGGGAGATATATTTTTACTACACTCTCACGCTGTTACCACTAACTATTACTCCGGCAATTAAACAGAACACTTTCTGTCATTCCGGCGGAAGCCGGCACGATTTAATTGCGAAGCAACATCCAGCGAAAACACTGGATGCCGGATCAAGTCCGGCATGACGATGCTTAATATGTTTAATTGCCAATGTAATACCTAACTTAACAACGAAAGGATAAAAATGGAAACGGAAATTACTGAAAACGAAATTAACCTTCTTGACTATGTCAAGGTAATCTTACGGAATACGAAGCTGATTGTCTGCATAGTCGTTATTGTAGTTGTGGTGACTATTATTAAATCTCTTTTAATGGCACCTGTTTATGAGGCGAAGACCGTTATAATACCTGCTGGGGTTGCATCCAAGGACTCCGGTATGTCATCTTTGATGGCCACGCAATTCGGTATTGCTCCCCCTACAGCCCCCATATCTGCCGAGATTACTAATATATTAAAAAGCAACATTCTAAAAGAAAAGATTATCATAAATAACAATTTGCTGCCCATTCTGCTTGGACCTGCAAAGGACGACAAGTCTCAACCTGACGGCAGGCGTATGTGGTCTGCAATAAGGGCGTTGACGGGTATGATGAAGGTCAATTTTACCCCTAAAGATAATGTTATCGAGATATCGGTGAAGTTCAAGGATCCCGGGTTGGCCGCTGATCTTCTACGGTACACGTTGGCTGAGCTCACTAACTATATGAGCAGCGAAACAAAGCGTGTTGCAGGAACAAATCAAAAGTATCTTGAATCCCAGCTTGACAAAGTGGCTGATCCATTCATAAAAGCAAAGATCTATGGAATGATCGCTCAGCAAATGGAAACCATCATGATGGCTGAGGTGAAGGAAAACTTCGCCTTTAAGGTGCTTGATCCGCCAAGGGTGCCGGATAGGAAGATAGGGCCTAAACGGGTGCAGATGGTGATGATCTCCTTTGTGGTAGCGTTGTTTTTAGGGATATTTGTTGCTTTTGGGAAGGAATATGTTTTAAATCATAAGAAAGAGTTAAGTGAGTTGGGTAGGGAAATGGGGTTAAGTGAGTTAATGCGGCTGAAGTGGGGCCGTCGAACCAGGAGAAAAGGAGAGTAAGGTGAGTAAGGAAAAGCGAGAAGTAGGTTCAATTTTAAATTCTTAATTTTAAATTTTTAATTGAATGCAACCCATCGGGAAATGGGGAAATGTCTGGACGAGAACAGATTAAGGATAATGTAATCAAGGAGAAAAGTTACGGATTTGCGCTTAAGATAATAGATTTGTATAAAGCGTTATTGGCTAAAAACGAATATACTCTTTCAAAACAAATGGTTAGATCAGGAACAAGTATTGGAGCCAATGTTGAAGAAGCCATAGCTGCTCAGAGCAGAGCAGATTTTCTGTCGAAACTTTCAATCGCCTCAAAGGAGGCGAGGGAAACGAACTATTGGTTAAGGCTGCTGAGGGATTCAGGAATTGTCGAAGAAAAGATTATTGAACCATATATTGTAGATTCGGTCGACATTATAAGAATTCTCACCGCTATTGTAAAAACAATTTCCTCAACCAAGGGCTGAATCACGAGGTTGGGGCTGTTAATTTAAAATTTAGAATTATGAATTCAAAATTATGAAGTTAAGCTTGGAGGTTGAAAAGTGATCAAACGAATTCTAATAGCAGTGCATATCCTGTTATTATTGGTATTGGGAGTGAGCTATGCACAACAGGTGAGTACTGATGCCACCGGGTCAGCAGCGTCCAGCGCTCTTCCGGCGCAAATGGTGGCACCCGTTGGGCCTGGAGGCATGTCGCCCCAGGCGGCCGGGATATCAGTAACACCGCCAGGAGGGGCGCAAGGTAGTATGTTGCAGCGGTCCGGTGCAGCGCCTACTTTTCCAGGTGTGCCACAGCTAAGCCCGTCAACTCAGCCAGGGGCCTCTCCCATACCTCAAGGCTCGACGCAACTTACGCCGGCTCAGGCGGAGGCAATGCAGAAAATGACTCCGGAACAGCGAAAGGCTGCAGAAGATGCCCGAAAGGAAAGAGGAGATGCTTTGACGCCTGATGCAATCGAGGCCCTCAAAACGAAACCAGAATTCCAGGGTTTGACGCCTCAGGATATCTTGCAGGGAAAAGAGACGCTGGAAAAGAAAGGCGCTGAAAAAGAGGGGACGGAGAAAAAGGGGACAGAGAAGAAAGAACAGGAGAAGAAGCCTTCGGAAGTTACATCAGAAAAAAGAGTGATTGGCGGAGAGAAAACCGAGCAAACCGTGTTCGAACGGGTAAGATCCATTGGCAAATATCAAGAGATTTCGACAGTACTGAGACCTTACGGGTATGATTTCTTTCAAGATTCGGCAATAAAGGTGGTAACGGACAGGAAGGATATTCCTGTTCCTACGGAATATGTCATCGGTCCCGGAGATGAGGTTAAAATACTTCTCTGGGGGAGGGTGAACGCGAACTATAATCTTGTGGTTGATAGAAATGGCAATATTACCATGCCCCAAGTAGGACCTATTCCTGTTGCAGGCCAGACCTTTGAACAGATGTCAAAGCACCTCATAAAGCAGGCTGAGCAATTTGTCGGAGCAAATATTGATGTTACCATGGGCGCCCTCAAGAGCATCCCCATCTTTATTCTCGGCGATGTGAAGAAGCCTGGGGCCTATACCATCGGTTCCTTTGCGACCATTACGGATGCATTGCTCATCGCAGGCGGGCCGACAGGCATCGGGACCATGAGGAGTGTTCAACTGAGGAGAAAAGACAAGGTCATTACTGTTTTCGATCTCTATGATTTGCTATTAAAAGGAGACAAGTCAAAAGATACCATGCTTCAGGCAGGAGACGTGATATTTGTGCCTGTTGCAGGTCCCGTTGTGGGTATAGCGGGGAATGTAAAAAGACCGGCAATTTATGAACTGAAGGGAAAACTCGATCTTCATACACTTTTTGACCTTGCGGGAGGGATTATACCCACAGCTTATATGCAGCAGATACAGGTTGAAAGGATTGTGAAAAATGAGAGACAGATTGTTGTCGATATCGACGACAGGAGTTTAACTAAAGCAAAAGGGTTTCACCTCTATGATATGGATTTAGTGAAGGTTTTTAATATTGTAGAAAAAGAGTCGAATGTTGTTTTTATCCATGGAAATATTAAACGCCCTGGTAAGTATGAGTACAAGCCTGGGATGAGATTGAGGGATATCATTAAAGATAAAACGGAATTGATGCCCGAGACCTATACGAACTATGCACTTATAAAAAGAATTGAACCTCCAAATATGACAGCAAACTTTGTGCCTATCAACATAACCGGTCTTTTTGTTGATCAAGCACAGAACATAGAACTAAAACCGCAAGACAATATATACATATTTTCAAAATGGTTTTTTAAGGATCGACCGTTTGTTTCGATAACGGGAGAGGTCAGAAAGGGTGGCAAGTTTGCCCTTGATGAGAACATGAAGGTCAGGGATGCTGTTAAGTTGGCAGGGGACCTTACCAAAGAAGCATATACGCGGAAAGGAGAGATTGTAAGGATCAACAAAAAGAGAGAACATGAAACCATCTATTTCGATATAAATAACGCAATGGCGGGAGATCCGAGGGATAATGTACTCCTTCATGATGAAGACCGGATCATTATTTATTCGATGTGGGATGAAAAGTGGAAACAAGATGTTTCCATAGCGGGCGAGGTGAAGAGACCGGGTGGTTTTGTGCTCACAGAAGGAATGACTGTAAAAGATATTATCTTCAAGGCAGGCGGGATTACACGCGACACATATATGAAAGAGGCAGAACTATTCAGGACAGACTGGAAAACAAAAGATGTCTCTATTATCAGATTCAGCCTCGAAAAGGCCCTTGATGGGGATGCTGCGAGCAATATTATGCTTGTCGATCACGATAGGGTCGTCATACACTCAGCCTGGGAGTATATACATAAGAAATCAGTATCAATAGATGGTGATGTCTTGAAACCAGGCGGTTTCCAGTTTGCCGAAGGGATGACTGTCAGAGACCTTGTTTTTAGTGCGGGCAATGTCTTGGAATCAGCATACCTTGACGAAGCAGAG
Organism: Syntrophus sp. (in: bacteria); assembly: GCA_013824835.1. GTDB lineage: Bacteria > Desulfobacterota > Syntrophorhabdia > Syntrophorhabdales > Syntrophorhabdaceae > PNOM01. Next base: position 7,182 of record PNOM01000066.1, on the reverse strand, counting down.
ATTACCTCACAAATTATCGAGGGCGATAAGATTGTAAAACTGGAGCATAAGAATATCAATCTTAAAAAGGCATTGAAGGGAGAGCCGACAGACAATATATTATTGAAGCCCTATGATAGAGTGACGATTAAAAAGCTTCAGGACTGGAGGAAAGATAGATTTGTCACCGTTGGCGGTGAATTCAGGTTTCCTGGGCGGTACATTACAAAGAAGAACGAGAAACTTTCTTCAATAATTGAACGTGCAGGCGGTTATGCAGACGACGCATATTTGCGGGGTGCATTTTTTACGAGAAAAAGAGTTTTAGAGCTTCAGCAGAAGAGCCTTGATGAGATGATTGCAAGAATGGAAAGAGAAATGTCCTCGGCAGGCACAACTGTGACAGCAACCTCAACGGAAAGTGTTCAGGCAAAAGCCATTGAGGTGGAACAGAAAAAAAAATTAATAGAGACCCTGAAACAACTTAAGCCTACGGGCAGGATGACAATCTACCTCGCACACCTGAGATTACTTAAGGGCAGCGAGTACGACATTGAACTGGAAGAAGGTGACACGCTTTTTATACCGACTAAGAACAGTGTTGTGAATGTTGCTGGATCAGTTATGTCTACCGGCAGCTTTGTTCATAGCGACAGGATGGGATATAAGGATTATATACAGATGGCAGGTGGTTATTCGCAATACGCTGACACAAGTAGAGCCTTCGTGGTGAAAGTGGATGGTAGCGCGAGAAAGGTGTCGTCTGGTCTTGTAAGTTGGAATCCCTTTAAGAACAGGTGGGAGGCTGCTGGTTATGGTGAGGGAAAGAGCGAAATAGAAGCAGGAGATAGTATCATTGTACCGGAAAAGCTTGAGCGTACCGCATGGCTGAGAGAATTGAAGGATATAACTCAGATAGTTGCAAACGTGGGGTTAGCCGCAGGGGCTATAGCGGTAATGTATAATACGTTGAAGTGAACCAGTTGAGTAAGTTGAGTAAGGTAGAGCAGGAGCCGAGAAAAATCAGGTGAGTGAGGATAATAACAGCCAGCTAACCAAATCGACTTTTGAGACATTAGAGGTTTGGAAAGAAGGCAGAGAATTGCGAAGGGCAATTACGGGCCTGGTAAAATCATTTCCGCCTATTGAGCAGTATAGGTTGACAGATTAGATGATTAGGGCAGCAAGATCTGCCACTGCAAATATTGCTGAGGGTTACGGAAGGTATCATTATCAAGAAAATATACAGTTTTGTCGCCAGGCAAGAGGTTCTCTTTATGAACTTTTGGACCATCTTACCGTGGCTTTGGATGAAGAGCACATTGCGTTGAATAAATACAGTGAAGTTAAAGATAAGACGCTCAAGTCCATTAAAATATTGAATGGATACATAAAATTCTTGAAACAGCAGAAGGTGCAGGCGTAATAAATAAATAACCCACGTAGCCTACTCTGGGAATATGTTTTATTGAATAAGCAAGAGTAGGTTCGCAGCGAGTGAATATTAGAGAAATAGCACGAATTTATTTACCCCGTCTGTGCCATCATTTCTATCTCCGCCGTAATTTTGTTGTAATTTTGTTCACTTTTTTTCTTTTACTTTTCCCCATACTCACCCCACTTCCCCTACTCAACCTACTCAACTTAAACCCCTCGTTCTCCTTACTCACCCCACTTAACTTACTCAACTTACTCAACTTTCTTCCCGTTGCTTTTGCAGGTGACGAGCCTTTCATCGGTCCTGCCAACTGGGGCGGCACAGGGCTTATGGAAATCCCCACGGCGAGGATCATGAAGAAGGATAGCTACCGGGCAGGGGCAGGGCAGGTCTATCCTTACAGATATTATTATCTGGCGATGAGTCCTTTTAAGAATTTTGAGTTTGGTGGAAGAGTGACTGAAGTCATAGGAGTCGAGGCTTTTGAGGGTGAGGGCTATGGAAACACAAAGGACAAAGCCCTGGATGTAAAATATAAATTTCTTGAAGAGGGGAAATTTACCCCTGCTCTTGCTATTGGCATCATGGACCCTCAGGGCACGAGGCTTTATCCATCGCAGTACCTTGTGGCGAGCAAACAAATATACCCTTTTGATTTTACGATTGGATTTGGCAATGGAAGATTTGGAAAAAGGCCATTATCGTCATCGGGTGAAACCTTTAAGGTTGAAATGTTCAGTGATCCAAGCGGGTGGCTCAAAGATTCTCAGCTTTTCTGGGGTGTCCAGTTTGCGCTTTCAGAGAAATATTCCTTTATGGTGGAGTATAGCCCGATTCGTTACGAAAAGCAGACGCAAGACCCGGCACAGGCAAAGTATTTCCAGAGGGCGGTGCCTTCTAAATTCAACTTTGGGTTCAGGTGGAAGCCCTTCAAATGGAGCGAAATAGATATTACTTACCAGAGGGGAAATCAGATTGGCATGAGTCTGTCGACTGTTTTTGACATCGGAAAACCTTTTGTTCCCATCTTTGATCCTCCTTATGCAGAAAAGAAGCAGGATTCCTTGAGCCCATTGTCAAAAAGGCTGGTAAAGGCCCTAAGTGGGTCAGGCTTCAGCAATATCGGCATCACAATTGAGCATGATACCCTGCGGATTGAGGCTCAAAATGATAAATACTTCTACTCGACGAGGGCAATCAGCGTAATACTCAGACTCGTTGCTGCAATGACGCCTCCAGGCATACAGAAGTTTGATATAATCCTTACCCAGAATAGTATCCCCATGGTCGAGTATTCTACGATCAGAGAGGATGTTGCAGATCTGTATCGAGAGAAGTTGACAAGAAGTGAGTTTGTTTTCCTGTCTAAAATAGATACAAACATTCACAAAAACTCTGACGTGGAAATCCAGCACAAAAAATGGGTTGAGTATGGAGTAAAGCCATCCTTTGAGACACTCGTGCAGCAAAAGACACAATTCTTTCAATACAGACTTGGCGTTGAAGGTTGGCTTAATTATCATCCCTGGGAGGGAGCATCTTTAGTTGCAGGCGCGGGGGTTTATCCGTTAAAGGATATAAAATACACAGTAGAGCCGGTGCCAAACCCTGTGAGAAGTGATGTGTTCCTCTATAAAGAGAAAAGCGCAAACATGAACAGGTTGATGGCGGAACAGATCTTTAAATGGGACCGCCAGGTGTATGGCAGATTATCGGGCGGTTTTCTGGAGATTGAATATGCAGGGCTTGATGCTGAGATTGCCGTGCCGCTTTTTGACGGCAGGTTTCTGGTTGGTGTCAGCGGGAGTGCTGTAAAGAAGCGAGATCCTGACAACCCCTTCAAATTAAAGGAAGGGGATGATGTGAGGAAAATCTATACAACCGCATTTTTTAACGCCCGCCTCAACTTACCGGAATACAATATGGCAGTTGACGTGAAAACCGGCCGATTCCTGGGGCGGGATATTGGCTCAAGGGTGGCGGTTTCAAAGAATATATATGGGGTGGTCCTGACTGCATGGTACAGTTTTACGAACACAAATGTTTTTCAGGATAGCACTAACAGGGGATACCACGACAAAGGTATTTCCATTACGATTCCCATCAGGATCTTTCAGGGGTCAGATTCAAAGACTGCATACAGTTATGTCTTTTCCCCGTGGACCAGGGATGTGGCCCAGGATATTGACCATTTCAACGGTCTCTTTGATTTTATCGGCAGGAACCTGAAGATATTCTTTGATAAAGATGAGAAGGAGATGAAATTCTGGCAGTAAAAGGCCGCGCATTGCACCGCGGGTCTATATCCCGAAGCTTGCTTCGAGATGGTCTCTTCATGTCGTTGCCTAACCTTTGATGCCTGTAGTTTGCCGCGGGGTAGTTCTTTTCGCTGGAAAGGTTATAAAGAAAACGTTACAATAACCTGTTGTGTTAAGATCAGCATTAACCATACAAAAAGAAAAAATATATTTTTGATTATGGAGGGAATAATGAACATCAGGGCTATACAGCAGATATGTTACGGATTATATATTATAAGCTCCAGGAAGGGAGAAAAGTTTAACGGTCAGATCGCAAATACCGTTTTCCAGATTACCTCGGAACCCCCTACAGTCGCAGTAAGCATTAATAAACAGAACCTGACCCACGAGTTTATTCAGGAGAGCAGGGTTTTTTCGATCTCCATCCTGGGAAAAGAAGCGCCCATGCCCTTTATCGGTAATTTTGGTTTTAAATCGGGCAGAGAATTAGACAAATTCAAGGAGATGAACTTTAAGGTCGGCATTACAGGCGCCCCCATTGTTCTGGACAATGCAGTCGGCTATTTGGAGTGCGAGGTTATCAGCGTAACGGATGTGGGGACCCACACGATTTTTATCGGTCAGGTAAAGGAAAGCGAAATGCTGAGCGATGCCGAGCCTATGAGCTATGCCTACTATAGAGAGATTAAGGGCGGCAAATCTCCAAAAACAGCCCCAACCTATATTGCGCCTGAGAAAGAGCAGGAAAAGACGGTTGCTCCTGAAAAAACCAAGGCTGCGGGAGCGGCTAAGTATAGTTGTATAGTGTGCGGGTATGTGTATGATCCGGATGCAGGTGATCCTGATTCTGGAATTGCCCCGGGCACACCTTTTGAGGATTTGCCGGATACATGGGTATGTCCCACATGCAGTGCTCCAAAATCGGAATTTGAAAAGATATAGCAAGGAGAGAATTTATGGAAAAAGCCCTCATACAGACAGATTTATCGGATATAGGCGTTCCCAGAAGGGGGAAGGTCAGGGATATTTACGATCTGGGCGATCATCTTCTGATTATCGCGAGTGACAGATTATCTGCTTTTGATGTGGTTCTTCCCACGGGGATATTGGATAAAGGCAAGGTGCTGACAAAGCTGTCCACATTCTGGTTCCAAGAGATGGAAGGTATTATAAAGAACCACATAGTTGAGGTCGATGTAGCGAAGTTTCCTGAAAAACTGAGAGAATACAGGGATGTGCTGAGAGACAGGAGCATGATCGTCAAAAAGGCGAAGCCCTTTCCCATAGAGTGTGTCGTTAGGGGATATCTTGCCGGCTCTGGATGGAAAGACTATAAGGAAACAGGCAGCGTATGCGGGATCAGACTCTCTGACGGTCTTCTTGAATCCTCCAGATTGGAGAAACCTGTCTTCACGCCTACTACAAAAGCGGAAGAGGGCCATGATATGAATATATCCTTTGAAGAAACAGCCTGCATCATAGGGGAGGACATGGCTATCCGGCTACGGGATATAAGCATCAGCATCTATGAAAGGGCCTGTGTTGTTGCCGAGACAAAGGGGATTATTGTGGCTGATACCAAGTTTGAATTCGGTATGCTCGATAATGAAATCATAGTGATTGATGAGGTGCTCACCCCCGATTCGTCGAGATTCTGGTCGAAAAAGGACTATAAGGCTGGACAAGCCCAGGATAGCTATGACAAACAGATTGTAAGGGATTACCTGAATACCCTGGATTGGAATAAACAATACCCTGGCCCTGAATTGCCTCTGGAAATTGTAGAGAAAACAAGGGCGAGATATGTAGAGATACTTGAAATTTTGACTGGTGAAGGGCTATAGGGGAACAGTGAAAAGTGAGAAGTGAGAAGTTAAGAGGCTGACGCTGAGTAAGGTCTGTTGCACCTGGATAGACCGTTAGCATGCCTGTCAGAAAGAAGACATTATTGTTGAAATAGGCGTCAAAAACCATTATAATCATTAACCGTGCCCCCGTAGCTCAGGCGGATAGAGCAATGGATTCCTAATCCATGTGCCGTGTGTTCGAGTCACGCCGGGGGCACTTCTATTTCAGATTCAATTTGAACCCAATTGGGAACGCATAAAACGTGAAAATTGCGACGAATAAAACAATATAACAAAATACTATTGTAGTAGGCATGGTTTTCCCTAAATATACAATTTAAGTATATTATGAGAAACGCCATTGCCGTGCGGACTTGACACAACAAATATAATCGAATATAATCGTATATAGTTAACTATATACAAAAGATTATGATCAAAAATAACCGATTCAACAAAAGACTATCCCACATCCCTTCTGAGGTTTTATCAAAGATAGCCAGGATTGATGAAATCAAAGGACGCTGGATTGGTGGGCTGCAAGTTAATCCTCAAACTTTAGGTCGCCTTAAGCGATCTGTTTTGGTTACTTCCACAGGATCTTCCACCCGTATTGAAGGGGCGAATCTCACCGATAAAGAAATTGAAAAGTTGATGCAGGGCGTGACCACAAAAAAGTTTACCGATAGGGATTCGCAGGAAGTTCAAGGATACTACGAACTCCTTCATAATGTATTTGACTCCTGGAAATCCATCAAATTCAGTGAAAATACCGTCAAACACTTTCATAATCAATTGCTCAAATATGTAGGGAAGGACCAAAGACATAAAGGGGATTACAAGAAGACCGAGAACGCTGTCGAAATGTTAGATCAAAACGGCAAGAGTGTTGGTATCGTATTTGAGCCGACAAAAGCCTATCTTACCCCCAAAGAAATGCAGGAACTTATGGATTGGACAGTTGAGGCGTTTGAGGAAAAGAAATATCACCCTCTTCTTATCATAGGGAATTTCTTGGTGGAGTTTCTCAAGATTCATCCTTTTCAAGACGGTAACGGAAGGGTCTCCAGGATTCTGACAAATTTGCTTCTCCTTAAAGAGGGGTATGTTTTTATGCCGTATGTTTCTCACGAGAAACTGGTGGAAGATAACAAAAATAACTATTACCTCGCGATAGTTAAAAGCCAGAAGAGTTTCGGAAAAAAGACTGAGAATGTTTTTCCTTGGTTTAATTTCTTCTTGGATATTCTACTCAAGCAGTCAGAAATGGCCATTAAGCTGCTGGAAAGCGAGGACGTAGAAAAACTGTTTTCTCCGAAACAATTGGAAGTCTGGAATTATTTGCAGAAGGTTCCGGAGGCGGGGACTCTTGAAATTTGCCGGGAAACCAAGATATTGAAACCAACGGTGGTTCAGGCTCTTAACAGATTAATGACTCTCAAGAAGATCGAAAGAATTGGAATGGGAAGGGGAACGAGGTATAGGAAGTTGTAGGTACGAGAAAAATATGATGTCGTCCAACAAATATAATCAATGATGCCGAACATGAGATGGAGAGTAACCAGTATCTACAAGCCCTTTATGTACGGTGTCACCAAATCCGTAAAGGGCAAATTCTGCAAAGGCACGGGAGAAGGTGGATTCCGAGGTAATATCT
>PNOM01000065.1 GCA_013824835.1 Syntrophus sp. (in: bacteria) | reverse complement strand
AGAGAATCAGGATATGCCTGAAGGCCTTTGATCATAGACTGCTTGATCAATCGGTGAAGGAAATTGTGGATGCGGCAAAGAAAACAGGGGCGCAGGTAGTCGGTCCAGTACCGTTACCTACGAGAATTCAGAAATTCTGTGTGTTGAGATCGCCTCATATAGATAAGAAGTCGAGAGAACAGTTTGAGGTAAGAACCCATAAAAGGTTGATAGATATAGTTGAACCGACACAACAGACCGTGGATGCCCTGATGAAATTGGAACTTTCAGCCGGTGTTGACGTAGAGATAAAATCGTAGGAGTTCTATATGGCTATTGCAGAATTAATAGATATAAAAGGTGAGAAGATAGGGGAAGTAGAGATTAAAGATGAAATCTTTAATTGTGAAATAAAACCATATCTTATTCATGACGTAGTAACCATGCAACTCGCAAACAGGAGAAGTGGAACAGCCTCTACGAAAACGAGGAAGGATGTGCGTGGCGGTGGAAAAAAGCCTTTTAAACAGAAAGGAACCGGTAGAGCTCGTCAGGGCACATCGAGATCTCCCCTTCACCCGGGCGGTGGTACAATATTTGGCCCACACCCAAGAGATTATCATTATCTGGTGCCGAAAAAGGTGAGGAGAAGCGCACTGAGGTCAGCTCTTACAGTACGCTATACAGGATCTAATTTAAGGATTCTTGACAAACTTGAACTTTCCGAGATAAGCACAAAAAGCTTCAGCGCCATTATTAAAACGCTTAGTCTTAAGAAGCCTCTTTTTGTCATTGACAGGAAAGATGAAACCATCGAAAAATCAGCGCGGAATATACCATACGTGAAAATATTGAGGACAGAAGGTTTGAACGTCTATGACGTTATAAAGCACGAGAATCTGATCTTCACATTGGATGCCTTACGGAAGATTGAAGAGGTACTTGTATAATGAAAGAATACGACATTGTAGTCAGACCGATTGTTACCGAAAAAAGCTCCCTTCTTAAAGAAAGTGGTAACCAGTATGTATTTGAAGTCCAGAGAGATGCAAATAAGATTGAGATAAGAAAGGCAGTAGAAAAGCTTTTTAAGGTCAAAGTAGTCTCGGTATGCGTTATTAATATGGAAGGCAAAGAGAAGAAGCTTGGTAGATTTTCAGGGAAAAAGGCTGATTGGAAAAAGGCCTATGTAAAGCTGAGTCCTAAAGATAAAATAACAATTTTTGAGGGTGCATAATGGGCGTCAAGGAATATAAACCTACTTCTGCGGGTAGAAGATTCATGAGTGGTCTCACCTATGATGAGATTACTAAGGATAAGCCCGAGAAATCATTACTTAAACCGATAAAAAGAACAGGCGGCAGAAACAATTCCGGAAAAATTACAACAAGACATATTGGCGGAGGACACAAGAGAAGATACAGAATAATAGACTTCAAAAGGGACAAATACGAAATTCCCGGCAAGGTTTTTGGAATTGAGTATGACCCTAACAGGTCTGCCCATATAGCGCTTATACATTATGCTGATGGAGAAAAAAGATATATTCTTGCGCCACACGGTTTGAAAGCTGGAGAGTATATTGTTTCAAGCAAAAAGGCTGATACAGAGATAAAGGAAGGGAATTCACTCCCTTTAAAATATATACCAGTGGGTAATTTTGTCCACAATGTAGAGATGAAGCCCGGGAAAGGCGGCCAGCTTGCACGTGGTGCGGGGAGTTATGCACAACTCGTTGCCAAGGAAGGCGATTATGGCCATGTAAGGCTGCCGTCAGGGGCTGTGAGATTAATTTTCCTTTCATGCATGGCAACCATCGGTCAGGTGGGTAATATAGATCATGAAAATATAACGATTGGTAAGGCTGGAAAGCCGAGATGGCTGGGCATAAGACCTACGGTCAGGGGAACAGCAATGAACCCCGTTGATCACCCCTTAGGTGGTGGTGAAGGCAGATCGAAAGGTGGAAGGCATCCATGCTCACCCTGGGGTCAATTATCAAAAGGATTGAAAACCAGGAAAAACAAGAGAACTGATAAATTCGTTATAAAGAAAAGGGATTAGGAGGTTTCCGTGGCGAGGTCTTTAAAAAAGGGGCCATTTGTAGAGGCGAAATTAGTAAAAAAGGCTGAAGAATCAAAGGCATCGAAAAGTTCTAAAGTCATAAAGACTTGGTCAAGGAGTTCAACAATAATTCCTGATTTTATAGGGCTGACCTTTGCTGTTCATAATGGGAAGAAATTTATACCTGTTTTTGTCACAGAAGAAATGGTCGGTCATAAGCTTGGTGAATTTTCCCCAACAAGGACGTTTCATGGCCATTCAGGTGATAGAAAGGCAAAAGTTGTAAAGAGGAAGGAATAGAGATTATGGAAATCGTCGCAAGGGCAAGAATGATACGGATATCTCCAAGGAAAGTCAGATTGATCGTTGACTTAATAAAAAAGAAAAATATTAATGATGCCAGCGGCCTTCTCACCTATATGCCGCAAAAGGCCTCAGCAATACTGAAGAAACTTCTCGATAGTGCGGTTGCCAATGCAAAGCAGAAAAAATATGTGGATATCGATAATCTTTACGTGAAAAACGTATTGGTAGATGGTGGACCTACCATGAAAAGATTTATGCCGAGGGCCATGGGAAGGGCAACGAAGATACGAAAGAGAACAAGTCACATCACCATGGTTCTAGATGAATCATAACATTGGAGGTTAAATGGGTCAGAAGACAAATCCAATAGGTTTTAGGCTCGGTATTATAAAAACATGGGACTCCAAGTGGTTTGCAGCAAAAAACTACGCCATGTTTCTGCATGAAGATTTAGCTATAAAAAAGTTTTTGAAAAAAAAGCTCTATCAGGCGGGTATATCGAAAATTGAGATTGAAAGGGCTGCCAATAAGGATAAAAAGGCTAAGGTAAATATATATACGTCAAGACCTGGCTTGGTCATAGGCCGAAAAGGCGCAGAAGTAGAAAATATAAAAAAGGCGCTGCAAAAAATTACTGACAAGGAAATTATTCTCAATATCACCGAAGTGAAGAGACCGGAGATAGATGCACAGCTCGTAGCAGAAAACATAGCTTTACAGCTTGAAAGAAGGGTCTCCTTTAGAAGGGCAATGAAAAGAAATGTTTCCCAGGCATTGAAGTTTGGGGCAAAAGGCATAAAGGCGATGTGTGCAGGGCGGCTTGCAGGTGCTGAGATGGCGAGAACCGAATGGTATCGCGAAGGAAGAGTTCCTCTTCAGACGATAAGGGCCGATATTGACTATGGAACTGCCAATGCGACCACCAAATATGGCGTGATAGGTATTAAGGTATGGATCTTTAAAGGTGAAATCTATCAGGAGGCAAGATAATGCTTGCACCAAAAAGAGTAAAATACAGAAAACAGATGAAGGGCAGGATGAAAGGCGTAGCAAGCAGAGGAAATGTGGTCAGCTTTGGCGACTATGGCTTGCAGGCCCTTGAATGTGGCTGGATATCTTCAAGACAAATTGAAGCAGCAAGGATTGCATTAACCCGTTATGTGAAAAGAACGGGTAAAGTATGGATAAGGGTATTTCCCGATAAGCCGATAACAAAGAAACCAGCGGAAACAAGAATGGGTAAAGGCAAAGGTCCATCTGAAGGCTGGGTTGCTGTTGTAAAGCCGGGCAAGGTTTTGTATGAGATACAGGGAGTTCCCGAAGACAAGGCAAAAGAGGCACTTAGAATTGCATCCTTCAAGCTGCCTATAGGCACACGATTTATTGCGAGAAGCGAGGAGCTATGAAAGCAAAGGATTTAAAAGAATTGACGAAAGAGGAAATTCTGAAGAAGAAGAAGGATCTGAAAGAAGAGATGTTTAATCTGAGATTTCAGCATTCTACAGGTCAACTTGAGAACACTGCAAGAATTACACTCCTGCGAAAGGATTTTGCAAGAATAGAGACAATCCTGAGACACAAGGAACTACACACTTAAGAGGTAGGTATGGAACTGAAAAGTGGTATCGGTAGAAAAAAGATAATTGGTGTTGTCGTAAAGGATAAGATGGATAAGACTGTGGTCATCGAAGTCGAAAAATTCTTTAAACATGCTAAGTATCATAAATACTTAAAGACGAAGAAGAGATACAAGGCACACGATGAGACAAATGCCTGTAAAGTAGGGGACAAAGTACGGCTTGTTGAAACGAGACCCTTGAGTAAAGACAAGAGGTGGCTGGTAAAAGAGATCATTAAGCATGAAGAACCTATGATAGTTCAGGAAGAGGTGGTAAAGGATGATACAGGAGCGAACTAAACTCGATGTAGCTGATAATTCAGGGGCTAAAAAGCTTGGTTGTATAAGGGTCCTTGGAGGGTCACGGAAGAGATACGGGACAGTTGGGGATATTATAGTGGCTTCTGTAAAAGAAGTAATTCCTAACTCAAAAGTGAAAAAAGGCGATGTGGTGAAAGCTGTTATAGTTCGTACAAGCAAAGAGATAAGAAGGGTTGATGGTTCTTATGTAAAATTTGACGATAACTCTGCGGTCATAATCAACCAGTACAATGAGCCTGTCGGGACAAGAATATTCGGGCCTGTGGCAAGGGAATTACGGGCGAAGAAATTCATGAAAATTGTATCTCTGGCCCCGGAAGTAGTGTGAGGTAACTATGGAAAAACATTATCATGTAAAGAAGAATGACCTTGTTATGGTAACTAATGGCAAGGATAAAGGTAAAACAGGAAAGGTTTTAAGGATCGTTCAGAAAAAGGATCGTCTGATAGTAGAAAAGATAAACATGATTAAGAAACATGTGAAGCCGAGCCAGAAAGCAAAGGGCGGCATTATGGAGAGGGAAAATCCGATCCATGTTTCGAATGTGATGATTTACTGCGAAAAATGCTCAAAGCCTGTCAGGGTAGGTAAAAAGGTTCTTGAGGATGGTAAAAAGGTGAGATACTGCAAGAAGTGCGACGAGGTTATAGACAAGTAGGAGGCAACCGTTGAAGACAGGATATGCGGATTTTTATGAGCAGGAAGTAAAATCTGCTCTGGTGCGGAGATTTAAATACAAAAATGTAATGCAGGTACCAAAGATTGAAAAGATCACTGTAAATATCGGGCTTGGTGAAGCAATTCAGAATATTAAAGCTCTCGATGCAGCATCTCATGATATCATGGCAATAACCGGTCAGAAGCCTGTCATTACCAAGGCAAAGAAATCGATCGCGTCATTTAAGCTGAGAGAAGGCATGTCTATCGGCTGTATGGTTACATTGCGGAGAGAGGGGATGTATGAGTTTTATCACAAACTCGTCACAATTGTACTTCCAAGGGTCAGGGATTTTAAAGGTGTATCTCCGAAATCTTTTGACGGGAGAGGGAACTACACACTGGGATTGAAGGAACAGACTCTATTTCCTGAGATTGATTACGATAAGGTTGATAAGGTTCGAGGTATGAATATTACCATTACAACATCAGCAGGATCTGATGAAGAGGGTTTTGAGCTTCTGAAACTTATGGGTATGCCTTTCAGGGGATGACGGAGGAATAAATGGCAAGAAAAGCAATGATTGAGAAGTCAAAAAAGGTTCCTAAGTTTAAAGTGAGGGCAAGAAACAGATGTTTGGTATGTGGGAGGCCGCGAGCCTTTCTCGGAAAATTTCAAATGTGCAGAATATGCTTCAGGAATTATGCCTTAAAAGGCGCAATACCTGGAGTTATAAAATCGAGCTGGTAAGGGGGCACCTATGAGTATGGTAGATCCTATTGCTGATATGCTTACAAGAATAAGAAACGCCATCATGGCACGCCATGAAACGGTTGACATACCTTATTCAAATATAAAGTTTGCAATATCAAAAATATTAAAGGAAGAAGGCTACATAAGAAATTACAAAACATTCATCGACGAATCCCGAAAGAAATTTATGAAGATCTATATAAGTTATGATGAGACCAATACAAGCGTCATTACAGGTCTCAGGAGACTGAGTAAACCGGGAAGAAGAGTGTATGTAAAGGTGGATGGCATACCGAGACTGAAAACGCGTCTTAGTCTGGTAGTACTTTCTACGTCCAAGGGGCTTATGACTGATAGAAACGCAGCAAAGAATAAAATAGGCGGGGAACCCCTCCTCCTGGTTTGGTGAGGTAACGATGTCAAGGATAGGCAAGAAACCCATTGTAATGCCGGAAGGCACAAAATTGGAAATAAACGATAGAGAAGTTGTGGTGACAGGACCAAAAGGCACATTAAAACGTCCTTTACTTGACGGTATTCAGATTAATATAGAGGGTAATACGGTCCTGGTATCAAGAGAAAGCGAAGAAAAGAAGGTAAGAGGGTTCCACGGACTCATGAGAACCCTTACAGCCAACATGGTAGATGGTGTTTTCAAGGGTTTTGAGAAAAAGCTTGAGATTGCAGGTATCGGTTACAGGGCGGAACTTCAGGGCGACAACGTTATTTTCTACCTCGGTTATTCCCACCCAATTACCTTTCCCTTACCAAACGGTATATCTGCACAGCTTGAAAAGCAAACCCTTCTTACTATAAAAGGCATCGACAAAGAGCTTGTAGGTCAGGTTGCGGCGAAGATGAGAGCCCTTAGAAAACCGGATGTGTATAAGAACAAGGGCGTAAAGTATGCGGATGAAGTACTGAAGAAAAAAGCTGGTAAAAGCGGGAAGTAAGGGGAAAGTACATGGATAGAAAAGAAAAGGTTGAGGCAAGAGAAAGAAGAAAAAAAAGGATCAGGAAAAAGATATCCGGGTCCGGCAGCAAGCCGCGGCTCTGCGTGTACAAAAGTTTGAAAGAGATATATGCCCAGCTTATCGATGATGCAACAAACAGAGTAATTACTGGTGCATCATCCTTATCAAAGGAATTAAAAGCTGAATTGAAATATGGCGGCAACGTAAATGCTGCAAAAATAGTTGGCGCATATATAGGTAATAAAGCGAAAAGCTTGGGTGTTGAACATGTAGTGTTTGACAGAAACGGGTTTAAATACCACGGTAGGGTGAAGGCCCTCGCAGATGGCGCAAGAGAAGCCGGGTTAATATTCTAAGGGAGGTCAACCGTTGATCGAGAAAAAAAGAATAGAATCAGAAGGACTCGAGTTACAGGACAGGTTGGTCTATATAAATCGGGTTGCAAAAGTCGTAAAAGGCGGCAGGAGATTCAGCTTTAGCGCCATTGTGGTAGTAGGCGACGGGAATGGACGGGTTGGATATGGCCTGGGAAAGGCTAATGAAGTTCCCGATGCTATAAGAAAGGCTGTTGAGCGTGCCAAGAAGGACCTCATCGAAGTACCTGTGTTAAAAGGAACAATACCACACGAAATCATGGAAAAATACGGAACAAGCCAGGTATTTATGAAACCTGCGAAAGAGGGCACAGGCGTTATAGCCGGTAGAGCCGTCAGGGCTGTTGTTGAGGTTGCAGGGATTACCAATATTCTGACAAAATGTTACGGTTCAAGAAATTATCATAATGTGGTTAAAGCAGCAATTAAAGGACTTTCTTTATTAAAATCGCCCGAACATACGTTGAAACAAAGAGGTAAGCTGAAGGGCGAGGAGGGATAAAGTGGATTTTCTCAAAGTAAAGTGGATTAAGGGTTGTATTGGACGCACTAAGGATCAGAGAGATACAATAAAAAGTCTTGGATTCAAAAGGCTTCAGGAAGAAAGAATGCTGAAGAATACACCCGAGACAAGAGGTATGATCAAGAAGGTAATACACCTCTTGAAAATTGTGGAGGATGTTCGATAAATGAAACTGTCTGATTTAAAGCCATGTGAAGGGTCCAGAACAACGAGGAAGCGTGTAGGAAGAGGAACAGGCTCCGGCCTTGGAACAACAGCAGGTTATGGAAATAAAGGACAGCGATCAACAAGCGGTGGAACCAAGGGAAAGAGTTTTGAAGGCGGTCAGATGCCCCTGACAAGAAGGATTCCGAAAAGGGGTTTCAAGAATCCTTTCAGGGTTGAATACGCTATTATCAAGATAGAAGATCTTGAGAACTTTAAAGGAAAAGAACAGGTTGGTATTCAGGATTTTGTTGAGGCAGGTTTTATCAAGAAGTTGCTGAATGGTGTGAAGCTCCTCTCCAATGGTGAAATTGATTTTCCCATCAAGGTACAGGTGCATAAAGCATCAAAGAAGGCTATCGAAAAGATCAGGGCACAGGGCGGTAACGTGGAGGTATTAGTTTAATGGGGGGCTTCCAGAATATTGGAAAAATCCCTGAACTTAAACGGAGAATCATTGCTACACTTGTGCTGCTTGCTGTTTATAGAGTCGGTGTTCACATCCCCACTCCAGGTATAGATGGAAAGGTATTAGCCGGAATTTTTGAAGGTGCTAAAGGTACATTACTTGGATTTTTTGATATGTTTGCCGGTGGAGGGCTTGAAAGACTCTCTGTTTTTGCGCTCGGCATCATGCCTTATATAAGCGCATCTATTATCCTGCAACTATTAACTGTTGTAATACCGACCCTTGAGAAGTTATCAAAGGAGGGTGAGGCAGGACGAAAAAAGATTACCCAGTATACTCGATATGGTACGGTTGTTATCAGCATTATTCAGGGTTTCGGGATTGCAGTCGGGTTAGAGCAGATGAAAGGCGCTGGCGGAGAGCTTGTTGTATATAATCCAGGATGGGCTTTCAGGCTGATGACGATGATTACCCTGACAGGTGGCACTGCCTTTATTATGTGGCTGGGGGAACAGATTACCGAGAAGGGCATCGGTAATGGTATTTCACTTATCATTTTTGCAGGCATTGTCGCAAGGATGCCGAACGCAGTTGCCAGTACCATGACCCTTGTAAATAGCGGAGAAATGAACTGGTTTGTAGTAATCATTATTACCGCTATGATGCTTGGGGTTGTTGCCTTTATTATTTTCATGGAGACATCTCAGAGGCGTATACCGGTTCAATATGCAAAGCGGGTAGTTGGAAGAAAGATGTACGGAGGGCAGTCTACGCATCTGCCATTGAAATTGAATACTGCAGGGGTTATACCTCCTATCTTTGCATCATCTATTCTTATGTTTCCCGCAACGATTGCAAGTTTTATCAGCCATCCATACATGAAAAAGTTCTCAGAGCTCCTTACTCCTGGAGGATTTCTTCATGAGATACTCTACATAGGTTTTATAATATTCTTCTGTTTCTTTTATACGGCAATTGTCTTTAATCCAGACAGTGTTGCAGATAATATGAAGAAATACGGCGGATATATCCCGGGAATAAGACCAGGCAAAAAGACATCAGAGTATATTGAGAAGATTCTATCGAGGGTAACCTTTATAGGGGCAATTTATATTTCATTTGTCTGTGTGCTCCCCACGTTATTAGTGAAAAAATTCAATGTGCCTTTCTATTTTGGCGGTACAGCTCTTCTTATTGTGGTTGGTGTTGCCCTTGACACAATACAGCAGATTGAATCCCACCTGATACTCAGACATTATGATGGTCTTGTGAAGAAGTCTGCCCGAATGAAAGGGAGAAGATAATAATGAGCTTTGTTCACAATAGATTGCATTGAGTGGCAAGCATTGTGAAATGATTATTTTAAGGGATGCCGTAGAAGTTGAGAAAATAAGGACTGCAAGCAGATATGCAATGGAAATCCTCTTACACGTGAAAGAAGCGGTAAAGGATGGGATAAAGACAAAAGAGCTGGAAACACTGTGCGAGGAAAAACTGAACAGAATAGGAAAGATAAGACCAGCTTTTAAAGGATATAGCGGTTACCCTTTTTGCTTGTGTGTTTCTGTAAATGAGGAAGTAGTTCATGGCATGCCAGGCGAAAGGACCCTCAAGGAGGGTGATATAGTTAGTATTGATTTTGGTGTTGAATATGATGGTTATTTTGGTGACTGCGCGTTGACATGTGGTATTGGCAAATTGTCGCAGAAGACAGAGAAGCTGCTGAAAGTAACAGAAGAGAGCCTTTATAAGGGCATACATGAAGCGCGGGCAGGTAACAGACTTCATGATATATCCAATGCTGTTCAGTCCCATGTGGAAGCAGAGGGTTTTTCAGTAGTAAGAGATTTTGTTGGACATGGTATCGGAAGAAGTCTCCATGAGGAGCCACAGGTTCCCAATTTTGGTGAAAAGGGTACAGGTCCAAGATTAAAGAAGGGCATGGTACTTGCAATAGAGCCGATGGTAAATATGGGAGAGAGTGATGTAATGATCAAAGGGAACGGTTGGACTGCTGTAACAAAGGACCGAAGCTATTCCGCCCATTTTGAGCATACAGTAGTATTAAATGAAAACGGCGCTGAGATATTGAGCGCACTGTGATGGAATAATGCCAAAGGGCGAAGGAATTGAAATAGAAGGAACTGTAATAGAGCCTTTACCAAACGCAATGTTTAGAGTAGAACTGCCAAATGGTCACAAGGTGCTTGCACATGTGTCTGGAAAGATGAGAATGCATTATATTAAAATATTAAGGGGCGACAAAGTGGTTGTAGAGCTTTCACCATATGATCTAAGCAGGGGCAGGATAATATACAGGGTAAAGTAGGAGGTGGTCATGAAGGTAAAGCCTTCCGTGAAGAAGAGATGTGATAAATGCACAATCGTTAAGAGGAAAGGGGTTCTGAGAGTTATATGCGATAACCCCAAACATAAACAGAAACAAGGTTAAGGAGGCTTAACGTGGCAAGAATCGCAGGTGTTGACATACCGAGAGATAAGAGAATAGAAATTGCATTGACGTATATATACGGCATAGGCAGAGCGCTCTCAAATCAGATAGTTAAGGAAGCAGGTATAGACCCGGATAAGAGAACAAACGTTCTTACAGAAGAAGAGATTGCAAAAATAAGGGAAATTATTGAGAGAACCTACAAAGTAGAGGGTGATCTCAGGAAAGAAGTAAGCATCAATATTAAGAGATTGATGGATATAGGCTGTCGTAGAGGATTACGACACAGAAGAGGACTGCCTGTGAGAGGTCAAAGGACCAGAACTAATTCAAGAACAAGGAAAGGTCCAAGAAAGACTTCCATGAAAAGAAAAAAATGAGGTGGCTTGATGGCAAAAACCAGGAAGACAGGTAAGAAAAAGGTAAAAAAGAATGTACCAACAGGTGAAGCTTATATTCAGTCAAGCTTTAACAACACCATTATCACGATAACAGATCCCCAGGGTAACGTAATCGCATGGTCGAGCGGTGGGGTTGTAGGTTTTAAAGGATCACGAAAGAGCACGCCTTTTGCCGCACAGCTTGCTGCGGAGAATGCAGCAAAGAAGGCAATGGAAAGCGGCATGAAAACTGTTGATGTTTTTATAAGAGGACCTGGAGCAGGAAGAGAGGCAGCCCTGAGAGCACTTCAGAGTGCTGGCCTGAAGATTCATCTTATACGAGATATCACGCCAATACCCCATAACGGGTGCAGGCCGCCTAAAAGAAGAAGAGTTTAAGGAGGAAGGCATTGTCACGATACATAGGACCATCATGCAGGTTATGTAGAAGGGAAGCAGTAAAACTGTACCTCAAGGGTGAGAGATGTTATACCGATAAGTGCGGAATTGAGAAAAGGAACTATCCGCCCGGGTCTCATGTGGAGACAAGAGGGAAGTTTCTTGAATATGGATTACGTTTAAGGGAGAAACAAAAACTGAGAAAGACCTATGGTCTGAGCGAAAAACAGTTTAAACGTTTTTTTACTTTAGCAGCAAACCAGAAAGGCATTACGGGCACAAATTTTCTTGTCCTTTTGGAAAGAAGGCTTGATAATATGGTGTTCAGACTTGGTTTTGCAACCTCAAGGAAAGAAGCTCGCCAGATTGTCTCCCATAATCATATAATGGTCAACCAGAAAAGGGTAAATATACCCTCCTATCTGGTTAAAGAAGGCGACGAAATTGCCGTGAGAAACAAAGAGATGCCTTCGGTTGTTAATGCATTGGAGTCAGTTGTGCGAAGAGGCGTGCCTTCATGGATAGAGCTGGATAAGGAGTCAATGAAAGGTGTAATAAAAACTCTTCCTGTAAGAGAAGATATTACCATGCCAATTAAGGAACAGTTGATAGTTGAGTATTATTCAAGATAGTCCTTACCCCCAAAGGAGGGTATATGCATATTTTTGAAAAAAATTGGCAGGAACTTATAAAGCCAACGAAGATTGAAATTGAAAAAAGGGAAAGCAATTATATAAAGTTTTACACCGAGCCGTTTGAACGTGGCTACGGTATAACCATAGGAAACTCTCTAAGGCGGGTATTGCTTTCTTCAATAATGGGCAGCGCAATCACCTCTGTATGGATAGATGGCGTAGACCATGAGTTTTCCACAGTGAGAGGCGTCCAGGAGGATGTGACTGAGCTTGTGCTCAACCTTAAAAAGGTTGTTCTCAGAATGTCCGATGACAAGCCTAAAGTATTGAAGATTGATAAGAAAGGCGGCGGCGAGGTTACTGCAGGCGACATTACCTACGAGGGTGGTGTGGTTGATATAATCAATCCTGATCATCATATTGCAAACTTAAGTGAAGATGCACGGCTCTACATTGAAATGAAAGCAAAGATAGGAAGAGGCTATGTCCCGTCAGAACAGAACAGATCCGAAGAGGATCCAGTAGGGACTATACCTGTAGACGCTATTTTTTCGCCCATCAAGAAGGTGAGCTACAGTGTAACGCCTGCAAGGGTTGGTTTCCGGACTGATTATGACAAGCTTACCATGGAAATCTGGACAAACGGCAGCGTAGGTCCCTTGGACGCCCTTTCCTTTGCCGCAAAAATTATCAAGGAACAGATGCGGGTTTTTATAGGATTTGAAGACCTTGAGGATTTGGATGAGGGTGAAGATAAATTAGTTGACAAGCAGTCTTTTAACGAGAATCTTTATAGAAGCGTGGATGAGCTTGAACTTTCAGTGAGAAGCGCGAATTGTTTAAAGAATGCAGATATCAAATATATTGGCGAACTTGTTCAAAAGACCGAGCAGGAAATACTTATGACAAAGAATTTCGGCAGAAAGTCTTTGAATGAGATAAAGGAAATACTTTCCTGCATGGGGCTCCGACTAGGGATAAAGGTTGATAACTTTCCCACCAGAGATGATCTGGACAAGATCGCATTAAAACGAAAAGACCATATATAGGGGATAGAGGTTTAACATGAGGCATTTAAGAACGATAAAGACACTAAACAGAACGAAAAGCCACAGGAAGGCGCTCCTTATGAATCTGGCGAATGCCCTTTTTAATCATGAGAGCATACAAACGACGAATATGAAGGCAATGGAACTGCGGCGGGTTGCAGACAAACTGATTACCCTTGCAAAAAGGAATGATCCTCATGCCATGAGGCTTGCCTTCTCTTTCATGAGAGACAAAGAGATGGTAAAGAAGCTTTTCAGTGATATAGGGGGAAGATATACAGAAATAAACGGGGGTTATACGAGGGTCCTGAAGATAGGAAACAGAAAGGGCGATAATGCTCCCATGGCAATAATAGAGCTCACTCAGAAGAAAGAGCAAAAAGACCAAAAAGAGAAGAAAGAGAAGAAAGAAAGTAAGTAAGTAATCATTACAAGATATTGGGAGATCGTTCAACGGCAGGACAACGGACTCTGACTCCGTGAATCGAGGTTCAAATCCTCGTCTCCCAGCCAAATAAAATCAAGGGGTTAGGCTTTAAAGGCTTAACCCCTTATTCTTTGCTTGGTAAATTTGTCCCGCTCCTGTCCCGCTATTTTATTTCTAACATGTAAAAACAATGCTTTTCACATGGTCAAGAGTAGGATAATAACAGGCACTTTGTCGCTGTTTTAAATGATGTAGGCCGCCGATGATAAACTTATCAACTGTCTTTGCCCGGTATGCTGCCCATAGTGGAATATCCCCTTAAGTGTTCAAAGCCCCCTGTAGAATGCCCAGTGCTGTTCGCAACAGATAAAGCTATACATTTGTATTCCTTTACCTTTTACTAACAGCCTGCGCAATCTCTGATGCTTCCTTTTCAATGGTTTATGATTGTGCTTATAGCTTGAGCGGCTGCTGACTGTAGATCGGGTTAGACAGTTGACCGCGTTCATTCAATGAATGTCATCTCATCTGCCTTCCAGTTTGGATCTTCGCTGGGTTTCATGTATCTTAAAATAGCTCTGTCCCCGATTTCCTTCTTTAACCTCTTTGCGAGAATGAGGCCGCGTTCATGAAATCGTTCCCAGTTGAATCGCCTGAAGTCAGCATAAAGTTCGAATCTGATTGCCCAGTCTTCGAAATCCTCTTGAAGTTCTTTCGATATTGATAATTTATCGCAATAAAAACCGGTTTCATCTACCATGCTACCGCCCACATATTTGTCATATAGACTTCCATTGCTGCCAACAGCTTTGCCCATATAACTATCATCAGAGCTTCCTTCGCGGCGAATCCATGCGTAAGCCGCATTTCCATAATCCGGCATTATTGTTAGTATGAGCCTCACATCATCCATTTCTGCCTCCCTGAGGAACGTCGACCGAACGTGGTTTGTTGTGCGATGCTTATATTCAGAAGTTCCTCCACTGAAAATCCGTACGGTACAGTGGCCGCGTCGTTTTTCTGCTTGCATATCGTATACTTGTTGTGTATGCCAATCCTGGCGTGTTCATCATTTTCGGTAAAGATATGCTGGAGTCTGACCTCCCAGTCAAGTCCGGCGGCAACGATAGCTTCATTAATGTTGAGCCTCTTCTCTTCTGGAACGGGCGTTCCCAAGCCATGCCATGGGGTCTTACCCACATATATCATTGTTTCGACTAAATGTGCCATGGGAGTTCTCCTTTAATAACAAACATATCAGATAGGGCTGACAACAGTATGTCAGTGGAGAAAGGAGGCCATTTATTTTTTTTCATATTTTATTATAACAATTATTTCTTGGGGGTGAGACCATGTTTATTCAATGATCATAATCTCGCTATTTTTACAGTTCGGATCTTCACACGGTCCAACATATCTGACTATTGCTTTGTCGCCCAATTGTCTCTTCAGTCGTCGAGCCAGCATCAATCCTCTTTTATGAAATGGCTTCCACTCGAATCGACGAAGTTCTGCATAAAGCTCAAACTGCAAAACCCAATCATCAAAGTCTTCTTGCAGCTCTTTTGTAACCGATGATAAAAACTCGTCATCCGGCCAAAACTCATAACTCGCAATATTGCCTCCAATATGTGGACAATCAAGGGGTGAATCGTCCCTGATAATCCACAGATAAGGTCCACTTCCATAATCCGGCATTACCGTCAAAATAGGTTTGTTCATAATATTATCGTCCAGCAAACGTTGGGCTTCATCGGTGCAATTGTCTTCAGCATCTCCATAGCAGAAAGCCACTCCTACATGTCGCTCGTGCTACCGATTCCGGTAAATCGGCCCCGTTTATTGCCGCTGACAAAAAAGACCGGACCGACGACAACTGGCGCACGGGTATTAGTAGCTCTGAAGAAAGCATAGCATTGAAACAGGAATCCGTCAATAAAGCGGAAAATTGGCTATAAGTCAAACCTGAGAACCTTATAGTGAGAAGATAGCGTGGCTTGCTCCAGGGGCGTATCCGGGAGGTTCTTCAGCGAGTATAATCAGGGATTATAGATATGCTGACTTAAAATGTATTCTACAGTACAAATGCGGTTTTATATTCGGCTTGTTGCGTGACTACAGTTGGCGCATTTTATCGTAGACGCTATATTATTTCTTTACCAAGAGCTTTACCAAACACGAAAAAGCCTGAATTGCATCTGGTGAGAACCCTTCTATTTCCTTAACAATTCTTTTCTTTAGTTCTGCTGTATTAATCTCTACAAGATCAACAAACAATTCTGGTATTTCGATTTCAAGACCATTGGCAATTTTTTGCAAAGTGTCTATAGAGCAATTCTTTTCTCCTCTTTCAACAGCGCCGACATATGTATGGTGCAGTTCTGCTTTTTCCCCTAATTCTTCCTGGGATAATCCTTGTTGTTTTCTGAGCTCGCGTATCCTATTGCCAATCAACTGTTTGATATCGTCCACAGGCACCCCTTTAATGAAGAATCTTATATTTGTTAGAGGGGTGATTCCACAGACTATTAGTAGTAAATAACATTGCAATAAATATCTTTAAGTAGTATATATGGATTAAGGTACATATAAAAAGGTTCTCATTAGTTCTAAAAGTTCTTTTATTGCAGTATGTTGCTTGAATACGAGGCCATGATGATTCTATGGTGATGCTACGGCAAAACAGAAGTGCAATTCATAACCATACGTGGAAAAAGGTGCCCGGTGTGGATAGTAGCCTACAGTACGACCCTTTCTCGGAGAGCTGGAACTATCAGCCCGAGGGGCAAGAATAGAATATAATCCTTTTAACCAACGGTTCGAATGGGATTAAGGCCATAGGAAAACGAATTAAGTAGGTAGTCCCACGAAGATTATGAGGGATATATAAGGAGGGGGACTGATGTTTAATAAAATCGTTGTATTAATCTGTTGCATGTTTCTTTTTTCTGGCTGTGATTAAGAAAGGATTGGGATGCGGACTCTACTATCGTATGTTTTGGTAATACCTTTATCCTTTATTGCGTCCAGGGTAGCGGGGTTTGTAATCGGGGTACCAATATCTTTTGCACTCATCTGGGCATCTGTCCAGTTACGTTCCACAATTGCTGGCTTTATTATTGGTGTCGTTTATTCGGCTGCTGCTGTGGCATTTGGATGGTTTATTTTTAGTTGGGTTGTTGGTAAAGGATCATTTACGATCTTGCCGTTTCTCTCATCTGTTTTGATATTGATCCTTATCGTTCCAAGGAACTTGCGTAAGGCTAAGACAGACGCACAACTAATAGAAGAATTTGATGAGAAATATTCTTCACGGATAGCAAAAGAGATGTTGGGGAATGTATGGAGTTTATTTTTCGGCGAGATATCCGGCTTCATCCTTGCAGCCGTTTGGTTTTTCTGTGCATGGTAGATATTTTTTCTATCAGAAGTTGTTTGATACCTTGTTTCGATCTAAAGAAGGGGAGATATAGGAGTAGGTATGGGTTTTTTTGATTTATTGTTTGGAGGAAAGCGAATAGAGGAAATGAAAATGGCCTTTGTGGGAAAATATGTCTTTTTGTATCAATGTGATGATAGAATGCGAGCCGATATTATTGATCTTGCCAATATGCGACTTTCTGAAAGTATTGGGCGCGAAATAGATTTAGAAGCCTATCCAGAGCGTGTACGTTATACCTGCTATGCTCACGCTATGGCAGAATTGGGAATAGAACACGGCGTTAAGGGGTATAGGTGGTACTATGTAAGCCACCCGCTTATGGCAGACATCCGGGATGAAAGGCTCTGGCAAACCACGAAACGCATAATGAAACAGAAGTACGATGTAGATGTGGATTTGCCGAGGGACAATAAGGCTTAAACGGGTAAAAATAGATTAGCCACATAGGAGGCTCCATGAAACCACTACCCATTATCCTTTTCATCATACTCTTTCTTCCCCTTTCATGTTTTACCGACAAAGTACCTATTTGTACGATCCCTTCCGTACTTACGGTTTTCTTGGGGATATCACCAGAAGAGCCAAATCAAGGTTGCTTGTTCCTGGCGCGGTGGAGTATGTGGATGTGAAGGAGGTAGGGCATTATGTTGCGACGGAACCTTAAGCCCCTCCTGTGGTTGCAATTAATTCAACTATGGGGGAATTATAATGAATAGCTGTTGGAAAGAAAAGATTGTGCTTGTCACGTTACTGGCAGTAGTCCTCGGATTCTCAAACCTTGCACATGCAAATCTTGTTGATAACGGTGGTGGACTTATCTACGATACAGACCGTAACATCACTTGGTATGATGCTCCGGCTGTATTACGCACCTGGGATGGGGCAATGTCTTGGGCAACTGGGTTGAATGTTGGGGGAGTAACCGGGTGGAGACTTCCCAGTACTCTTCCGGTCAACGGAGGCAACAGTTATAATATAACCGTTACCGTAAATGGGTCAACTGACAGGAGCTACAACATTACCAGTCCGAACAGTGAGATGGCGTATCTGTTCTATGTTGAGCTTGGCAATAAAGGTCTTTACGATTCTGAAGGAAGACCTCAAACGGGATATGGCCTGAGAGCGGGTGGGCCGTTTGTGAATATTAATAACGGAGGCGTCACATGGTCAAGTTCGGTGTACCAACCAGACAATAGGGCTTTTGGGTTCGGATTTGAAATAGGTATGCAAGTGGTTATTGAAAAAAATAACCAAGCCTTCGCCTCTCTTGCCGTACATGACGGCAACATCGGAGGAGCTTCCCCTGTCCCTATTCCACCAACCGTATGGCTCCTTGGTTCAGGATTGATAGGACTTGTAGGCCTGAAGAGAATGTTCCGAATAAGAAGTAAGAGAAGGTAACGATTAAAACGTAGAGGGGGGTTATTATGTTCAAAAAACTTATGTTTTTCACGTCTTGTGCGTTCATCCTGTCCAGTTGCGCTACTTCTCCAATGAAATTCAACCTTGCACCCGGAACCAATCAAGATGATTATCACAGGGCAATAAGGGAATGCGGGGGCGACTACAGGAAGGGTGGTTATTTTGCTTTTGGTCCGTTGTTCTTTGTTGCCGGGGCCACGGTAGTTATGGAAGCCATAAGACACAAACAATACCAGAATAAGATGGTTGAGGCTCAAAAGTGTATGGAAGCACGGGGGTATAAGTGTACCGATAATTGTCAAATTGAAGAAAAAGAATCTGGAAAAACATCTTCAGCTATAGCACAACAGAACATAGAACCGGCAACAAGGATCGAACAGAAGGCCATGGGTGCATCAGCGGAGGGTGGGTCCCGCGTGTCTACTCCGTCAAGAATAAACGCTTCATTGGTATCAAAATGTGTTGTAGATTTTCCGAGAGATTTTGCAGCACAGGCGAACTGCGTTAATCCTCCTGGCTGGTCCGAAGCAAAGCAACAGGTTAAAGAAAAGTGCGCCGGTGACGCTGATTGTGTGCGCAGGAATGAGCAGGTTGAGGGATGGATGAAACTAAATAGGCAATAA
>PNOM01000064.1 GCA_013824835.1 Syntrophus sp. (in: bacteria) | reverse complement strand
TGCAAAAAAGATGGTATTGACAAACACGAAACTATGGACTATATGTAGAATATGATGAAAGTTATAGCATTACAACAGGAGGTTACGAGATGTGGGAGAATATAAGTCCTAAAAAAAGTGCGTCTTTCATTGAGCGCCACTTTGGCTCAAAGGGCGAAGATATTTCCGGAACCCCTGCAAAACCGGCTATAACAATTTCACGGGCAGAGGGGGCGGGCGGGCTTACGGTCGCTTCAGACCTGGCAGACTATCTACAAACGCATACTGTTTCTCATGAGGTGTGGACCGTTTTCTCTCAGCATCTCGTTGCCAAGGTACTGGAGGAGCATAATCTCCACAAGCGCGTTGGCGATTTTATGAAGGAAGGCCACAAGGGCATGCTGACCGATGCATTTGAGGAGTTTCTGGGCTTGCACCCCTCCACCTGGACACTCGTGGAGAAAACTAACGCAACCATATTACGGCTCGCTCAAATAGGGAATGTTATCCTCGTGGGTCGAGGAGGCAATATCGTCACCATGGAGTTGCCGACCGTCTTTCATGTTCGTCTGGTTGGTTCCCTTGAAAAGAGGATCGAGCAGGCGCAGAAGGTTTTAGGTCTCGATCAAAAATCAGCCATCAACTATATCAAGAAAAAGGATGCAGGACGCAGGCGCTACCTGAAGGACAACTTCGACAAAGACATCGATGATCCACTGCTCTACCACATAATCATTAATACGGACCTGGTTCGGTACGACGAAGCCGCACGGTTGATCGGCGATGAAATGATCAGGCGTTACAAACAGGACAGCCCCTGAAAGCAACGGGAAACGTTTAACGTAACAACAGGAGCTCATTTTCGCGGGAGGTGATGCCGTGCAAGATGTAATCCAAAAGATCATCGCAACAGAGAGTGAGGCGAGACTTACAGTCGAAGCGGCCAGGGCCGAAGCGGACCACATCTTGTCAGACGCTCAGAAGAAGGGGCATGATGTTGTTGAGCGGGCACGTCAGGAAGCACTCATCGAGGCCGGGAGGATAGTAGGGGCCGCAGTAGAAACAGCCGAGCGGGAAAAACAGTACCGTTTGACTGAAGCTGCCATTCAAATCGAAAGTCATATCCAGCTTGAACCAGCCGACAGGGAGAGGGCCATTGAAGGGGTCGTCCGGTGCGTCGTGTGCAAACAACCATAGCCGGATCGGGCACTGTCTTGGTCATTGCTTCGAAGCAACAAATAGCGAATGACCTCGATTATCTTGCGGCCCGTCTTCATGCCCGCCGCAGCCGCATGGCCGAGGCCGAGCGACTCGATGTTTTGTGCCACATTCGGAGCCTTCCAGAATATTTTCATACAATCTTTCCTGAGTCGGAGTTTAAAGGAATTCTTGATTTCCAGCGCCTGTCAGTCCATGAACTGATCGGCGAGTTATCCGGCCTCCGTGCCCATATGTCCGGCCCGGGAGCCGATCTGCTTGATTGGACGCTGGTCCGGTTCCAAGTGGAAAATCTGAAGGTATTGATCCGGGTATGTGTGACAAAGGCCCCTATCGAAGAACTATACGGGCATCTCGTCTCCCTTCCCAGGGAGTTGGCCTTGGACACACAGGGGCTGGCTGCAGCGGAATCTCCGGAGGATTTTGTCAGGCTGGTCCCAAAGGGACTCCTTCGGGAGAACCTGGAGAAGGCTCTCGAAATGAACTACCCCGCGACAAGTCGCGGTGTATCAAAGGTAAGACAAGAAAGCGAAGACCTTCTCGAAGGAAGCTCCGGGTTAAATGCCCGCGGGGCAATCTATCGCGATTATCCCCGACCATTCTTCTTTGAAGCAGCCCTGGACCGCGGCTATTTTCAGGGATTGGTTGCCCGAATGGAAAGACTCCCGCTAAAAGACCGGGAAATCATAAAACCAATGGTTTATCAGGAAGTGGACATCTTCCACCTCATGGTGGTCGCCCGGGGAAAATTCCACTATAGCGTGACGCCGGAGATGTTGCGACCGTTACATATCCCGGGAACCCGGATTCCTCGCGCGCTTTTTGCCACTATGCTTAATGATCCGGATCTCTATACGTCGGTGGGCAGAGTCGCTGAGCGCGTGTTCGATACATCGCCTTTCAAACACGGACCGAAGGATGGATCGATAGCCGTTGATGCCCCAGCCCTGGAAGGTCTCGCGTGGACGCGATTCTTTCGTTTATCCAACCTGGCCTTTCGTCAAAGCCACATGGGGTTGGGGGCAATCATGGGCTACGTGGGTCTCCGTCGCGTGGAAGTGGCCAACCTCATCACGATTTCCGAAGGGATTCATGGCGGCATAGCTGCCGAGACAATCCGTGGACGTTTGATCCCGCGGACTGATATGGAGAGGATCTATGTTTAGGGCAGTGCCCATGATGCGGCTCCACGCGGTCGTGCTCGCTCAGGACGAGCGCGCTGTGCTCAAGGGCTTGGGCCAGTTGGGAGCAGTGCACCTGACGCGCGCGCAGTCAGGGCCCGACACAGCACCTCTGGCCCCAATTGACCACACCGGGGAACTGGCGCGTTATGATCGTATCCGGGTTCGCATTCAGGAACTTCGCAAACCATTGGAAATGAACTCCCCTGCGGTAAGTAATGGGATAAGTACCCGCAGGGTAATTGTCCCATTACTCAAAGAAGCAGAACCTTCAGAAATAACATTGGAGCAAGCAGACACAAGCCTCCGCGCCATGGAACAACAGAGCGGAGACCTATTGGCGCACCGCCAGCGTCTCCTGCAACGCCAGAATGAATTGACTGCCACTTTCGAACGGGTATCGCGTTATCGCGGGATCGAGATTCCTTTGGACGGGCTCGACCAGTTTTCATTTCTCCATTTTGTCACAGGGAGTTTGCCGGCGCAAAATCTTGAGAGTCTTGGAAAAGAAGTCGGAGATAATGTGGCTCTCCTTCCCTTGGCCCAGCAAAAAGGGCAGCAGTCGCTTTTCGCGATCACCACCCGTCAGGGCCGATCCGCCCTGGAAAAGGCGTTGCAACAGGCGGGCTTTCAGCGCGAGATGCTTCCTGTAGTCAAAGGCGCGACAGTGGATAGACTGTCTAAAGAAGGGGAGAAAGAACAAGAACAAATAGCAACGGAATTGGAGCAATTAAATGGCAAGCTCACAACGATTGCAGCCGGATTTGCGCTGCCCCTAAATGAGATTGAAGGGTTTGTAGATATGGAGTGCCGAATCCTGGACGCAAGCCAGAAGTTTCCACGGACAGGATCTGCGGTTCTGATCGCGGGATGGGTCCCGGCCCATGATGTAGAGGCTCTGGAGCAACGTATAGGAGAAATCACCGGCGGCCGTTATGCCATCCAGGCTACCCTTCCGGATGACTCAACAGCGGAACAGATCCCAGTTCTACTGAAGCACTCACGATTGCTCCGTCCCTTCGAGATGCTGGTTTCAACCTATGGCCTCCCAAACTATCGGGAGCTGGAGCCTACGCTCTTTGTGGCCCTGAGTTACCTCTTGATGTTCGGCATGATGTTCGGCGATGTGGGACACGGAGCCGTCCTTGCCGCATGCGGACTTATCGCACTCCTTGCCGGCAGATCCGAGAAGACAAGGGACGTTGGCCTGCTCCTTCTTTTCGGCGGTTCATCAAGCATGATTTTTGGTGTTGTCTATGGAAGTTACTTTGGTATCGAAGCACTCAAAAAGTACGCCCTCTGGCATGATCCCCTGGAGGGCGATCCTATGCATCTGATGTACGGCGCCATTGGGATTGGCATTGTCATGATCAGCATCGGACTCATATTGAATGTCGTCAATCGCTTTCGACAGGGTGATGTGATCGGCGCCATCCTCGACAAGTTCGGTCTGATAGGCCTTCTCTTTTACTGGGGCACTTTGGTCCTTTTAATGAATGGGGCAGCTATCCAGTCGCAGGGACTCATGGGCATATCGGTCATTCTGTTTCTCGTAATACCCATCGTCGGTTGGTCCCTAAAAGAACCCCTGGAACATTTCCTGAACCATGCCGGCGGTCACCGGAACGAGGCAACCGGAGGCATGGGCAGCGCAATTACGGAATCCTGCGTCGGGGCCTTTGAGGCTATTCTCAGCTACCTTGCCAACACCATAAGCTTCGTCCGTATTGCGGCCTACGCCATGAGTCACGCAGCGTTGCTCTTCGCTGCATTTATGCTGGCCGAGGAGGTCAGACATTTTCCTTTCGGGGGCAGTTTTTGGAGCATACTGGTCATTATTCTCGGCAATCTGATTGCAATCGTTCTGGAAGGGATTATCGCTTCAGTACAGGCGTTGCGTCTTGAATACTATGAGTTTTTCGGTAAGTTTTTTTCCGGCAGCGGCCAACCCTTTGAGCCCTTTCGTTTAGCCCGGAAAGGTAAGGCTTAAGTGTCATGAGCAAGAGGGGGTGGCAAAAAACCTGGTTCTATGTTCAACGTTCTATGTTCAACGTTGAACCCTGAACCCCGAACGTTGAACAGAAGTTATGGAGGTGTCCCATGATAAAATTGTCATACTGGCGAATTGGACCAATCGGAGCGGTTCTCGTGGGTATAATCCTGCCCGCTGCGATAGCAATGGCGGAGGAAACCACGCGCGGGAGTGTACCAACAGATCTGGCGTCGGCGTACAGAACCATCGGCCTTGGCGTGGCAGCGGCGTTTGCCATTGCCCTGAGTGTGCTCGGCGCAGGCTATGCTGTTGGGCGGATCGGGTCAGCAGCGCTCGGTGCAGCAGCCGAGAAACCTGAGTTGCTGACCCGCAGTATCCTGTTTGTGGCATTGGCGGAGGGGCTGGCCGTGCTCGGCTTCGCTATCGCCATGATGCTGATACAAAAGATATAAGGAGTCAATCCGGTGAAGTTTTATTGCATTGCCGACGAGGACACGGTGCGCGGATTCCAGTTGGCAGGCATCGGGGCACAGGTTGCAGCAACAGCGGAAGAAGCCCGGATTGCTATCGATGAGGTCGCAGCCCAACCTGACTGTGGAATCATTATCATCACCGAAAAAGTGGCAGCCTGGATTCGGCCACAAGTGGAGATGATTCGACTTGAGCGGGAACATCCGCTGATCGTCGAGATACCCGGGCCGGAAGGACCGCTGTCAGGGCGTAAGAGCCTGCGCGAATTCGTACAGGAAGCCGTGGGTATGAGTGTTGGTTAAGGGGGCATGTGGATGACAACTGATCAAAGCTCTACAGAAGTATTACGCGGAGAAATCCTCGCAGATGCCAGGAAAGAAGGCGAGGAAATTGTTACTTGCGCGAGGCGGGACGCAGAAGTTTTCTTAACCAATGCCACCACCGAAGCAGACCGGGTACGACAGGAGCTGCTTGACCAAGCCCATACGGAGGGCGCTCGTCAGAGCACATTAATTCTGGCTACGGTTCCCGTTGAAACAGGCCGTCTGCGGTCAGCGCGTATTGAAGTACTGCTTGAATCCGTGCGCGAGGAGGCACGTCAGCGATTGCTGGCCCGCGAAGGTTTTGAATATCGAGAAACCGTGATCGCCCTTGCTTCTCATGCCATAAACCAAATGGCAGGTGCTGTATTTGTAGTAAAGGTTTCGGAAGCAGACCGTACTATTCTGGGCGACGGCCTGGCAGAGGAAATTGTGCACCCCGTCGGAAGGCCGGTGAGCATTACTGTTTTGCACGAACCTGACATTACGGAAGGCGGTGTTGTTATTGAGGATGCAGAGGCTCGCCAGGTGTGGGATAACCGCTTTGCGAAGAGACTGGAACGACTGTGGCCGGAGCTGAGGCAACAGATAGCGGTGGAGGCGGCCTTCGTTCCGGCACCTACACAGTCGGCCATGCATGGGACGTGAAGGTGTTCTCATTCTGGTTTTAGTATAGGTCCAATAGGTCATATATGACTTATACTAAAAAACCATCGAAGTACCCGCTTGCGGGTGTCCCGGAAAAAGGAGGAGACAGCCCATGACTATTGTTACCAAGACCGCTGAACCGGTGGTTACCCGCATTAGCGGTCCCATCGTAACTGCTGTGGGCATGTACGCTGCTCAGATGTATGAAGTCGTGCAGGTGGGCAGCCTGGGCCTGGTTGGAGAAGTGGTGCGGCTGGTTGGCGATTATGCCACTATTCAAGTATATGAGGACACCACCATGTTGAAGCCTGGAGCGCCGGTCCGGTGTACGGGCGCGCCTTTGTCCGTGTGGCTCGGCCCCGGGCTGGTCGGTAGCATTTACGACGGCATTCAGCGTCCCTTGCCGGGTATTGAAGCTCGAAGCGGGGCCTGGATACGTCGCGGCGAAAAAGTGGACCCTCTGGACACGGAGAAGCGTTGGACCTTTGAACCGCTGATCAGTTCCGGTGAGATGGTGACCGCCGGTCAAGCCATAGGCCTGGTTGTGGAGACACCACTGGTCAACCATCGGATTATGACTCCCCCGGATATTAGCGGTACGGTACGGTCCATTGTTGATAAAGGGGATTATGGGCTCCTCGATCCATTGGCTGTCATTGAAACTGCAACGGGCCCCCGTGAGGTAACTATGCTTCAGCGATGGCCTGTGCGGGTACCCCGTCCCATTTCTGAACGATTGCGTATCACCGAGCCACTGATTACAGGGCAGCGCATCATTGATACCTTCTTTCCCATCGGCAAGGGCGGCGCCGCGGCCATCCCGGGCGGATTCGGCACGGGAAAAACAATCACGCAGCACCAACTTGCAAAATGGTCAGATGCTGAAATTATTGTCTTCATTGGTTGCGGGGAGAGGGGCAATGAAATGACTGATGTGCTCCGTGAGTTTCCGGAGCTTAAAGACCCCCGTTCCGGTAGGCCTCTGATGGAGCGGACCATCCTTATCGCCAATACCTCGAATATGCCTGTGGCAGCGCGGGAAGTATCTATCTATACCGGCATCACCCTGGCCGAATATTACAGAGACATGGGCTTCAGTGTGGCAGTCTTTGCCGACTCGACCAGCCGCTGGGCAGAGGCCCTGCGCGAACTGGCCGCACGATTGGAAGAGATGCCGGCAGAAGAAGGCTTCCCGGCGTCACTGCCCACCCGGCTTGCACAGTTTTATGAGCGCGGTGGCGCTGTAACTACCCTTGCGGGCGAGCAGGCTTCCGTGAGTATCGTGGGTGCCGTCAGCCCACCCGGCGGCGACTTTTCCGAACCCGTCACTCAGCATACACGCCGTTTTATCCGTTGCTTTTGGGCCCTCGATACCGAACTGGCCAATGCGCGGCACTATCCTTCAATCCACTGGCTGCACTCGTATTCTGAGTATGTGGAGGATGTAGCTTCCTGGTGGAAGAAAGAGGCCCCCGACTGGATCGATTTGCGCACAGAGGCACTGACTCTCCTCCAACGGGAGGATCGTCTCCAGCAAATCGTTAAGCTGGTGGGACCAGATGTCCTGCCCGACGGGCAACGGTTGATCCTTTTTATCGCCGAGATCATTAAAGACGGTTTTCTCGCCCAAAGTGCTTTTGACGAAAACGACATGTATTGCACGCCTGAACGGCAGGTTATGCTCCTGCGCATTATTCTTACCCTCTATCGCAGGGGCCGGGACTTAATTCAAGGGGGTGTGCCCTTGGCGCGAATCCGGTCTTTAGGCTGTGTACCCCACTTACTGCGGGCAAAGACGGCTTTTGGCAACAGAGAACTTGAAAAACTTACGGAGCTGGAAGGTCGGATCATGGAAGAGACAGAAACACTGGCAAAAGAGTATGCCAAGGAGGCTACCCCAATATGCACGCCACTTTTGACGTAGAAGACCATGGATTGCAGTACGTCGGCGCCTCGCGCATCGATGGACCGCTGGTTGTAGTGGAAAGGATTCGTGATGTGGGCTACGACGAAATTGTTGAGATTCTCGATTACGCCGGTCGTCCCCGTCTCGGTCGCGTCCTTGATATTTCTGTAACCCAGGCCGTGGTGCAGGTCCTCGAAGGGACAACAGGCCTTTCGAATCAATCCTTGCACGCACGCTTCCTGGGGGAAAGCTTTCGCCTGCCCGTTTCACGGCAGATGCTGGGTCGCGTATTCGATGGTCTCGGCCGTCCGGCTGACGGTGGTCCTTCTGCGCTCTCCGCTGAGCGGCGCGATGTGAATGGCATGCCCATAAACCCTTATGCCCGGCGCTATCCGCGCGAATTCATACAAACAGGTGTGTCGGCTATCGATGGGATGAATGCATTGGTCCGCGGCCAGAAGCTGCCTGTCTTTTCCGGAAACGGCTTGCCTCATGACCGCGTATCCGCTCAGATCGTACGGCAGGCGCGCCTGCTGGAAGAAGAAGTCGAGTTCTCGATTGTCTTTGCTGCCATGGGCGTGAAGCATGACGTAGCCGAGTTTTTCATTCGCAATTTCCGGGACTCAGGCGCCCTTGCTCGCGCCGTCATGTTCTTTTCCCTGGCCGATGCACCAAGCGTGGAGCGCCTTCTCACCCCGCGGGTCGCCCTGACCCTGGCGGAACACCTGGCCTTTGATTGCGGCCAGCACGTACTGGTGCTGCTGACGGATATGACAAATTACTGCGAAAGTCTGCGCGAAGTGGGCACAGCCCGGGGCGAAATCCCGGGCCGCAAAGGTTATCCGGGCTATCTCTACTCCGATCTTGCCAGTATCTACGAGCGTGCCGGTCGCATCGAAGGCTCGCCAGGCTCGATCACTCAAATACCCATTCTGACCATGCCCTCTGATGATATCAGTCATCCTGTCCCCGATCTCACCGGCTACATCACCGAAGGGCAGATCGTGCTGGATCGCGACCTATTTCAGCGTGGTGTTTATCCGCCCATTGCCGGTCTTCCAAGCCTGTCGCGTCTGATGAAAGATGGCGTGGGCAAAGGCTACACCCGGGAAGATCATCCGATTCTCGCAAGCCAGTTATTCGCATGCTATGCCTACGTCAAGCGGGTGCGGGGACTGGCCGATGTCATCGGCGAAGAGGAGTTGAGCACACTCGATAAGCAATACCTGAAGTTCGGCGAGGCCTTTGAAATGCGTTTCCTGAACCAGGGTGAATACGAGAATCGGTCTATCGAGACTACACTTGAACTCGGCTGGGACGTGCTGTCAACATTGCCTAAAGATGAGTTGCACCGCGTGAGCGACGCCCTGTTGAAGAAATACTACCACGAAAAAGAGGAGGCTCCTATCTGTGCAACGCCCCTTCAGGGGGCGTAACCAGGTAGAATGGTTCTATGGGAAAGCTGAACATCGCACCGACCAAGTCTAATTTGCTCGTGCTGAAACGACAGCTTGCCTTTGCCGAAGAGGGCTACGACCTCCTCGAGCAAAAACGACAAATCCTTATCTTTGAAATGATGAGCCGCCTGAACCGTGCCCGTGATGCCGAACGGAACGCTCGCGAAGCCCTTCGCAGGGCCTTTGCAGCCCTACGTGAGACCCGGCTGGAGGTCGGATCCGAGGCCCTCGAACGGGCTGCTCTCGCCGTAAGCATGGACCATCGCGTGGATATCTCGGACCAGCACCTGATGGGCATAAAGATTCCCCGCGTAACGGTTCAAACAGAGCCGGTCAGTGTCCAGTTCGGAGTGAGTGGAACTTCGGCGAATACCGATATTGCCATGAGCCGTTTCATTGAAGCGCTCCCCCTGCTTGCAGAACTGGCGGAACTGGAAAATGCCGTAATGCGGCTGGCTATGGAACTTCGCAAAACCCAACGGCGCTGCAACGCGCTCTCCAAGATTTTTATGCCGGACTACCGGGAAACGATCGGTTATATCACGGGCTCTTTGGAGGAGCGGGAGCGGGAGTCCTTCGTAATCCTGAAAATGATTCGAGATCGCCTTGGGGAAGCATCCTCCGGGAACACATGAATACCCCCTTGTAACAGCAAAGAGAACACGAGCCCGATTTTCGGTAGTGTCCTAATTAGGACACTACCCGATTTTCATAATCGTTGACTATTTCAACAGGTGCATGATAGTCTATTTCCATGTTCGGCCTCGGATTTCCTGAGCTCATCGTGATTTTTGTCATACTCCTCCTCGTCTTCGGCGCAGGCAAGCTCCCTGAAATAGGAGGCGCCATCGGCAAAAGCATAAAAGGCTTCA
The DNA here is from genome assembly GCA_013824835.1 of Syntrophus sp. (in: bacteria). GTDB lineage: Bacteria > Desulfobacterota > Syntrophorhabdia > Syntrophorhabdales > Syntrophorhabdaceae > PNOM01. The sequence goes on along the minus strand of PNOM01000064.1, from coordinate 9,418 downwards.
AAAAGGCCATTCAGGAGCCGGATGAAAAAGAAACACCTTCTCCAAAAGATATCGCCAACAAAAAGATTGAACCCCATTAAATACCGTGGACAACAGGATCTTCATCGGAATCGGATCAAATATCGGTAATTCCGTGCACCATTGCATCACAGGCATTAAGACAATTATCGATGATTCAAGGGTCGGTTTCCTCGATACATCGTCCCTTTATATCACATCTCCCGTTTCACCCATTCCTCAAGGAGATTTCATCAATTGTGTAATTTCCTTTATATGGGAAGGCTCCCCCATTAGTCTTCTGGAATTTCTCCATCACATTGAACATGCCATGGGGAGGGTACGAGACGTTGTTTCCGGCCCCAGGATCATAGACCTCGATATTCTTCTCTTTAAAGGAATAACCCTTGACAACCTCTCTCTTAAAATACCCCATCCCGGACTTCATGAAAGAAAATTTACCCTTATACCATGTCTTGAAATAGACCCCCTGCTGACTCATCCGCTCTATTTGAAGCCCCTCTCGTCCTTTCTTGATGCCATTGACGATACACAGAGAATATCCGTCTTTACAAGCGCTGAAGAGGTGCGTCGAAATATAAGCTAAAACAAAAGGCTTGAGGCATGACAGGCATGAAACGCCTGGTGCAACGAAACACCCTTGAAACTTCCTGTTTTTTATGTGTATCATACCGGGTATATAAGGTGGAAAATACAGACAACTTTCTAATAAATACAAAAAAGGCAGGAGGAGAATATGAATTTTTTTATAGACACAGCAAACATTGAAGAAATTAAAAAAGGTATTGAGCTGGGGCTTGTAGACGGGGTAACAACCAATCCCACGCTCCTTTCAAAAGAAAAAAAGGACCCGGAAAGCACCATAAAAGAGATCGTAGCTCTCGTTGAAGGCCCGGTCAGTCTGGAAGTGATCTCAACAGATTCAAAGGGTATGTGTGACGAGGCGCGAAAACTATCTACCCTCGGGCCGAATGTGGTGGTAAAGGTCCCTATGACCGAAGAAGGTATAAAAACAGTCCGTATCCTTTCCCAGGAGGGGATTAAAACAAACGTAACCCTCATTTTCCAGCCAGTCCAATCCCTTATCGCAGCAAAAGCAGGGGCGACCTATGTAAGCCCCTTTATTGGAAGAATCGATGATATTTCAGCAAGAGGCATGGACATAGTTGAAGACACGCTGACTATATTTTCAAACTACGGATTTGAGACTGAGATTATCGTGGCAAGCATCAGAAGCCCTCTCCATGTACTTCAGGCTGCAACCATCGGCGCAGACATCGCAACAATTCCCTTTAATGTGCTGCGACAGCTCATGAACCATCCCCTGACTGATATCGGTCTTGAAAGGTTCTTAAAAGACTGGGACAATATAAAGAAATAAGAAAGGCAGTTCAACGTTCTATGTTTAACGTTCAATGTTATAAATAGACTTGGTTTTAAAGAAGCCTGCAACATTGAACATAGAACGTTGAACTGATGTCGGGGGGTCAGGAGAGCTTAATTCTCTTCACTTCACCGCTTTTTCCGGTAAATTCTGTTTCTTTTCCGTTAAGGAGAAGCTTTACACCGCCTGCATTTCCTACAAGAATGTCAAAACCCTCTTTTGCATTAAGCACTATAATCTCCTGAGGGCTTAGCATAAATTCCTTTTTTTCCTTCTCGTCGATCACCACGCTTATCCATGTTCTTTCATGACAGGTGATCATAAGCCTTTTCACATCGTTAATAGTGGAAACGCTGCCGTTCTCGTTATTTGCCTGGGAGGTTACCGCAACACGACTCGCGTTTTCCACTTCAGGCGTTAATGCCCTTTCCTTTTCAATCCTCTCATAAACAAATATTGTCGCTGCAATAACCAGGATAATGCAATACGCTACTGTAGTCCTTGAGAATCTTCCAATCCTTTTTTTCTCCTCTTTAGGGCCTTCGCGCTTGGAATTATCATGTTTTATATGTGCCGGTTTCTGTTTCACCGGCTTTTGACGGAGGGGAACGCTAACAGTATCAACGGCCTCCGGCTTGCTTTCAGGGACGTTAAGAAAAAGGACTATTTCATCATAGATATGAAGAAAATTGGCATAATCCTTTAGATAGCTCCTCACATATACTTGATGGGGCAACATCTGCCAATCACCTTCTTCGATGGCACGAATAAGAGATTTCCTCACACAGAGCACCTCAGATACTTCCTGTATGGTACGTCCCTGTTCTTCTCTTTGTTCTTTGAGAATCCTTCCTATCTTTGAAAGATCGATATTCATATCTTACTCCAAAAGGGTTAGAAATTTATTGTAAACACTTAATCCCATAAATTCAACACAATATATGTGATTCACGTCACTTTCTCTTTTTAATTTATACGCTCTTTACATGATTATTCAAGTAAAATATCACCCTCTTTTATAAAAATATATTGACAATACAGGAAAGCATACTAAAATAAGTCATATATCTGCAGAAGGGAGAGGTGATGCAATGCCAATCTATATAATGCTCAGCAATTTAACCGATGAAGGCAGAAAAACAATCAAAAAACACCCGGAACGCATTGAAGAAGTAAATGTGGAAATGGAAAAAATGGGCGCCAAGGTTCTCGCTCAGTACGCGCTATTAGGTCAATATGATTTCCTGAGCATCCTGGAAGCCCCAAACAACGAATCAGTTGCAAAAATTTCAATTGAATTCGGTTCAAGGGGAACGGTCCAGATCATAACCTTACCTGCAATTGCGGTAAATGAATTTATTGACAATATGATATAAAAGAGGAGGAATTAACACCCCTTCTCTTTATAACAGCATCTGGCCTCAATTATCTCACACCAACAATATGTTTGACATTGGACGACTATCCGTTTTAGATTAGTCTCATGGCAGGCATTACCTACAAGGATGCAGGGGTTGATATAAATAAAGCCGATACACTTCTGCACCACATAAAAAAGAAGATACAGGGCACCTTTAACCCCTTTGTCTTAAATTCCATAGGCGGATTTGCCGCCCTTACGGAAATTCCTTCAGGATATAAAAACCCGGTTCTGGCAAGCTCTACAGACGGCGTAGGGACAAAACTAAAAATCGCCTTTATTTCAGATAAACATGATACCGTAGGCATAGACCTCGTTGCCATGAGTGTAAATGACGTTCTTACCATGGGCGCAAAACCTTATTTCTTTCTCGACTATTTTGCCAGCGGACGCATAGAGGACAGGGCCTACAAAGATGTTATTTCAGGTATATGCGAGGGATGCAACATAGCGGGATGCGCCTTAATCGGTGGAGAAACCGCAGAGATGCCCTCTTTTTACAAAGACGGGGAGTATGATCTTGCCGGTTTTGTCATGGGGTTTGTCGAAAAAGAGGCCATTGTCAACGGTTCCGGAATTAAGGACGGCGATGTGGTCATCGGACTGGCTTCGAGCGGCATACACAGCAATGGATTTTCTCTGGTGAGAAAAGTCCTTCTTGAAGTTCATAACCTGAACATTTTTAGCGAGATAGAGGGTATTGAGGGAAAGCTCTACGAAGAACTGCTGAAACCAACAAAGATATACGTAATGTCTATCCTTAAAGTCCTGGAGAGTTTTCCCATAAAAGGCATGGCCCATATTACAGGGGGCGGTCTTCCTGGGAACATAGGGAGGATAATCCCTGAAGGGCTTACGGTAAATATGCATCTCCCCCTTGACAGGGTACTCAATATATTTAAGCTCATCATGAGGTTAGGCAACATCCCCTTTGAAGAGATGTATTCAACCTTTAATATGGGCATAGGTTACATCTGTATTGTGGAAAAAGAACACGAACAGGGCATCCTTGATATCCTCACCGCCATGGGAGAAACAGCCTTTACATTGGGCCGGATCGAGAAGTCAAAAAACAGTCAAAAGGTCCAGATCACCTATTAGTAACCACTTTATCGGCACTTAAAGGGCAATCACTACAGAGCGGTGTCTTTTTGCAGTACATCTGGCAGAGGGCGACAATAAGGGCATGGAATTCATTAAAGAGATACCTGTCTGAAGGAAGATGCCCCTGGAAGTATCTCTGGATATCATGATAGTCGCTGCTTTCCTGATAAAGGTCATGGTTTTTAAGGAATCTCTTTGTGTAGGCATCAACAACAAAAACAGGTCTATCAAGGGCATAGAGGAGGATGCTATCCGCAGTTTCAGGCCCTATTCCGTTTATATTGAGCAGGAGCTCTCTTAGTTCTGTTATCTCTAATTTGTTTAAATTGTCAATACTTCCATCAAATACATCATGTATGATATTAATTATATTTTTTAGCCTCTTGGATTTAATATTGAAAAAACCTGCCGATCGTATTATTTCTGCAAGCTCATCCTGTTCTATCTTATAGAGGCGGTCCAAATCCATAATCCCATGGATTTTCATGTTGCCAATGGCCTTTGCAACGTTTTTCCAGGACGTGTTCTGGGTAAGTACAGCCCCTACGATGATCTCCAAAGGCGAATCACCGGGCCACCAGTGTCTTGTGCCAAAGGCGCTGAGAAGGGTGTCAAATATGTTCAGCAGCCGTTGTTGTGTGGACATCGTCTTTTATAAAGAAAATCTGATGAGACATTGCAACAAGGTTACCCTCTTCATCGAAGATACTCACATCTACCCTGCCAATGGTTTTACCCCTGTGGGTCAGGGCAGCTTCAGCAAAAATGGGTTTCCCTTCTCCTGAAGCACCCTTCATATAATGTATTGATGATTCAACAAGTACTGCCTTTTTCCCCAGTGTATTGCCGCATGCCCCGCCTGTGTGATCGGCAAAGGCAAAGAGTATACCGCCATGTACGTTGCCAAAGAGATTCAGATGCTTCTTTTTGATAAGGAGGATCCCTTTAGCCCTCCCCTCTTCCAGTTCAACAATTTTAATGCCAAGGAGTTTGCCGACATTACATTTATTAAAGGCATCTTTTATGTATTCTTCAAACATAGCCTCTCCTTCCGCATTACTACTGTGACCGGATTTAACCGCATTACCTGTACATTACAAACCAGAAAACCACAACGAGGATAATCCTGTAGATGCCAAAAGGAATGAAGGTGTGATTCTTTATAAAACTAAGGAGATATTTTATACCTGCAAGGGCTGCAAAAAAGGAGACAACAAAACCAATGGCAAGAAATTGGACCTGATCAACAGAGAACTGGTTGAAGTTCTTTAGCAGGTCAAGGCCTGTGGCTGCGAGCATTGTCGGCACTGCAAGGAGGAAAGAAAATTCCACAATGGTCTTTCTCTTAAGGCCAAGGATCAGGCCCCCTACAATTGTGGATGCTGATCTTGATACCCCGGGAATCATCGCAATAGACTGGAAAAGCCCTATAAAAATCGAGGTACGGTAGGGGATCTTCGAAAGATCGTCTTCTGCATCATCCTTTTCTTTATGAAGAAGCTCGAAAACAATCAGGAATATACCGCCCAAAAGCAGAGACCAGAGCACTACCGTGGTACTTGCAAGGAGATATTTTTTAATAATCTTGTAAAGGGTGAGACCAAGAATCCCCGTGGGAATAAAGGCAACAGCAATCCGTTTCATGATCTCCCAGTTCACAAGGAGGGACCTCCAATAGAGGGCAACCACAGACAGAATGGCGCCAAATTGAATGACAATCTCAAAAGACTTGAGAAATGAGGTTTGGGGAAGTCCCATAACGTGACCGGTAAGCATCAGATGCCCCGTAGACGAGATGGGCAGAAATTCGGTAATGCCCTCCACTATCCCGAATATTACGGCCTGCAGGTTATCCATGGCAAATATTTGCGCACCTTTTCAGTAATGAGTCAATTAAAAAAACATTAAAAAAACGTTGTATATGCGGGTGATAGGAAACATCCTCCTCGGTACTACTGGCGGGATGGAACCACGTTTAACTTTAGTCCAAGCGCTTTCATTACTTTCATTACAGTGGAAAATGCGGGGTTGCCTCCAGGGGAAAGCGCTTTATAAAGACTTTCTCTGCCGAGGCCTGTCTCGCGGGAGATTTGCGTCATACCCTTTGCGCGGGCAATATCCCCCAGGGCAGCCGATAGAAGCGCCGGATCAGAATCTTCGAGAACAGCCTCAAGATAATTCGCCATATCCTCTTCTGTCTTTAGATGCTCTGCCGCATCCCACGGAATTGTTTTTATTTTATTGCTTGTCATGCTTCAATCCTCCTAAATTGTTCCAGCCAATTTAATGGCTTTTTGTATATCCCTGTAATGTCTGCCGTACCTCAATCACAGTATTAATGTATCCTATAGATTACAGCTTGTCAAGTACATCTATTCGGGATAAAAACTGCTTGAGGCCAAGGGAGGTGCTGGGTCAGGTTTTTGAGACGGCCATTTTTGCCGAACTGGTGAAGAAGTATGGCAGGGAGGCTGTTTTCTACTGGAGAACCAAGGACAAGAAGGAGATCGATTTCATACTGAGGGTGAGGGATGCCCTTACACCCATAGAGGCCAAACTGAACTTTGAGCAATTCAGCCCTGGGGCCATACGCTATTTCAACACCCACTATGGCATAGATAACTACAAAGTGACCGCCATGAACGGCACCAGGAAAGACCCGTTTCAGGTCTATCCATGGGATTTATAAGTACACCCGCCTCAGTATAAACGCATTCGAAAGTGACGCTGTCGGCAGACGGAGGTTATATACGTCACCGAGAGAGCATAATGCACGCTGAGAAACAACGTCTCTGCCGTCCGTACACATACCTCATCAGTAATTATGCACTTTAAGAAACAACGTCCCTACCCGCCCTTCCTGATTCAGACCTTCAGAAGCTCTTTGATGAATTGCAGGCCGTCTGTGCCCTCATCACGCAAGTGAGGCAAAGCAGCCGAAGGAAGCAGCGCCATTATCTGCCAAGCCTGCTTCAACCGTTACGGTTGCCACAAAAAGCAGGAAGAAGGCTGGTGGGTGAGGAAGGTAGAGTCATAATAAATATGTTTCATCTAATGCATGATTTTGGTTTAGTCCTTGCAATACCCCTTTGTGTTTGATAGCATTAGGAAAAGACACAAAAATAAACGCCCTCTCGTTTCCGGGAGAGCGTCGGGCCAACGATGCTATCGTTGGGGATGTTTGATGTAATAAGTATAACGCCATAATAAATGCTGTCAAGCGTTTTTGAGGAATGCCGATGGAAAGAATTATTACATATACAGACGGATTCAACCTGTATTTTGGCCGGACGACACAAAATATATCATCACATGGTAGGCCGATAGATGGCTAATCACCAGGAACATGCAAACTTAATATGGCAGATTGCCGATCTGCTTCGCGGACCTTACAGACCGCCGCAGTATGAGCGGGTTATGTTACCCATGACAGTGCTACGCCGGTTTGACTGTGTGCTTGCGCCTACCAAGGACGTGGTACTAAAAAGGTATGAACTGATAAAGGAGAAACACAAAGACACAGCCCTGGAGAGCATACTCGACAAGGCTGCCGGTCAGCGATTCCATAATCATTCACCACTTACTTTTGAAAAACTGAAAGGCGATCCCGACAATATCGAGAAGCATCTTGTCAGCTACATAAAGGGGTTTTCAAAGAACGTCCGCACCATCTTCGACTATTTCGAGTTTGAGGGTGAGATTGAGAAGATGCGGGAGGCCAATATTCTCTACCTTGTCGTCTCCAAATTCTGCGATGTGGACTTACATCCTGACAAAGTGCCCAATGAGGACATGGGTCTCATCTTCGAGAACCTGATCCGTCGCTTCAATGAGCTTGCCAATGAGACAGCCGGTGATCACTTTACACCTCGTGAGGTTATCCGCCTCATGGTGAGCATTCTCTTCATAAACGATGATGAACTTCTTGCCACGCCGGGCACAGTACGTAAACTCCTCGATCCAGCCTGCGGAACCGGTGGCATGTTGGCCGAGGCTCAGAACTATCTGCGCAACCACCACAAGGAAGCTCGGCTTTATGTTTACGGGCAGGACTATAACAAGAGGGCCTTTGCAACTGCCGCGTCTGATATGCTCATGAAGCAGGTCGATCATAACGGCGGCGGAGACAATATCCGCTTCGGCGATTCCTTTATCGATGACCAATTCCACGAAGACAAATTCGACTATTTCCTCACAAACCCGCCCTTCGGCGTGGACTGGAAGAAGCAGCAGAAGGAAATTGTCCGGGAACACGAAAAGATAGGCTTTGGCGGACGCTTTGGCGCCGGACTCCCCCGCGTGAATGACGGCTCTCTCCTTTTTCTCCAGCATATGGTTGATAAATTCGAGCCTGTCCTGCCTGATCAGCTTAAACATGGTTCGCGTCTTGCCATTGTCTTCAGCGGCTCACCGCTTTTTTCCGGCGGAGCAGGTTCCGGGGAGAGCAACATACGCAAGTGGATCATTGAAAATGACTGGCTTGAAGCTATCATTGCGCTGCCGGAACAGATGTTCTACAACACCGGTATCGGCACCTATGTCTGGATTGTCACCAACCGCAAAGAAAAGCACCGCAAAGGGAAAATACAATTATTCGACGCCCGGAATATCTATGTGCCCATGCGCAAAAGCCTCGGCGATAAACGGCGTATGATCGGCAACGGCGAAGAAGGGACACCCAACCAGATCGATGATATTGTGAGGCGCTATGCGGCGTTTGGTGAGAGCGATATCTCCAAGGTTTTCGACAATGAAGAGTTCGGATATACCCGCGTCACTGTCGAACACCCGTTGCGGCTTTGCTACCAAATGAACATCGAAGACAAGGCCCGCTTCCTTGACGCCTGTCCGCACCTGCTCGATGACGTGCAGGCCATTGACGCAAAGCTTGGCCGAGAGCCGATGAAAGACTGGAGTTCGCTGCTTAATCGGATTCTCGGCATACTACATTTACGCCGGTCAAGCTGGAAGAAAGCCGAACTGAAGCTCTTTCGCGATGTCTTCACGCGAAAAGACCCAACGGCAGAGGCGGTAAGAAGAGAGAAGGAAGCAGGTTTCGAGCCCGACACTGACCTTCGTGACTTTGAAAATATCCCACTCAAAGACGACATCGACGATTATTTCAAGCGCGAAGTTCGGCCTCATGTGCCTGACGCCTGGATGGATCGTAGCAAGGATAAGGTAGGATACGAAATCAACTTCAACCGTCATTTCTACAAGTATACCCCACCACGACCATTAGAAGAGATTGATGCTGATTTGAAAAAAGCGGAAGAGGAGATTTTGAGGTTGCTTAGCGAGGTAACTGCGTGAGCAGTACACCGCATGGCTTCCTGTCAATGCCTTTGACAACAACAAAATTCAAATACGTAGTTGCTATGAAAAAAGGCCGTTTGCCTAAAGATACTACAATGACGCCCGAATCTAAGACAGATGTCCCATATTTGTCAATGGATTATCTTAGAGGAAAAACCACAACGCCAAGCTATGGG
>PNOM01000063.1 GCA_013824835.1 Syntrophus sp. (in: bacteria) | reverse complement strand
TCCGCCTTTACCACATTCCCCTGTGACGGCGGCGGAGACAAGGAAGTGAACAATGAAGCAGAAAGAAAAAGCAAAGATCAAACCGGACATTTCTACTTTGGCTTGACAATATTTATAAAATATCTTGTAATATGTAGTATAATAATAAGAAGAAAAAGACCGTTGACAATTGGAAAACTAACGGTTAATGGCTTAATTAATTATCGATTTTGTCGATAATATTTTAAATAAAATCGCAAAATCCTAAGGAGGGGACACAATGAAGACATGCAGAATTTTTAGAAACCAGAGAGGTTTTACCCTTGTGGAGCTTGCCATTGTTCTGGTCATAATCGGAATTATCCTGGGGGCCGTATTAAAAGGCCAGGAGCTGATAAACAGCGCTAAGACCAAGAGGGTTTACAATCAGCAGCGAGAGATTACAGCAGCCGTCTATTCCTACTTTGATAAATACCAAAGATTTCCAGGAGACGATAACACGGCAGTCGCACGAGGAGGAGTATGGGCTGCAACAGGAGCTGGAAACGGAAATGGCCTGATCGATAACCCTGGTGCATTCAACTATGCCTGTGCAGCCGCTACAGCTACGGAAGTCTGCATCCTCTGGGAACATCTAAGGCTCGCGAATATCCTATCAGGTTCCGGCAGATTGAACCCCCAGCACTCCTTTGGCGGCAATGTAAGTGTCACATGGATCAACCTAAATGCCACAGGCCTCGCCCACTGGATTGCGTTCCAAAACGTGCCGGCAGACGTAGCCCAGGTCATCGATACTCAGTACGATGACGGCGTATGGAATACCGGTTCCATTCAAGGTTCAGTAACCTACGTAGGGGCTGGTTCTACACCCATTGTACTACACTCAAAACTATAATTTTCGCTGGACATTATTATACTTCGCACAACAGGGAGGTTTACCCCTCCCTGTTGTTTTAGAGGAAATTCCACAGGCGCCATTGTGCATAAGATAGAAACAGGCACACATCTTAATTCACGAGGGTTTACCCTCGTTGAGATTGCCATAGCGCTCGTAATACTGGGCATGCTGATAAGTCTTGGGGCAGGCATGATCGGGCCCCTGACTATCCGTGCAAAAATAACAGAAACCAAAGAGATCATCAATGCTGCGGTAGACGGCGTGATCGGTTTTGGCGCAACAAACAGCAGACTCCCCACTCTCGTCCAGTTCCCCACAATCATCAGAAGTCAGAATGACGGCTTTGCGAGGCCGATCCAGTATATATTCGACAACAATCTCGCCACATCTATATGTGACCGGACAACGACGAATATCACCCTGAGATTATGTACCAACGCTACGTGCACAGTTTTTAACACGGTAAATAATGTCGCTCTCGTAGTAGTAAGCCCGAGCGCAAACAGCAACAACCAGACTGCCGGTAACCAGGCCATCGTAGCAGCAACGACGATCAACACCTACTCCCTCGGCATAGCTGTTGATAACTATCCCGGGGACTTCACCCGCGCCACCGACGAATACGACGACATAGTAAAATGGGTAACCTTACCTGAGCTCCAGACAAAACTCTTATGTCAGCGCTGTTCAGCCTATGAGATATATAATAATCTCGTTGCGCCAATACAATCCTACTTCGTCAATGGCGGATCGTGCATTGCAATACCGCCAATACCACCACCGAACGGGCTCATCATATCGAGCATCGGTCCTGGGGGCACTATCAATGGATTTAGCAATAGTACATGCACAGCAGCGGCAGGTTCATATACCAACACTCAGGCAGCTATTAGGGATGCAAACAAGAACTGCCAGGTATATTTTAATGATACAGATAAATAATTCAGGCTTACTGCAATAAAAAGGTCTCTATATACCCCGGTTTTCCTGATGAATGTTCGATAATCTCCTGTATATCCACCACTCCCTTCTTGTACAAAGAGAGGAAGGCTTCGTTCATGGTAACCATGCCCTCTTTACGAAGATCATCCATGGCTATAGGTATCTGATTGAGCTTGTCATCCCTTATGAGATTCTGTATCACGTTATTGACCTTCAATGCTTCGCATGCGCATACATACCCGTGTCTATCCGACTTTTTCAGGAGCCGCTGAGAAATAACCCCTCTCAGGGAATGGGATATCTGGATTCTTACCTGCCTCTTTTCGCTCTCCGAAAAGAAATCGACCAGTTTATTGATACTCTGGACCACATTCCATGCCCTTAAGGTGCAGAATACGAGATGGCCTGTCTCTGCCCCCTCAAGGATCATTTTCACTGATTCCTTGTCTTTTATTCCATCAACCACAACAACACCCGGGGTCTGTCTCAGTATGTGCTTTAATGCGTCTGCAGCGGAATTTGTATCCTCCCTCACCTCTCTCTGGGATATTATGCATTTATTCGGTTTATAGACATATTCTATGGGGTCTTCAATGGTAACTATGTGAAGAGATCGTTCCTGATTAATAAGATTGACCATGGCTGCAACCGTGGTCGACTTCCCGCTCTTTGCCGGGCCGATAACAAGGACCAGACCGCTTCTCATCCTCGTGAATTCTTTAAGCTCCCCGGGCAGTCCGAGACCTTCCATGGTTGAAATCTTGAGGGGGATCATCCTGATGGAAAAGGCTATGGAGTTTCGCTGAAAATAGGCATTCACCCTGAAACGCGCCTTTCCCTCAAGCTCATAGGCAAAATCAAGCTCTTTGTCGGCATAAAACTTCTGCTTTCTCTGGGTATCCTCTACCACCTCATCGAGAAAGCTTTTCATGTCATTTCTCGTCAGGGGTTTGTAGTCAAAAAAACTGAGGGCCCCATCAATAACAAAGGAAGGTGGATTGCCCTCTATAAGATGAAGATCAGAAGCATCCTTTTCAATCATTGCACTCAATATTTCTTTAACATTCATATCTTATCGCCCCCATTCAGATTCAACCTTTTTTGTAGTTTAAAAAAATTATAGAGAAGGCAGATGGAATTGTCAAAGATAATGTGTATGGGCTTCTCCCTCATAGGCATGGGTATCACCCCATGAGGGAGACTATGATAAAACGTATCCTCTCTTATTCCAGGGCGCTTATTGCCTTCTTTATCCTCTCTAACCCTTTTTCAATCACTTCCATGGAGGTGGCGTAGGAGAGCCTCAGATATCCCTCTTTGCCGAACTCAATCCCGGGCACCACCGCAGTATGAAACTCTTCGAGGAGAAGGGTTGTCAGGGCTGCTGATGTATCTATTGTCTTCTCAATATACCTTCTACCGAGCACCTTTTTAAAATTCGGGAATACGTAAAAGGCCCCTTTCGGATTATAGCAGGTCACCCCCTCAATGCTTCTAAACCCTGATACAAGGAAATCCCTTCTTTTCTTGAACTGTTCGAGCATCATGGCAATACTCTCCTGGGGACCGTTCAGGGCTGCAATTGCCGCCTTCTGAGAAATGGAGGTGGGATTGGATGTGCTCTGGCTCTGTATATTTGACATTGCCCCTATAATCTCTTTTGGCCCTGCGGTGAAACCTATCCTCCATCCGGTCATGGAATAGGTCTTGGACACACCATGGCAAATAATGGTCCTTTCCTTTATGGCCTTGTCAATGGATGCAATGCTTGTATGGACATACTCATCGTAAATAAGCTTTTCGTATATCTCATCCGAGATAATGTAGAAACCCTTTTCTATTGCCATCTTTCCGATAGCTTCGAGATTTTTGAGAGTGAAGACAGAACCCACGGGATTGGACGGATAATTAAGGATTATTGCCTTAGTATGTTTTGTAATATGCTTCTTCAGCAACTTCTCGGTGATCTGATAGTCATCCGCCTCCTCGGTTTCAATAATAACCGGTTTCGCCCCTGCAAGCTCCACCATGGGAGGATAGGATACCCAGAAAGGAGAGGGTATCAGGACCTCATCCCCTTCATCAAAGAGGGCCTGAAAGAGATTGTACAGAGAGTGCTTGCCACCGCAGGAGACGATAATCTCCTCACGCTTATATTCGAGCCCGTTATCTCTTTTGAACTTCTCTATAATCGCATCCTTCAGGGGATCAATGCCGCTAACAGGCGTGTATTTGGTAAAACCCTCATTGATTGCCTTTATTGCTGCTTCCTTGATATGGGCAGGGGTATCAAAATCCGGCTCCCCTGCTCCAAACCCTGCAATATCGACTCCCTGGGCTTTTAAGGCCTTTTCCTTGGCGGAGATGGCAAGGGTTGGTGATGGTTTCAGTGCGTGGGCTCTTTTTGATAGCATATTAGAACTCCTTTGGTTTTATTAAGATTTCCTTTACCTTTATTTTAAAAAACCTGTTGGAAGAGTTCGCCTTTATGAGACAGGCAGTGTCCGCTCCCTTTCCGGTTCCTGCGATGGCAATAACATCATCAAAGGGTACAAGCCCGCAATCTGCCGCCATTGCAGCCATCTCAACACAGACCTTTATCCCCTGGGAAAACATCCGCAGGGTATTTGCGATGAGGTCCTGCTCTGAATAACCTGTCATTTCCCTGATAGCAGTCCCAAGGCTTCGTAGCACCATGGTGCCGGTAAGCACCTTTATGCCGTGGTCGATCAGCCTTTTCCTCAACTGGTCAGGAAATGTCTGGATGTCCTCCTCACCAAACCCTGTGTTATGGGTCACCACAATAATATTGAATTCCCCTTCAGGGGCATTATTGAGCATGTGCTCTGCCGTATAGCCCGTGGTGGATGCAATAATGATATCCCTGATACCATGCTCCCTTGCATATTTGAGGACAATCTTAATGGTCTTTTCCGTGTTCTCAATACCAGGTTTTTCGTGATACATATTTATGTCCTCTGTTGCTTTTCACTGTTTCTTGCTCAACTCTCCGGTATTTACCGTGAACCTTTGTTGGAGAACAGCAAAAACCTGTTCCAAGAATTCGCTGATGAATTCTTTACACTATCCAGGACTCACTTGTCAATCAAAATGAGTACATGGTTAACAGCGCCGTCCGGCATTTTTCGGATGTAAGGCGCTTGTTGAGGAGGAAATTCAATGGAAACCCTGATAACATGCCTGGTCTCTCCGGTCACCTTGTATCGTTCATCAATCCTCTGTCCGATAATCCATATAATGTCATTGCCTGTCAAAAGAAAGGGGATATGTCTTCTTTTTTCCCTGGGTATCTTTTGGGCAATAAAAAAATCCTTCAGTTTTACCTTCTCTTCCATGCCGAGGGGGACAAATCTGTCGCCATTGCGAAAGACCCTCACAGAGAGCTCCCCTACCCTGTCGCTGTCAAAAAAAGCAGTATAGGGATCAGAAGTAATAATTGTCTCCTGGGCAGACAGAAAGTCTACATGGAGTATCAATCCAAACTCATCAAGTCTGTTCATGCCTTGTGAAACCGGGACGATACCCTCCGGTGGAGAACTTGTATGTTCCTTTGAAACTATCAGCCTGTCATAGACCTTTTTCACCCTGATATGAAAAGGCAGTGTAACTGCAAGATTTGGCCTGTGCCCTGCTATGACCTTGTCTATCTGAATGATATGTTCCCGTAAAGGCATAAAACCCGGTTCCACGCGTATGAGAATATTCGCCATGACTCTGAACCTCGTTTCATCATCCAGGGCCTTTAATGCATCCACACTAATACACATCCCATCCCCTTCCCGGCGTTCCTCTTGTTTTAAAAACTCTTCAGACTTTCCATCAAAAATCTGATTAATATTCGAAAGGTCTTTGAGGAGCCGGACGATCTTCTCCCTGAATGCAGGATTCAGTATTTCCATTTGGGGGATTATTTGTTTTCTTATAAAGTTCCTTTCATAAACAGTTGTATTGTTTGAAGAATCTTCCACAAAAGGGACTGCCATAGCTGCTGCATATTCTTCTATCTCCTTCCTCCTGATGTGAAGAAAGGGCCGAACTATAGCATCTCTCTTTACGGGAATTGCGGAAAGCCCTCTTATTCCTGTCCCTTTCAGGGTGCGGAGCAGAAAGGTCTCGACCTGGTCATCAAGGGTATGGGCAACGGTGATCTTCTGATAGTTATGTCCCCGGACTATTTCCGTGAAGAATCCATATCTCACGTCCCTGGCCGCATGCTGTATCGATTTGCCGGACCGCTTTGCTTCTTCATGAATATCAACCCTTGTAATATGGCAGGGCAGGGAAAACCTATGGGCCATGGTTTTTACAAATTCCTCGTCTCTTTGGGACTCCTCGCCTCTCAACATATGATTGATGTGGGCTATACCAAGGTCAAAAGCCAGTTCCCGTCTAACCTCGCTGAGCACAAAAAGGAGTGTAGTCGAGTCTATACCCCCTGAAAGACCGATGAGTACCCTCTCCCCCCTTTCAATGAGTTTCTCCTGTTCAATGATTTTTTGAACCTTATAGGTTAGAGTCATAAAGATAGCGGATAGCGGATAGCGGATAGCGGATAGTTAAAGCCGTAGGACGTACAGTCGCTATGCTCCTTCGGACGTAGGACGTGGGGCTTTACGTCCAAGCGAACGATAGTGAACGGACATTCCACGTTCATACGGAAAGCAAGATGGGGCGACGCAAGCCCCTTTAATTGTGGCATGAAGAACAATTTGAAGAACTGCAGCCTGCGCAGCCGGACCCCGTATTTGTTGATGATCTGAATTTCTGCCCCATTGAAAATCCGAAGGTGGACATCTTTTTTTCCGGCATCCCATTCCCGCATGCCGGGCAGGCAGGCATATCATTTCCAAAAACAATTACCTCAAATTCATTGCCGCATTTTCCGCATTTATATTCATATATAGGCATTATATAATATCTCCTTATGCCTTTTTCACCTTTTTTGTTTCTTCTGAAAGCGTCCTGGACAGTTTCCTCAAGGATTCCCTGTAAACGGCCATTTGATGATGATCTCCCGGCATGGCCAGTGCCTTTTCAGCATAGCTCTGTGCCCTTGAGGGGCGGTTTTTGAAATAGAAATGAAAGGCCGACGTATACATAAACAAAAACTGGGCCTGCCTGTTTTTGTTGTCAAGGGAGGCGACCCGCCGGAACAGGTCTCTGGCAAGTTCATGGTATTCGCTTTCAAGATAACTCTGGGCAGCCTTAAACATTAACAACACACGGCCGTCCCTGTACATATCACTCAAAAGTGCTTCAAACCCCTTTTTCCCAAATACCCTGATAAGGGTCTTTTCATTCTCAAAAATAAACCGCGGAATCAAATAGTTATTCTTATAGAGACGTATCAGACCTTTCATCTGTTCAATAAGCTCGTTCAATAAAGGTTTTAATTCCTTTATGCCCTCCTTCAGCCTTTTATCGGCCTTTTGTATCATCATGCCAATCTCACGAACAATCTTGTTTTCAAGAGGGGTAAGCTCATGGGAGCCTATGCCATATTTAGGTTTATAATACTCAATCTGATAAAGGTTCTCCCTGAGTTTCATAGCTTCATGGAAGATATAACCTACGGTAATATCATAGAGTTTCTCTTTGTAGCTTGCCTCATCTGAATTCCTGAAAAGGTCATGGCACATCTCTTTCAACCGGAAGAGGCAGCTTTTGCCTCTGTCATCCACAAAATCCTCAATCCTTTCAAAACAGAGACTGCCTTCCCTGAAAAGATCCCTGCACTCCATGCATTTTGTAAAAACACATATGGATTCTTTAATAAGATCGATTTGCTTCTTCTCTATGTTCGCTCTATTCATTCTCTCCCTCATGCCCTCGTATAAGCACCCTCAGTTCATCACCCTCAATGGTTTCCTTTTCGAGGAGGATACGGGCCACTTTCTCCAAAAGGGTCTTCTTTTCCAATAACAGAGCCTTTACCTTTTGGTAACATTCATCAATAATGCGTCGCACTTCACCGTCAATTTCTCTTGCCGTGGCTTCACTGTAGTCCTTCGTGCCTGAGAAAGGTGTAATATCGAGGAAAAGCGGTCTTCGCTCCGATTCAAAGGTCATTTGCCCAAGTTTTTCACTCATGCCATATTCTTTTACCATTGATTTCGCAATATCCGTTGTCCGTACAAGATCGTTCTGAGCTCCTGTAGAGATCTCCCCAAAAATCACCTCTTCGGCAACCCTGCCCCCAAGGAGTACACACATCCTGTCAAGGAGCTCGCTTTTTGTCATAAGGTATCTGTCTTCAGTAGGAAGCTGGAGTGTATATCCCAGGGCAGCAATGCCCCTCGGTATAATCGAGATCTTATGCACCTGGTCAGTAGTCTCAAGAAGTTCAGCCATTAATGCATGACCGGTTTCATGGTTGGCAACTATCTCTTTCTCCTTTGCGCTCATCACTCTCTGCTTCTTCTCAAGGCCTGCAACAACCCTTTCAATGGATTCCTCAAACTCCTTCATACCCACTGAGGCCTTATCTTTCCTTGCAGCAAGCAGGGCTGCCTCATTCACAAGATTGGCAAGATCTGCACCGACAAAACCTGGGGTCCTCGCTGCCACCACCTTGAGATCTACATCCTCTGCACATTTCACTGACCGTATATGGACCTTCAGTATTTCTTCTCTGCCCTTAATATCCGGTCTGTCAACGAGTATGTTTCTATCGAACCTTCCCGGTCTCAAAAGCGCCGGGTCAAGGATCTCAGGTCTGTTTGTTGCGCCCATGATGATCACGCCAGCCTTGGTATCAAAACCATCCATTTCAGCAAGAAGCTGATTCAGCGTCTGTTCCCTCTCATCGTGAGAAGAAAGGGGATTCATTCCCCTGGCCTTTCCCAGGGCATCGAGTTCGTCAATAAAGATGATACACGGCGCCTTTTCCTGGGCCTGGGCAAAGAGGTCCCTTACCCTCGAGGCGCCTACCCCAACGAACATCTCCACAAAATCTGAACCGCTCATACTGAAGAAAGGCACCTTAGCCTCACCGGCCACTGCCTTTGCAAGGAGGGTTTTCCCTGTTCCAGGAGGGCCAACAAGGAGGATCCCTTTTGGTATCTTACCGCCAAGATTGAGAAATTTCTGCGGTGTGGCAAGGAATTCTATGATCTCCTTTAACTCTTCCTTTGCCTCATCAACCCCAGCCACATCTTCAAAGGTAATCTTAATTTCATCTTCACCATATATCCTCCCTTTGCTTTTCCCGAAATTCAGAACATTCGATGGTGCACCGCCCATTTTCCGCATAAGGAGGTTCCAGATAAGAATCATGATAGCAAAAGGCAATATCCATGAGATAATACCCTTCAGTAATTTGTTATCATAGTATCCGGTAAATTTGACATTGTATTTCAGCAAATCCTTCACGAGATCAGGGTCATCCACCCTGCCCGCAAGAAATCGCGTCTTCTTGCCATCATCGAGGGTCAGGTTCCCCTGGACAGTCTCACTGTCTATAACGATATCGCTGATCTTGTTTTTTGCGATCAGGTCCTTAAATTCGCTATAGGGAATAGTCTTCACCTCAGTCCTGAAAAAAAACATATTTACGGCAATAATGGCGATAAAGGCAATAATGAGGTAGACAAAAGTAAAATTACGGGACTGCTGGCCTTTAGTTTTGGTTTTCCCTTTTATTTCAAGGAAGATGTTCGATTTCTTTGACCGGTTTGCTGTCTTTCCTTTTTTCCCTGGCATAATAGATTTTAACAGAAAACTTGTTGTTTTGAAAGACGTTTTTCCCTACAGATCTATCACCCTTGCTTCGATCATGCCGTCTATGCCCTTAATTTCATTAAGCACCTCATTGCCGATGGGGTTATCTACGGAAACAAAGGCAACCTCTTCACCACTCATCTGACGGGATACCCCAAAACCGGCGATATTTATGCTGTGATTCCCAAGAATCGTACCCACCTTCCCGATAATGCCCGGCCTGTCGAAGATTCTGAAATGGAGGAATGACCCCTCAGGGATGATGTCCAGATGGAAGCGGTTGAGGAGCACAATGCGCCCCATTTTATCGGAAAAGACCGTTCCCGCAATGCTTATCTCTTCCTTATCTGTTTTCAGGATAAACAGTATAAGGTCGTTAAACTTGTCAAACTGGTCTGTCTTTGCCTCTTCCACAACAATATTCCCGTCCTTTGCAAGATAAGGGGCATTGATAGTATTAACCGATTCCTTGAGGCTTACATCGAGAAAACCTTTGAGGGCTGCAATAGTAAAAGGCTGGTAGCTGAAAGGCACATCAAATTTTCTTTCACAGAAATCCTCCTCGAAAGTCTTGCCAACCATCACGATCTTTATGCTTTCCGGCCTCCCTTTCGCAAGCTGGGCTGCAAGCTTCCCCATTTTCTCTGCAAGGTTAAAATAAAGCTGCATATGTTCGGGGAGTTGGGACTGCATGAAAGGGATATTGACCGCATTGAGGTATGGCCTTCCATGAAGGGCATTTACCACCTGCTCGGCAATAATAAGGGAAACAGCTTCTTGTCCCTCCATGGTATTAGCCCCTATATGGGGGGTTGCAAAGACATTCTCCAATTCAAGCAATTTGTTGCTCTGGGGAGGCTCTTTTTCAAAAACATCAACGCCGGCAGCAAATATTTTGCCTGTCTTCAGGGCATCATAGAGATCATCTTCGTTTACAATTCCGCCTCTTGCACAGTTCACAAAGATCACATTGTCCTTCATCAGGGCAATCTCATCTTTTGTGATCATGTTCCTCGTTGCAACAGTAAGGGGGGTGTGAAAGGTTATCACGTCGACTGCCTTCAGCAGATCGACGAAATGATCGTAGAGGATCACACCAAGAGAGTCAGCCTTGCTCTTCTTTATATAGGGATCATAAGCAATCACTTTCATGCCGAAACTCTTTGCCCTAATAGCCACATTACTCCCTATCCTGCCAAGACCGATGATTCCAAGGGTTTTGTTATAGAGTTCAACCCCAAGAAATTTTTTTCTATCCCACTTGCCCTTCTTCAAAGAACTATCGGCAAGGGGTATTTTACGGGCCGCAGCAAGCATGATCCCCATGGTAAGCTCTGTTGCAGCAAGGGTATTCCCCGTAGGGGCATTCAACACAACGATCCCCTTCTTGCTCGCTGCTTCAATGTTTATATTATCTACCCCAACTCCTGCCCGCCCGATAATCTTCAAACGACCCGGCTTTTCTATGAGGCTTCCAGGGATTGTTGTGCCGCTTCTCGTAATAATCGCATCATACTCACCGATGATCCCTTTGAGCGCTTCATTGGTAATGCCTGCCTGCACATCAACTTCAATATGACCATCCCGCATCAGGATGTTGATGCCTTCCTCAGCAATATTATCGGTAACAAGTACTCTGAATTGTTTCATGGCCTTTCCTTTTTCCGTTTCATATGAATATCTGCTTTTTTGAGTAGCAATGATGGAAGAATACCATGCAAGACACTATAAAATCAACTGTATCGGGGCAGCGCATGTAAACCCTCAGTTTTCTTCTATTTCTTTCGCATATACGCTTCTACGCGTTTTCGCATATACTTTTGCAACTATGCGCTATCAAAGCACCGACGCCTTTGGCAGGGAGAAACAAAAAGTTGCACCTGCGTCCGGTTTACCCTCAGCCCAAACGCGGCCCCCATGTAAGTCTACAATCCGTTTTACAATGGCAAGACCGATTCCAGTTCCTTCAAATTCATCCTCACTGTGGAGACGGCTGAAGATTTCAAATAGCTTATCCTTGTGGGCCATATCGAAACCCGCGCCATTATCTTTTATTGAGTAGACATTCTCACTTTCCTCCTCCCAGCCTTTCACCTCGATAATCCTTTTGTCGCGGTGTTTCGTAAACTTGAATGCATTTCCCAGCATATTCATGACCACCTGCCGGATCACCCGCTCATCACCAAAGCTGTCGGGGAGCCGGGAAATCACAACTTCTCCCTCTGGATAAACACTCCTGAGATCATCTATAGCCACTTTAAAAAGCTTTTCCATCCGGATTGTTTCGTGATGCAGGCCTTGACGGCCCAGCCGAGAATACGCGAGAAGATCATCGATCAACCGGCCCATCCTTTGCGCATTTTTTCGCACAATCCCAAGATAATCGGCACATTTTTGGTCAAAGGTATGGCCATAGCGCTCTGCCATCCTCCTTGAAAACCCGTCTATGGCAATGAGGGGGGTCCGGAGATCGTGTGAGACCGTTGAATTAAAGGTCTCCAGGTCATGATTGCTCATCTCCAGATTGCGGATGTGCTGCTCAAGCTCCTTATTCAATCTGATAATTTCCGTCTCTGCTTCCTTGATCTCCGTGACGTCTCTGAGAACAGCAAGCGTAGACGGCCTGCCATTATAGTTGATCAATGCAATCGATGCCTGCAAAGAGCGTATATTGCCATCCGGTCTCTGTATCCTGTATTCGCTTATAGGATCAATCATATCTCCCCTCTGGCGCGCCAGAATCCTTTCTCTTACTGCTTCTCTGTCCTCAGGGAGAATAAATCGATCAAAGGGCTGACCGAGGACTTTTGAAGGATCATTAATACCGTGAATTTCCAGAAATGTTCGGTTAACGAAGACCCGATCTGTTCCCCTTGTAATAGCAATCCCGTCAGCAACACTTTCAACCACTGCCCGGTAAAGCTCCTCGCTCTCACGAAGGGCACCCTCAACACGCCTCCGTTCGGCTATATCCTGAGCATTCTTTATCAGGAGCGTCTGATATCTGTTCAAAATAACATAGGCGGTTATTATGACTGTAAGAGTACTGCAAAGGACTGCCCCTATGTGAGATCCCCATAGAACGGCATTCGAGAATATACGCTCGTTAATAAATTCATAGAACATCATTGCGATCACAACAACAAATCCAATCACCACCAGTTGAGGTATCACGTTACTCTTCATTATGACCTGTCTTTCTTCAAGGCCATCTATGGCTCCGTCTGCGGGTGATTTATGTAAAAAAAGGGCTGAATCATCGCGTGATGTTTCAGCCGATGCCCGTGAGGTATATGAGTTTTTCTTATTCTTCTCGTCCACGCTATGCTCCCCCTTGGAAAATTGTTATGAATCAGGTTGATATCCGGACAGATAACACATTATAAAGTAAAACAGCTTTTTTGCATAGTGTATGATATAGATAAGTGTGAAATATTGCCTTTTAAACCTTATGTCCCAAGATATCTTATAGAGGGTTTCGAATGAAAATGATTATCTGCACACTGGTTATATTTCTTGTGGGGATATCGGTCCAAGTTTCTTCAGAAAGCAGAAACATAATAAACATCAAAAACGAGTATGGCGGCAAAACAATAATGGTAACCTTTTCTTCAGATGATAAGGCATTCAATGATGGTGTATTGCAGAGTGTAGAGTACTATGCCGGCAATGGCAAGATGGTAAAAACAGAGATGTATTATACCCATGGGTCAGCCAGGACAGCCGGAGTCTTTAAGGTCATCGTTCACCTTGACAGCGAAGAGAAGATGTTTAAAACAGAAGCTTACTACACAGATGAGTCTGCTTTGAAAAACAGGGTGTTGAAGAGTGTCGAACACTATGGGAACAATGGCAAGATGGTAAAAACTGAGATGTATTATACCCATGGGTCAGCCAGGACAGACGGGGTATTAAAGGGTGTTGAGCACTATGGCGCCAATGGAAACAAGGTAAAAGCCGAGCGGTACTATACCGAGGAATCTGCAGACAGGAACGGGGTATCAAAGGAAATAACCTACTCAGACAGTAAGGGGAAAAAGGTGAAAATAGAGACTTTTTACACCAATGAGTACGCCAGGAAAGAACGGACATCGAAGGCCATAACTTACCTTGACAGCAATGAGAAGATGGTCAGGGCTGAGACCTGCTACACCACTGAGTCTGCCAGGAAGAGCGGGGTATCGAAAAGCATAACACACCTTGACAACAACGGGACGATAGTGAAAATAGAGATGTACAACCGAAAGGGGAAACTCCATAAAACCATGGACCCATAAAACCTCTCGGCAGGTACTCCTCAAAGCCTTGCTGTGCAGGGGCTTATCCCCTTGATCCCCAAAGCGCACACAATTTAACGGGGCAAGATTTATTGATCCCGCACTGGCCGCTTATTTCGGTGTTCCGTTGAACGATGATACCAAAGGCAGGGCCGGCAACGGGCTCTGCCTTTTTTGTTTCTGATAATAGTGGATCGTGCTTTTGAATACGTCTTGGTATTATTCTGAAATTACAAATATTCCAATCTGTGCAAGGAGGTTCGGAAACACCTTCACCCTCTTTTCCGCTCCAATATAGATTACCCGTTCTATTCTGATGCCCCTCTTTTCACAATAATCTGAAAAATCATGGAGGCTCAGGAAATGGAGATTAGGAGTATCATGCCATTCATAGGGGAGTGATGGGGTGATCGGCACCCTCCCTTTGAAGAATATCTGTATCCGCGCGGTGATATAGGTAAAATTGGGGATACCGACGATGACCTTTCTCCCTACCCTCATGGCCTCTCTTAACACGATATCGGGCCTTTTTACCTGCTGGATACTCTGGTTCAATATCACAAAATCAAAGGATTTATCTCCATACTCAGGCAATCCCGTGTCAATATCATCGTGGAATACGCTGAGACCCTTTGCGACACATGCAAATATTGCCTTATCATCAATCTCTATACCCTGGGCCTTCACATTCTTCTCCTTCACCAGGAGGGAAAGAAGATCACCTGTGCCGCAACCGAGGTCCAGCACTGACGAAGATGGACTCACAAGGTCAAGGATCGCCTTATGATCATGACTGATAGGATTATTATTCATTACACCCCCTCAAATACCCTGTTGAGAAAATGGGTCACAAGATGGGTCTGTTCATCAATTTCAACAAGGAAGGCGTCGTGACCATAGGTAGAATTGAGCTCACAGTAGATGGCCTCCACGCCTGCCCGCTTGCACGACCGGGCAATCTCCTGGGACTGGTATGCAGGATAGAGCCAGTCCGATTTGAATGCAATAATAAGGAATCTGGTCTTAATCCCTTTCAACAGATTTTGAAGGCCGCTATCCATTGAAAGGTCAAAGTAATCAATGGCCTTTGTGACATAAAGATAGGAGTTCGGATCAAACCTCTTTATGAAATTGTCTCCCCTATATTGGAGATACCCCTCCACCTCAAAAGAAGCGTCAAATTTGAAGGGCTGCTTCTCGCTTCTAAAACGACGTCCGAACTTTTCATTCATTGACTCGTCGCTCATGTAGGTAATATGGCCCACCATCCTCGCAACGCTCAATCCTTTTACGGGCAAACGGCGGCCGTAATAATTGCCGTCATTCCAGTTCGGATCAGCCATAATAGCCTGTCTACCCACTTCATTGAAGGCAATCTGCTGGGGCGAATGAACTGCTGTTGTGGCAATCGGTACAGCAGACCGTACCCTTTCCGGATAGGAGATCACCCACTGGAGCACCTGCATTCCTCCCATAGAACCACCTGCAACGGAAAGAACCTTATCTATTCCAAGGTAGTCAATAAGGCGGACCTGGGCATTAACCATATCTTTTATGGTAACAAGAGGAAATTCGAGCCCATAAGACTTATCGGTCTTCGGATTTATCGATGAAGGACCCGTAGAACCCTTACAACCCCCTATGACATTTGAACAGATGATAAAATATTTGTCTGTGTCAAAGGCCTTCCTTGGACCGATCATATTGTCCCACCAGCCAGGGGCTTTATCGCCTTTATGGAAACCCGCGGCATGGGCATCACCGGTTAAGGCATGAAGAATGAGAATAGCATTCGATTTTTCCTGGTTCAGCTGTCCATAGGTCTCATAGGCAAGGGTAATGGGTCCCAGTCTTTCACCGCTCTCCAGTTCCATCTCATCTGGCGGCTCGGCAAAGGTGTAAAACTGAGCCTCAACAAATGAGGTAGTCGTTAGTCGATCGCGTGAGGCAGTCGTTAGTCGATCGTCGTTAGTCGTTAGTGAATAGTCTTTTTTTTTGCTGCTCATAATGTTCCTTCTACTCTTGGTCATTCTTAATGAGGCAATTTGTTGTCAATGCATATATCATCTGCCTCTCTGACGCTTTTTCCGCTTTCCTACTATCGACTAACAACTAACGACTAACGACTGCTTTTACTAATGCCTGACCCAGGTCTTCCTTTATATCCTCCACGTCTTCAAGGCCAATGGAGAGCCTTATAAAATCTTCAGTCACCCCTGTTGCCTCCTGCTCTGCCCTTGTCAATTGCTGATGGGTAGTAGACGCGGGATGGATCACGAGGCTTTTTGCATCACCGATGTTTGCGAGGTGGGAAAAAAGCTCGACAGCGTTGATAAACCTTTTGCCAGCCTCAAGTCCGCCCTTGATACCGAAACCAACGATGGCGCCATACCTGTTCCCAAGGTATCTTTTTGCCAGATCATGGCCCGGATGTTCATCAAGTCCCGGATAATTGACCCATGTTACCAGGGGATGATTCTTTAGAAACCGTGCTGATGCAAGGGCATTCTCGGAGTGCCTCTGCATCCTGAGCGGCAGGGTCTCCAATCCCTGAAGGAAGAGAAAGGCATTAAATGGACTCAATGCCGGCCCCAAATCCCTGAGGAGCTGGACTCTTGCCTTGATAATAAAGGCCAAATTGCCCATGCCGGGGAGATTGCCGAAGGCATCCATGAAAACAAGGCCATGATAGCTCGGGTCAGGCTCAGTAAACTCGGGGAATTTACCATTACCCCAGTTGAATTTACCTGAATCGACAATAACACCCCCTATAGATGTACCGTGACCTCCCACAAATTTCGTAGCAGAGAGGGTAACAATATCAGCACCAAAATCAATGGGACGGGTAAGCCCAACGCCAACCGTATTATCGACCACAAAAGGGACACCATTATCATGGGCTATTTTTGCAATTTCCTCAAAATCAGGGACATCCAGTTTGGGATTACCGATCGTCTCTGCATAGATGGCCCTGGTTCGTTCAGTTATCGCTTCCTTAAACGCCTCAGGTTTTGTAGAATCAACAAACTTCACATAACGTCCCAATTTCGGGAAAGTATAATGAAAAAGCTGGTATGTGCCTCCATAGAGGTTGTTGCCTGCCACGATCTCATCCCCTACCCGGGTAATATTGAGCAACGCAAGGGTTTCTGCGGCCTGTCCCGAGGCAACGGCCAGGGCCCCGACCCCGCCTTCAAGGGCAGCGATCCGCCGCTCAAAAACATCATTTGTAGGGTTCATAATCCTTGAGTATATATTTCCAAATTCTTTAAGGGCAAAAAGGTTCGCCGCGTGTTCCGTATCATTAAATACATAGGATGTGGTCTGATAGATCGGTACCGCCCTTGCCCCCGTTGCAGGATCAGGAGTCTCCTGGCCTGCGTGGATTGCTATTGTGTCCGGTCTCCATCTTGACATCTCTTCCTCCCTTAAATGCGGTTCAATGTTCTATGTTCAACGTTCAATGTTAATAAAATCTACAACCACACAAACCATCATCAACAACTGTTTATTTTCTGGTCTTCAACGTTGAACATTGAACGTTGAACGTCAGTTTATATATAATACATTCCAGCTTCCTGACCGGACTTTGTGCTCTGCATATTTACCAGGTCTTCCAGGGTATACCCTGAGAGTATCTCTTCTATCTTATCGCTCAATTCCGACCAGATATCCCTTGTGGAACAGGAGCGGGACTTTGCGCACGTCTCCGGCTCTTTTACACAATCAACGAGACAGATGGGCCCTTCCAGGATTTCTATAATATCGCTCAGCTTTATCTCTCTTTCCGGTTTATTCAGTATATAGCCGCCCTTTCTCCCCCTCACCGTTCTCACAAGCCCTGCCCGCTGCAACTGGGCAGCAATCTGTTCAAGGTACTTGTCGGAGATTTCCTGCCTTTTCGCAATATCGGAAAGAAATACGGGGACACCGCTCTTTCCGTGTATTGACAGGTCCATGAGGGCCCTTAAACCGTACCTTCCTTTTGTCGATATCTTCATAATCCTTGTCTCTCACCTCATGGTCATAGTATACTACCTGATGCAGCGGCGCCTTCCACCCCCGTAAAAAAACCTTCAAAAAGAGCTGATGAAAGGTAGCGCTCCCCCCCGTCAGGGAGGATAACAACAATGGTCTTCCCTGCATATTCTGGTTCTTTTGCGATACGCACCGCAGCGGCCACCGCAGCACCGCAGGAGATGCCTGAGAGGATGCCCTCTTCCCTTGCGAGTCTGCGGGCCATTTCGAATGCCTCGTCATTACTCACCTGTTCTATCCTGTCAACAAGATCGAGGTCCAGTATTTTAGGCACAAACCCTGCGCCGATGCCCTGTATCTTGTGGGAACCCGGCTTAATCTCCTCACCCTTTCTCGTCTGGGTGAGGACAGGGGAATGAGTAGGTTCCACCGCAACAGAAACAATCTTCTTCCCTTTGGTCTTCTTAAAATAACGGCTTACACCTGTGATAGTGCCACCGGTTCCAACACCCGATACAAAAACATCCATTTGACCGTCCGTAGCATCCCAGATCTCCCTTGCAGTCGTTGCTTCATGGATGGCCGGATTCGCCGGGTTCTCAAACTGCTGCGGCAGAAAATAGCGGGCAGGGTCGGATTCGGCAATCTCAGTCGCCTTGTCAATCGCGCCCTTCATGCCCATTGCAGCTTCTGTCAGAATCAGATTGGCTCCGAAGACCTTCAATATCTTCCTCCGTTCAATGCTCATAGTCTCGGGCATAGTCAGGGTCAGTGCATATCCCCTTGCCGCTGCCACGTAAGCAAGGGCAATGCCTGTATTCCCTGATGTAGGTTCAATGATCTCCATGCCGGGCTTTAAAACACCGCGCTTCTCTGCATCCCATACCATAGCCGCACCGATACGGCATTTTACCGAATATGCGGGGTTTCTGCCTTCTATCTTTGCGAGAACCGTCGCCTTGCCATCCCCGGTTACCTTATTCAAACGAACAAGGGGGGTGTTTCCAATGGAAAAGGAATTATCCTGATACACTGTACCCATATCGCCTCCTTAGTCAGGCTGTTTATTATTGTCTTAAACACTACTAATTCGATAGTATTATAGTATATTAAATTTAATTATTTTGTCAAGATTTTTATAGAACCTTTGAATGCAGGCTATTTCTGAGAGACTACTGCATTTACAGCCTCTCAGCTTCCCCTGTTCACAACAAGCAGAGGTATCCTTGCATGTCTGATCACGTTTTCAGAGACAGAACCCATGATCATTTCTCCGATATTTGATCTGCCGTGGGAACCCAGGACAATAATCGAGACGTTTTTCTTCGCTGCTGTATCCATAATCTCGGTGAAGGGATGTCCTGTTCGTATCTCTGATTTTACCTCGAAACCCTCAGCGGTCAGCTCAACATCTATCTCTGCCATCGCGCTCGCTACCTCTCTTTCGATCTGCTCCCTGATCTGAAGGTACTGGTCAGGAACTCTGGAAAGCACCTGCAGCTCTTTTTCGTCAATTACATGGAGGATGATCACCTCCTGCGCGCCGGCTCCTCTCAACTGTTTGATATACTTCACGGCCTTCCTTGATGCATCGGAAAAATCTGTGGGAAAAAGGATTTTCTTGAACATTTTTTATTACCTCCTGATAATTAATGA
>PNOM01000062.1 GCA_013824835.1 Syntrophus sp. (in: bacteria) | reverse complement strand
TTAAATAATGATCCCTGAGAAGTAACTCTGTTTTTTGAAATAATGTAGGTTTGGATAGAAAAATACTCCTGTATTTTCAAGGCGTTGCAAAGAGCTTATGGAGACGATATGGTTAAAATGGCACTTACTTCTCAGGGATCAATAAGTAAATAACTCACGGAAAGAGACCCGTTTCTAACTTCCTGTACTAGCTAACCGTCATGTTCAGTTGGTTATCTGTTCTTTCAAGCGGTACTAATTACTGACCGAGGGAGATAACCGGTTCATCATAAACAGCATCGTGGCAATTAAAGTGTATCGACCATCCCTGGAGCCACGCAACAACCAATCCCCCATTTTTACCCAGGAAGGTACGAAGTGCCTAAGCTTGCAAAAGAACACAACCAGACCTTCACAATTTACCCTGTCTACCACCGGTAGCGCATCCCCAGCGATCCTCCATGCTCTGTATGATCCCCGGATATGATGGCATCATAGGCAAGAAAAAGGCTCAGGCTCTTTTTTGTGACACAGGTCAGTCCAAAGCCCAAGGCAATCGAGTCCCTGTTGGGTTTGTCCCCCTGTACGGTGAAGGTGGATGCGGGAGCACCTGCAAAGGCGGAATTGAGTATGTAATCGTCGTTCGAGAACTCATGGAGCCATTTTGCCCGTACTTCGGGGGTAAGGGTACCGGCACCTGTTGCAAAGTCCTTTCTTATTTTTACCCCCAGAGAGCTTAAAAGCGATGAGGTATGATTTCTATCAACAGCGAGGTTTAACGCCCCGGCATCCCTCTCCGTATAGCTGTTCTGGGTGAGGTAGCCTGCCTGGAAGGAGGCCATGGGGATGATGCTTATGGTATGTATCTTAAAGAGGTATCCTACCTCTGTATATGCGGCTACGGTCTGCCCTGCATAGTCTGCATTTGCTGTGGTCATGATACTCCCGAAGGATATATCCCGTGAGGTTTTATAGCGGTTATAGCCGTAGGAGAGGATGCCGTTCACATACCAGGGACTGTTTAAATAGGTCCCGTAGAGGGAACCCTGGTAGCTTGATACGGTCCCGTTATCGGAGAGGTCCTTCATATTGACCCGTGTCCGGGAATAACCAACAGAAGCACCGAGGAGGAGGGTGTTGCTTATCTTCCTGTCGAAACCTACTATTATGCCTCCTGTATTGTAGTCGTATCTCGATGATACATCATTGCCCCTTCTCTCTCCAAGATTTCCGTATCCCCGTGTCCAGAAGCCCCATGTGGCAGGCTTCCCATTCATATTATTCAGAGCAAGGAGGGCATTGCCAACGTCGCTTGCCACATCGCTCCTGGAGGCGAACATAGTCCTCCCCGTATAGGTGAAAGTAGGACCGCCTGTTGCAAAGCCCCCCATTCTGCCTGTCAGGCTCCCCATGTACTGGTTAAAAGAAGAGAGGGCTGCTCCGGGAAGAGTGGTATGGGAAAGGCCGCCTACCTGGTTATAGGCGTTTCTGGCCCCCTGGGCGTTCATGCTGTTAATGTTGTTTATGATCGTTCGCATATCCCCCGTTGCTGTCGACCATGTGCGATCCAGGGCTGAGGCAACAGTTGCCTGGTTGGAGGTGGCAGCAACGCTCGAATAGGCGGCAGAGTTCCTCGCAAGGATAAGATATGCATTATTCGCATCGTAGTTCAGGGAAGGAGTCAGGAAAATAAGGTTGCTCATCGCATTTGCAAAGGTGCCATTGACGGTCCCGGCGGTGAGGATGGTGTAAGTAGTGCTTGTTGAATAGATTCCTGAACCCGCAAGGACCGATACGGTGCCCCCGTTCAGGGTTGCCGTGCCGGTGATGTTGAGTTTGCTTGACTGACCTGCTGCATCAACGTGTACCTGGTAGGTTGCGCCTGCATTGTGGTTATAGTCGCCTGTAATCGTCATGGTCCCTATGGAAGAGTTGCCCGGGGCTATGATGCCGTTGTTGTTAAAACTGCCGATAATGGTGCCAATGCCCCCCAGCGTACCGGTATTGTCCAGTGTGCCGTTAGTCCAGGACTTGCTGAACGGGTGGTACCAAATAATACCGTTGGTCAATGTGCCGTCATTGATCAGCGTACCGGAGTTGATCAGCCTACCCCGAGCATCGCCGATGATGTTCACTGAACCGATGTTATTCACTGTGCCGGAGTTGTACAGTGCGCCGGAGTTATTCAGCGTACCGCCGGAGTTATCTATTGTGCCGGAGTTGTACAACTGGCCGGAGTTATTCAGCGTACCGCCACCCAGCTGGCTGGTGTTGTTCAAAATGCCGGTATTATTAAGTGCGCCGGAGTTATTCAGCGTACTGCCGAAGTTATTTATTGTGCCGGAGTTGTACAAATGGCCGGAGTTATTCATCAGCGTACTGAAGTAGTTGCCCAGCGTGCCACCCGATTGGTTATTCAAAGTGCCGGAGTTATTCAGCGTACTGAAGAAGTTGCTCAGCGTGCCACCCGATTGGTTGTTCAAAGTGCCGGAGTTGTTCAGTATGTTGGATAGGTTGTTAACCATGTTGTTAGCCAGGGTGCCATAGTTGGTGAAATCCACGCTATTCGAATTAGTCCCGCTAAGGGTTATTGTATTGCCAACGGGATTCGGATTCGGCAAGATTTGAGCATACACCGGAAGTGAAAAAGGAAAGAGCATTATTAGGAGGACCATTATCTTCCCGAGGAAAAAACGTAAAGGAAACCATCGGTCTCTGAGAATCATGCCGCACATACTCCACCTGTGAAAAATGGTGTGACTCCGAAGGCTCGTCATTATCTCTCCTTAAGCTCCAGCGTTTCGCGCAGTTACGTCGTCATTGCGAGCACAATGAGGCAGTGTTGGACGCTTGCAATGACCAAATGAACGTGCTTTAGATGGCCGGCCCACTTAAAACGTGAGGAAATCCCTGAGGGTTTTCATGGATTTCCTTGTGAAACAATGTTATTCTGAACCACATTATAAAAAAGCATTCTATATATTGCAATGTTTTTTACACAAGATGGCATGTTGGCGCGTGGGGTATGGCCAGGACGAGAAAATAGAATCCGAACCAGTCAATTGTCGAATATGATGCAAATAAGTAAATAATAAATAAGAATAATAAATAAGGGTCAGCCCTTGACAATTGAATTATCACCATAGTAGTATTAAATCAACCGATACCATATAAATAACGAGGTGATTCCTTTTTGGCCAGACCGTTGCGTATCCAGTATGAGCATGCCTTTTATCACATTACCGGAAGAGGAAACGAGAGAAAGAAGATATTCTATAGTAAAACCGATTATAACAAGTTCAAGGAATATATAAAAGAAGTTCAGATCAGATTCGGTTTCATTCTTCACGCCTATGTGCTTATGGGGAACCACTACCACCTTATAGGAGAAACCCCGAGGGCAAACTTAAGCGCCATTATGCATTCTATCAACGGTGCCTATACCACATACTTTAATAAAAAAAGAAAAAGGAGCGGTCATCTTTTCCAGGGGAGATACAAAGCTATCCTTATAGACCATGACAGCTATCTTCTCGAACTCTCACGTTACATCCATCTCAACCCTGTGAAAGCAGGCATGGTAGAAAAACCGGAGGACTATGCCTTTAGCAGTTACGCATCCTATATCTTTCCGGATAAAGAAGATATGGTTTCAAGAGGCCTGATCTGGAATATGATTTCAACAGAAAATGCCCCTATCCTCTATAAAGCCTTTGTTGAGAAAGCGATCAGCGCAGAAGAGAATCCTTTTAAAAACCTTTATGGCGGTATGATCCTCGGGAAAAAACAGTTTATAAAAGATGCCCTCTCCACGCTTAAAAAAGACTTTATTCAAAAAGACGATACATCTGCCAGACGTTCTCTGAAAACATCTATATCCCTGGAGGAGATCGTAGAGGCAATAGCACGTACCCTGCACATTGCACCACAGGAGATTACATCCCGGAAAGGGGCATATAGAAATCTTGCCCTGTATCTTGCTAGGAAACATACAGGTTTGATGAACCGGGAGATCGGGCAGTTCTTTGGAAACATCAGTCATTCGGCAGTAGCAAAGGCACATAAAAGATTTGAAGATGCAATGGCATTGGATAAGACCCTATGCAAGGACTTAGACAGGGTAGTTGGGGCAATTTCAAATGTCAAGGGCTGACCCCTGGATTCGATCTGTAGCATTGTAGAAAAAATAGGGGTCATTCGGTTCAAAGGGTGTTCGCTGTGCAAACAGCAGTGCCGGCAGGATGAGAATTGCACAGAAAAACAGAAAAGCCTTTACGGGGAATGGGGGACGTCTTTTTGGGGGAGCGCTGATTATCATTGTCATAATCCTGAAGCTCTTTGATTATATACCGTGCCAGCTTCTTGAAAGTCAATACGGTTCCGGTCGAAGGGGTGTTTCTTTAATTCTCTGGTGATGTTTCCAGGACAGAGACTAGCAACTCACCCTTATGAAGCCGCACGAAGAGCTCTTCTTTCTGAATTACCTGATCCGCACTGGTTACCACCTCCATGGTCCCTTTTTTCACCGTAATACTATAGCCCCTCCTCAGGATATTGTCAGGATTCAGGTCCTTCAATCTCTGGGCCAGGGTATCCGCCTGCCCCCTCATCTCCTTGAAGTATGAGGAAAAGCCGTGGATCAGGTTGTTCGCGAGTTCGTCAACATAGATTCTATAATCAACGATAAAATCCTTCTGTTCCTTCAATGCAACGACCTCCTGAAAAAGGAGGAGTTTTGACCGTTCCAGCCGTTTGTTCATACACTGTTCCAGCCTCAGCCTCACATCGGAAAGGAGATTAATGAGATCCCTTTTGTCTTTTACTACAATATCGGCCGCGGCAGTAGGGGTAGGAGCACGTACATCTGCTGCAAAGTCTGCTATGGTGAAATCTATTTCATGACCGACTGCAGATACTACGGGAATCTCTGAGCGGAAGATGGCGCGGGCCACAACTTCTTCATTGAAAGGCGCAAGGTCTTCAAGGGAGCCGCCGCCCCTGCCTGTAATGATTATGTCGACCTCTTTTGTCCTGTTAAAATAATCGATGCCTTCCGCGATCTCGTAACATGCATCGTCACCCTGCACCTTTACGGGGTATACGGTCACGCACATATTTTCGAATTTCCCGAAGATGATTTTTATCATATCCTGTATTGCCGCACCCCCAGGGGAGGTGACAATCCCGATCCTTTCGGGTAGAAAGGGGAGGGGTTTCTTTTTTTCAGGGGCAAAGAGCCCTTCCTTCAGAAGCTTTTCCTTGAGGGCCTGGAACTTCATCTGGAGGAGGCCAATGCCTTTTACCTCCAGGGCATCGACAAGGAGCCTGTATTCTCCCCTTTTTTCATAGACATCCACCCTGCCTTTGCAGATAACGGCAACGCCGTCTTTAAGGGCTCCTTCAGGATATTTCCCGGTATAATTAAAGACTACTGCCTTTATTGTGGCGAGATCATCCTTCAGAGTGAAATAGACATGGCCGGATGGATAGGGCTTGAAGTTGGATATCTCACCCTCTACAAGGATGTCCCTGAACTGGCTGTTAACCGACTGCCGTATCTGCGCGGAAAGCTCAGAGACCGAATAGATGCGGATCTGCCATGAAGACAAGGGGTATGACATCTATTTTTTGAAGTAGTCCTTCACAATCTTCATGGCGCAAAATTCACCGCACATGCTGCACACATTGTTTTCAAGGTTCCTGTCCTTCCTGAAGTCCCTTATCTTGTCAGGGTCGATGGCGCATTTAATCTGCCCGTCCCAATCAAGGGCCTTGCGGTATATGGACATTGCCCTGTCCCTCGCAACAGCCTCTTCATTGCCTCTTGCCACGTCGGCTGCATGGGCTGCGATCCTGCATACGGTCACCCCTTCCCGTACATCATCAGGAGTAGGAAGGCCAAGGTGTTCGGAAGGTGTGACATAGCAGAGAAAATCAGCCCCGTAGAATCCGGCAAGGGCGCCGCCGATAGCGGAGGTGATATGGTCATAGCCGGGGGCAATATCGGTCACCAGGGGCCCGAGTACATAAAAGGGCGCGTCATTGCAGAGCTTTTTCTGGAGGATAATATTAGCCTCTATAAGGTTTAAGGGCACATGTCCCGGCCCTTCTATCATAACCTGAACACCATTATTGATTGCCTCCTGACTCAACTCGCCCAGGATAATCAGTTCCTCAATCTGGGCTCTGTCAGTAGCGTCGGCAGTACAGCCGGGCCGGAGCCCGTCTCCGAGGCTCAAGGTCATGTCATATTTCTTTGCAATGGCAAGGAGCCTGTCGTACTGCTCAAAGAGGGGGTTTTCCTTGTTGTTGACGATCATCCATTCTGCAAGGAATGCCCCGCCCCTGCTCACAATGTCGGTGACTCGTCCCTGTTTCTTGAGACGCTCAAGGGACCTTTGGGTTACACCGCAGTGGACGGTAACAAAGTCAACACCCTGTTCCCCCTGCCGTTCAATCACATCAAAGAGTTCATCGGCCTCCATCTTTGTGATGGTCTTCTTCTTTTTTACCGTATCAACGGCTGCCTGATAGATGGGTACGGTGCCTATAGGTATGCCTGCCTGGGCTATGATAAGTTTTCTTATTTCATCAAGGTCTCCCCCTGTGCTCAGGTCCATTACCGCATCTGCCCCTGCCTTGACCGCCATTTCCAGCTTTTTCAGTTCCACATCTATATCGACCATCTCTGAGGAGGTTCCGATATTCGCATTTACCTTGACCCTTAATCCCTTCCCCACACCTTTGGGGATAAAATCCTTATGCCTGTTGTTTGCAAGTATTGTTGTTTTTCCCTCTGCGATGGCCTTCCGCAGGGCCTCTTTATCAACACCCTCGTCATGGGCGACACGCTCCATCTCGCTGGTGATTGTACCTTCCTGTGCTGCGGTTAATTGATTTTTCATATTCTTATTATCTCCATCTTTTTAATGAGTTGCTGTTCATGATGCCCGGGGAGGCGTAGAAATACCCTGCCTCGTCAATCCGGTAGCTTTCCTTCAGCATGTCTGTCATAAATGCCTGGGCTGCGAAAAATGCCTCTCTGACAGTATGGCCGAGAACAAGGAATGCGGTAAGGGCAGAGGAAAATATGCACCCTGTGCCATGCACCTCCCTGTCAATGCGCTGTTTTTCAAAGAAGAAAAATTCCGATCCGTCAAAGAGCAGATCAACGGGCTCTCCAACAAGGTGGCCGCCCTTTACAATAACTGACCGGGGACCCATTCCATGAATTGCCTGTGCCGCCTTCTTCATATCTTCAACGGTGTCAATCGCCTTTCCCGTGAGAAGGGCAGCCTCAGGGATATTCGGGGTTACCACCCAGGCAAGGGGGAACAGTGAGTCCACAAGGCAACTCAGCCCTTTTTCCGTAATAAGGGGTATTCCGTTCTTGGCAGCGCCAACAGGATCTATGACAACGGGCATCCCCTCTCTCGGCTCAAGAAACCGGGCGATCTCCTCGCAGTAGGGCCTGTCCCATACTACCCCGATCTTAACGCCCTGTATATCAATATCCCTTCCTATAAGCTGAAGGGTCCGGATAAATTGTGCCTCGGGGGTTGGATATACGGCCTCAACCCCTTGCGGTCCCTGAAGCACCGTTGCTGTGGGAACAGACAGGCCATGGATGGCGAGAGAAAAGAAGACGTCAAGGTCCCGTGTTATGCCCGCGCCGGACGAGGAATCATAGCCCGCTATGGTAAGTATCTTATTCATGCGCCCCGCTGGTCAGCAGGGCCTATTGCCCTGATACTATTTACATTTATTGTCTCGTGTAACACGTCTTCGGCCTTTTTTAAATTTGTTAAATATATCACAATTCTTCGCGCAGGTGTAGCATAATTGAGGGATACCCGTAGCTTGCTGCAGGGAGGTTGATTATGATGGCAAACAGTATAGGTACAGGGGGGCCAGAAGCCCCCTCTGCTATTATTTCGCTGATTCTTCGGATACCGCTGCAGGAGC
The DNA here is from genome assembly GCA_013824835.1 of Syntrophus sp. (in: bacteria). GTDB lineage: Bacteria > Desulfobacterota > Syntrophorhabdia > Syntrophorhabdales > Syntrophorhabdaceae > PNOM01. The sequence continues at coordinate 11,644 of PNOM01000062.1, read as the reverse complement.
CTGCTTCTTTGTTTTTTTAATTTTCTTTTTCTTGCTTTTCTTCTTCTTCTTCGTCTTTTTGATTTTCTGCTCAGGCGCTGCTTTCTCAGGTGCAACAACGCTTTCCGGTGCTGCTGCGGGTGGCGGGGTTGCTGTTTCCTGTGTAAATCCTGCTGAGACAAAGACTACGCTTATAAGTAATGCGACAATAATGATAAGTGACTTCTTCATTCGTTTCACCTCCTTTCCTTTCTTGATTTTCCTCTATCTGGTTTCTTTAGAGATGTAAATATACTACAACAGGTAACAGAGAAAATCGAAACATTTTTCTAAAATCTGATAAGTAGTTGGGTTTTGTGAGGGGTGAGGGATAGGTTATTGACATTATATATGATGCCATATATAATTATACTGTGGATGATAAGTTGCTGAAGAAAGTGCAAACCGGAAGAAGTAATGTCAGAATTGATGAGCTGTTAAAATTGATGGAATCATGCGGTTTTAAATGGAAGAGGACAAAACACGGCTATATGTTTATACATGAAAAACTTAAAAATGTTACGTTGCCCCATGTTCCGATTCCACATGGCAGGGAAAATAAGATATTGAGGCGCTATGTTGACATGTGTTTGCTGGCAATTGATGCATTACTTAAAGGAGAGCCATTATGAAAGACCTATCATATTACAAATCGCTTATTTACAGAATGGAGATAGAATACGACGAAGATGAGCATCTTTATTTTGTAACTTTTCCTGATCTTCCGGGTTGTATGATGCATGGTGGAACGTCAAATGAAGCGTTAAATTTAGCCAATGAGGTCAAAGACGAATGGCTGGCTGCAGCATATGAGAATGGATGGAGGATACCGGAGCCATCACGTCATCAGGAAACCACCGGAAGACTTACCCTGCGCGTGCCGCGATATATACACAAAAAAATTATGGAGACTGCCGAAAAAGAAGGGGTAAGCCAGAACCAATTACTTCTTTCATTCATATCAGAGAAATTGGCATACAAATAAGGGTTCAGTTGCTTTCCAGCAACTGTGTCAGCTCATTTTTTATTAATGTTCACATGGATACTTCAATCCCCACAGGGCACGAATCTGATCCATTGTATCAATGATGCTTCGGGTTTCATCCAGGGTCATCCGGGCGCTCTCCAATTTTCCCTTCCGGAGGCATCCCATGACTTCAGCAGCCTCATAGTTATAGCCGTTCCCTTTTATCGGAAAAATCAATGACCCCTCTCGACGACTCATCAAGAGGTTTTTGATCGGTGTCAGTACGGGGATACGGCTGAGCCTCTTCACTATTTCCGGAAGTCGGCTCAAAGCGGCATCGGGAATGACCTTCTTTGTGACAGTCAGCCTATGAGGCCGATGTACAGGGCTGTGAATCCTGATCCAGCCCTTGGTTCCAAAGATCACCGCATCATTGGTCATGTCCGTGGTGACGGAAAAGTTCAGGACTGCCAGCCGGCCTTCCGGATAGCCGAAGGTGACGCTTGCCCGCTCATCAACCCCCGTCCTGCCAATATCTGCCATGGCAGTGATCCTGGCAGGAGGTCCCAACAGCAGATAGGAGAGGGCTATGGGATAGACCCCGATGTCGAGAAGTGAACCGCCGCCGAGTTCGGGATTGAAGAAGCGGTTCGACGGATCATATTTGGCACAGAAGCCGATATTTGCTTCCATCATCCGGATATCGCCGATTACATCAAGACTGAGGAGTTTTTGAAGCTCAATAACTGCGGGAATATATCTGGTCCACATGGCCTCCATAAGGAAAAGCCCTTTTCTCCGCGCTACCGCAATCATATTTTCGGATTGAGTTTTGTTGATGGCAAAGGGTTTTTCACAGAGTACTGCCTTGCCGGCTTCCAGACAGAGGATTGTATTATCGTGGTGCAGGGTATGGGGCGTTGCAATATAGACTACATCAATATCAGGATCAGCGGCCAATGCCTCATAGCTTGCATGGCGACGAGGGATGTCATACAGGTTGCCGAAATGGTCGGCAGCCGCATGGGTGCGTGACCCCACGGCCTTGAGATTGGCATCGGGAAGAAACTTGAGGCCCTGGGCAAAGGCCCCGGCAATTCTTCCTGTGCCGAGTATGCCCCAGCGGATTTTTTCTGTCATATGTCTTTCATGGCCCGGATTGGCGTCACCAGTCATTACGCCCGGGCGAGTTTCCTGCCCAGGGCAAAGGCCTTGTCTGCGTAATATTCCACACCTCTATGCTCGATATCGCCTGCGTACATGGTCCCCACGGTTTTAGCGTTCAGGGAATCCATGATAGTTCCTCTGATAAGAGGGGTCGCATTGTTGCAGAATACCTTGAATATTGGCGGGACAATCCCGGACGTGACGATGATAGCGGCCTTCCGTTTCTTCCCTGACCTGGGAAGAGGAATACCTGACATTGTCAAAATTTGCCTTCCTGGTCTTGCAAAGGTCCAGCAGATTCTTTCAAGGAAGGTCATCATGAGGGCGGTAACAGAGCCCATATGTACCGGTGTGCCAAGGATAAGGGCATCAGAGGCAAGGATATCTTCACTAATTTGGTCCATATCGTCCCGGATGGAGCATTTTGCAACAGGTCCCTTCGTATCGCTATCCCTGCATAGAAGACAGTTTTTACAGAAGTTGATATCTTTGTCGATGAGGCGAATCTTGTTCACAATACCCTTCGGGTCATTGGATATAAAACCTTCCACCGCCTTGTCAATCAAGCTGTCCGTTGCCCTGCCTTTTCTGGGGCTTCCCACGATTGCCAGAAGATTCATTATTGCCTCCCCGGTGTTTTCTAATGCCCTGAGTCCTTATGCTGGCTATCCCCCCTAAGGGTGTTCCTTAAGATATCGGGCAATGACGCCTGCAAACTGATCATTGCCAAGGGTTGAAAAATGGCCGACATTATCACTGAAATATGTTTTGCTGTAATTTATCTTCAGCACATCATCGATAAAATCGGCCTTTTCCGCAGCACAGACCTCTCTCATTGCATCATTGTAGGCCCCTATCACCTTTTTCAGGTCCTTGTCTTTTACATATGGAATCCAGCCATAGGGTTTGTCGCTGGTGAGCATTTCGTAATTCATGATCTGTGGCACCATGACGGGTCTGATGCCCTGGGCTCTGGACAAGGCAATGAGGAGCTTGAGGTTCCGCTTATAGATTGCAAGGGCCCTTTCATCAATTTTATCCGTAAATTTATCGGCTGTCCCTTCTAAGAGAAAGAGACCCTCAGGGTCCCTTATGAACACCTTTTTCAGTAGATTGCCTACTGTCCAGACTATAACTGATCTGTTTGCCGTTTTATAGGTATTCAGCATAAGGTGATTGTACTGGGATTTGCCGTGAAAATCCGCGTAATCAGATCTTAAGCGCGCCACATGCTGGTTTCTCGCATCATTCCAGCCTGTATAGAAAATGCATATATCCGGCGAGAGGTCCGAAATGTTCAGGGCAGTCTGGATGACATGCTCTACCGTTGTATAGCCGGGCACACCCAGATTAATTACTTCATATCCCTTTCCCATCTTCTCTTCAAGAAGATAAGGCCATGTCTGATTATCGGAGACACCCACACAATAGGTGCTTGATCCGCCAAGGGTAAGGACTCTTTTAATGCCTGGTTTCTTCAAGAGGCCTGTATCATTCCCCCTTGTCCCTATTCCATTGTGTCGGAACAGGATGCCACCTTTTGACCTGTACTGGGCATTCGGTTTTGCCTCTGACACCAGAAAGGGGTGTTTTCTGAAAAGCTCGATATATGGTGTATCTTCCTGTATAAACAGCCAGTAGTGGTTTTTGATCCGGTAGAAAACCTGACCTGCTCCTTCGGTGATAATAACGATTGCAAAGATAAAGATCAGTATAGCGATAGTTTTAACAAGGGCTGGTTTTTTCAATGCGGTCTCCTCCTGTTCTCTGAAATGTGCCCTTTTGCGCTATGTCTACTGCGGGGTCCTGTACCCCTCTCTATCGCACCACCCATGGTACTTATTTTTCATTATTTTGTAGCGCAATGCAACCTAAATCTATGTCCTGATGTATCCCCTCAGTTATTTCCCAGTTCCGATAAGAACCTCATAATTTTTTTTGTTTTTCTGGTCGGCCAATGGCTTGTTCGCAGATACTCATCTGCGGCGTCCTACTGCGATCGCGCCCTTCGACGTATGCATATACGCCTGCGGTCGGGCGATGCTCGCAGTACATCCACATCTGAAGCATCCACTCCAGGCCATCGTCCATCCAAACCAATGATCATACCGCGCGGCATGATCATTGGTAAAATAAGACACTAAATATATTCTACAGGTTTTTCAGTTTGCATATATTCCGGCATCCTCAATATTAAAGATACCCAATTGATGCCGGATGGAGTGGCTCTTGGCACGGGACGGAAATTTCAGGTGTATTGGGCTGTGAAGCCTCGTAGGCCGTAGACGTATCGTGATACGTTGAAGGACCGAGGCAAGCAGAACGATGCAGATCAAGTTTTCGCCCCTTGCCAGGGGCCATCCAAGAATAGCAACTTTTTTATCTCAGCAAAACGAGGGGATATTCCATGATCACTCATGCCATCCTCGCCTTAAATCCTCTATGCTGTAAGAAAGAGATGAGTTCTTCATTATCATACACCCCCCTTGAAAGGATAAGGAGCGCTTCAAGGGCGATGCTGTTCAGTTCACCCATAGTCTTCCCATTGAGTGTCCTCTCGTCAATTATTTTAAGGTGGTTGATTGTTGCAAAGACAAAACCGGTAAGACAGAGAAACTGCTTGCATGCCTCAAGACCGTTTTCGTCCCCCGCATTGTAGATCATACACCTCTTTTCATTGAGAAAGGCGCAAGGACGCGCATTGTCGGCAATCCATACAAGAGTCCTGTAATCCGTCCCTTTCGGCAGGTCCTTCAAGAGGGCCTCATTCATTGTTTCATCCCCCCTTTTTGGGTAATAAATGAACTGTTGCCCCTGTTCTCTCAGTATATAATTAGGGGGCACCAGCCTCTGTATATGCTCCTCGCCGCTATAGGGCAGCCTGTCAATAAAATCTTCTTCAGGAAGACCATTTTCTTTAAGAAAGGCCCGGATGGCCCGGAGTTTCCACGGGCCGATATGTACCCCATGGCGTACAAGATCCCCTGAAAAGTGGCAGCAGTATGCAGGGCAGGAGACCACAGGGCAGGAGGCTTCGAGTATTGACCTGTCCTTCAATTGTGCCTCAATTAGCTCCGCGCCCCTTTTTATCTCTTCAATACGTCTGCAGTTCCCGTCAATTTCACAGGCCTTCTCGTAATCTGTTGAAGCCTTGTCTTTATCTCCCCCCAAATATCGAATATGGCTCCTTTGAAGGTAATATTCGGGCACAGAAGGGTTCATTTCTATGGCCCTGCTAATTTCCCGAAGGGCTTCTTCAAATTCCATTTTCCCGGTATAGGCAAGACTGAGATGATAATGGGTATAAGGTTCTTCCTTAAGTGCAAGAGCCCGGCAGAAGAAGTCTATGGCCTCGTCAAGTCTCCCCTCATCACAGAGGAACGCACCCATGCTGTGAAAATATTTCTCCTCCATGCCGCGATCGTCCCTTTTATCTTCCCGGGAGATTAAACGACTATTCATTAAATCACCTTTTGTTGATTTTTTGATTTTCTATTTGCCGAACATGGCGAGCATCTTGTCTATCTCGTCCTGGGACATGATATCCCCTTTATTGGCATTGGCCTCGCCGGCGAGCCGGGTTTCCCATGCAGCCTCCAGCTTCAATTCACCTTCGGGTTCTCCGGGAGGGTCTCCAAATGACGACAATCCGCCGAATAATGCATCAAGATCAGATTGGGAAAGGCCATCGCTCATAATGTAGTCTTTACTATTATCGGCAGAAATACCTAATTCATTACCCTATTGCGGAACAATTCTGCATTTCAGGTAAAATATTATTCGTTTTTGCCTAAACATCAGGAACGATAAGTTTATCGTATCAAAGACGCTTGCCTTTGTCAACAATGACGGATTTTAATTAACGGTCTCTCTTGACTTTCCGTAATGAGGGAGTATCATTAATAATACGACATCTACAAAAGGGGGTGAAAACACCGTAACTGAAAGAGAACGGCCATTATGAACAGGATGTTAAAAAATTGATGAGGAGGTAGCCTATGGGGACCAGTATTTACAAAATCATTGAAGTTGTTGGTACCAGCACAGCGTCATGGGAGGATGCAGCAAGAAACGCGGTAGAGACTTCGGCAAAAACCTTAAAAGACCTGAGAGTAGCCGAGATTGTCAAGCTGGACATGACCGTTGACGAAGGGTTAGTTACAAGCTATCGGGCGCGGGTAAATATCTCATTCAAATTTCATGGAGAGGGATAAACAATAATTAGGATACTTTAGCAGCAGGGGTGGAAATGGCCCGATCCGGCGCCCTTTCTCCCCCTGCTGTCCTTTCTTTCCCCACAACCATGAAGTTTTTCTTATTCACAATTCATTACCCATGTACAGGATTATTATTCCTGAAGACCGGGCATAGAACACCTGAAATTGAATCTGCGTTGTCTTGACATTTATAGTAAAACAGTCATTATTGTATGATATGGAATCTTCCAGAGATGATGGAGAAACCTCTTTGCCCGCCGAAGGGCTGCTCGTTATCCTCGGTGTAATCCATTGGGATGAAAATGGCCCGGAACTGCTCAATCAATGGATGGAAGCCATTCGCCCCCAGGTAATTACCCTGGAGTTTTCGAAATATGGCATGACTTTCAGGGGAGAACAAGGGTTTTTCTACAGGCAGCGGATAGAGGAGGTCTATAATAGGTTGAAAAAGGATAACCTGCCGTGTTATGACAATGCGTTGTCCATGCTGCTCTCATATATTGAGATGCCCTACGAGTTTGAGGGGGCGTCACAATATAACGCGGCTCATGACGTGCCCCTCTATCTGATTGATATGGACCTTTTTTCCTATCTCAGGCTGAGAGGGATCGAAAACCTTTTGAGCGTGGCGAATATAGAAAGGATTCTCTCTGAGGACAATGAAGACCCCTTGGGGTATGAGCAGGCCCTGGCGAGGCTCTATTTCGAAAAGGGGGTAAAGGCAGTATCCTACACAGACGAGATGTATGTGAGGGACAGGTATATGACCAATAAAATAGGGGTTCTAAAGAAATATCATAGGGGCAGGAGATTTCTCCATGTTGCCGGATGGCAGCACCTCCAGGACCCTTATAATCTCTATGCCCCCTTTAAACCGATAAAGGTGTTCTCTTATGATAAAGCTCTTTGTATTTGATCTTGGAAATGTGATTCTTCCTTTCGAACACAGACAGATAGCGACAAAGCTCCTCGAAAGGGCGACAGGAACCGTAGCCTCCTCTCCCGATGAGGCCTTTTCCTTTATGTTTGACATGGAGAATGGCCTTGTGAACCAGTACGAGGAAGGTCTCATGTCGTCTTTTGAATTTTTTACAACCATAAAGGACCGGTATGAATTGGAGCTGACCTTTGAGGAATTTAAAGACATCTGGAACCCGATTTTCATGGATAACGGCCGTGTAAATGAGGCGATACATTATCTGAAGAACAAAGGTTTTCCTCTGTTTCTTCTCAGCAATACAAATGAACTTCATTTTGTTCACATTAAAGAACATTACCCTATTGTACATGCCCTTGATGAATGGATACTTTCTTTTGAAGTCGGCGCCAAGAAGCCCAGGAAAAGGATTTATGACGTGATTTTTGAACGGATGGATGTTAATCCCCACGAAGTATTCTATATTGACGACATTGCCCGCTATGTGGATGCTGCAAGGGGGTATGGCCTGCAAGGGATGGTCTTCAAGGATGCGGAGGGGTTATGGGAAATACTGCCGGGCCTGATTGGGTGGAATAGGCCAGGGTAAGCATTAAAACCGGATGTTGCTATATTTTAAAGGCTATAGGTTGATAAGACCGGGAGGTTAGATGATTGCATTTCCGAATATTGATCCGGTAATTGTGAAGATAGGCCCCCTATCCCTCAGGTGGTATGGCCTTATGTATGTCATTGGCTTTGTTTCTGCTTATCTCCTCGTGATTTATCAATTAAAGAAAAAGAAGATGAAGGTGGACAGGACGCAGATTGACGACCTCTTCTTTTATACGATACTGGGGCTTATTGTAGGGGCAAGACTCGGGTATGTACTCTTCTACAACCTTGCCTTCTATCTGGAAAATCCCCTTGAGGCCATGGTCCTGTGGCATGGCGGCATGTCATTCCATGGAGGGCTTATCGGCGCTGTTATCGCGGGATATATTGTGATAAAGAAGAAAAATATGGATTTCATGGCTACCGCCGATCTTTTTATTCCTACCTGCCCGGTTGGTTTAGGGTTCGGGAGGCTCGGCAATTTTATTAACGGGGAGCTCTTCGGGAATCCATCAGATGTTCCATGGGCAATGATATTCCCTCATGGCGGAAACATAGCGAGGCATCCGTCCCAGCTTTACGAGGCATTTTTTGAGGGTCTTGTGCTCTTCAGCATCCTCTGGATATATAAAGACAAGAAGAAGAGGGAAGGGGATGTGCTTGCCCTCTTCCTTGTCCTTTACGGCTGCTTCAGGATATTCTGCGAACTATTCAGGGAGCCAGACCAACAGGTCGGCTACATCTTCGGTCTTCTGTCCATGGGGCAGATACTGAGCATTATTATGATCGCCATCGGCCTCTTCCTGAAATTTGTCTACCTTCCGGGGAAGGTGGAGAATAGCAAGAAGGCGGTTAAATGAACTCTACCTTTCCGCTCTCAATATTGTAATAGGCCCCTACGACCCTTACCTTCCCTTCTTCCATCATCTTTGAGAGGATCGGCTTCGATGATCTGATCTGGCCGGCCACAAGGCCCACATTGGCCCTGATGGTATTGTCGGTAAGGTCGCCCGCGAGCCCTTTGGCCTTCTCAAGGGCAGGGGCGATGGCTTTTACGATGCTCCCTATATGACCATGGGGTTCGCCGCCCTGGACTGTGGCGCTCACTGCGCCGCACTTCCCGTGACCAAGGACAACCACGAGCTCTGTCCCCAGATGGCTGACTGCGTATTCGATGCTGCCCATGCCTATGTCGTCTAATATATTCCCTGCAACACGGATCACAAAGAGATCGCCAAGACCCTGATCAAAGAGTATCTCAGGGGGGATACGGGAGTCAGAACAGCCGACAATAATGGCAAAAGGGCTTTGACCTTTCGAAACCTCGATGCGGCGGTCTTCTCCCTGATTGGGATGGATCAGCTTTGATGATACAAATCTGGTATTTCCCTCTGCAAGCTTCTGTAAAGCCTTATCTGCATTTGAAGTATTTGACATATGGACCACCTCGCATAAGTTTGTTTGTAACTATATTAAAGAATTCAGATAAAATCATCAAGGCTATTCTCTCCCTGTGATTTCCTGATTATTTACAATCACTACATAACTACAGGCCCATGATAATGGGGTGCAGCCCGATTTTTCTTTAAGAACTCAAGGCCGGTCATAGGGTAAAGGGCATAAATGAGAATATCGCCCATATCCTCAGAGAGACCCTTTAATGCTTCTCTTGCCTTTGCCATTTCCGGTTCAAGAATATCCCCCGGCCTTGTGTCAATAGATATATTCCCTCTCCCGTAGTTTTTCAGGACCATTTGTTTTATTTCTTCGTTGACCGGCACCGGTGGTTTTCCGTATAACCCGTAGAAGTAGTCTTTGACTTCATTTGAGATCATCTTGTAACGGCCTGCAATAACATTGAAGACGGCCTGAACGCCGACAATCTGGCTCGTCGGTGTAACGAGGGGAGGAAACCCAAGATCTTTTCGCGTCCTCGGTATTTCTTCATAGACCCGTTTCAGCCTGTGGAGCGCATTTGCCTGTTTTAACTGACTCACCAGGTTGCTAATCATGCCTCCCGGTATCTGGTGCATCAGTACACCGATGTCCACGACTGAGAACCGGGTTGTATCGGCAAAACCCATATATTTCTGGATAATACTTTCAAGGTACGCATCGATATCGGCGATAGCATCAAGATTAAAGCCGGTTTCATGGTCAGTGCCCTGAAAGGATGCGACAAAGGGTTCCACCGCACAGTGGGAAGATCTGAGGGCAAAAGGTGCAAAGCAGGTATCGATGCCGTCAGCCCCAGCTTCAATGGCTTTAAGGAGTGACATGGAGGCCATACCGCTTGTGTAATGTGTATGGAGATGGAGGGGAATCTTCACGTTTTCTTTCAGTTTTGAGAAGAGTTCGTATGCGTCATAGGGTGAGATAATACCGGCCATATCTTTGATGCAGAGGGAATCAGCGCCCATTTCTTCAATGATTTTAGCCTTCTCGATATAATAGTCAATGTTGAAGATGGGTCCGCCGAGCCTTTTTCCTGTCAATGAATAGGAGATAGCGGCCTGAATCTCTTTTCCGGTTTTTTTAATCGCCTTGAATGCTGCGATAAAATTTCGCTCGTCGTTGAGGGCGTCAAAGACCCTGAAGATGTCGATGCCGGTCTCTGCAGCCTTTTCTATAAAGGCCTCAACGACGTCATCGGCATAATTTCGGTATCCCACAAGGTTTTGCCCCCGAAGGAGCATCTGGAGTTTTGTGTTGGGCATGTACCGCTTAAGAATCCTGAGCCGTTCCCATGGATCTTCATTGAGAAAACGGGTCATCACATCGAAGGTGGCGCCGCCCCATACTTCTACGGAATAAAATCCTATTCTGTCAATTTTATTGGCAATAGGAAGCATATCCTCAGTTGTCATTCGCGTGGCAAAAAGAGACTGCTGGCCGTCGCGTAGCGTCACGTCAGTGATTCGAACAGGTTTTTTGTCCGGCATTTGTTAACCCTCCTCAATAAAGCGTTTTTTAAGGTCAATAGCGAATGGTAATAATAGCATATCATCCGCTTAAAAAAAAGAACCAATGCAGCAGGGTTGAGGGGCCGACAACCTGGCATGGAAGCTTCAGGTGCAGGGGCAGCAGTGTCCTCACCTCACCCCGAGCTTCTTCGCAGTCTCCCGCACAGGCATCAACAAAGAGGTCGATATTGCGCCGGGTAAGCCAAAGACCGGCACTTGCACGAGAGGGAATGTCGCTCGGTTCCGGTGCATTGGTCACAGGGTGCCGAGAAAGCCCATCCGGCTCATGCCCTCATGACTATCCTTTTTTGCCATTCGCATTATTTCAAGAAGGCAAGACTCAGCCAGGGCACATAGGTGATGATAGCAAGACCGATAAGAAGGATGCCGATGAACGGAAGGGACGCGAAATAGAGGCTTAATATCGGTTTGTTAAAGCGGATGCTGGAGATGAAGAGATTGATCCCCAGGGGTGGTATTGAGGCCCCGATCTCCAGATTAGCAAGGAAGATGATCCCGAGATGGATAGGGTGAATCCCGTAGGCCTGGGCAACCGGGGTAATAAGAGGAACTACAACGGTCAATGCGGGAAACATACCCATAATACATCCCACTGCGAGAAGGAAGAAGTTGAGCATAATAAGAAAAAAGAAGGGGCTGGTAATATGGGCCTTCAGAAGATCCAATGTCCTCATGGGGAGTTCTGCGTCGATTAAATAATTCGTCAGACCGAGGGCTGCCCCCAGGATGATCAGGATCCCTCCTACCAGCACCATGCTTT
>PNOM01000061.1 GCA_013824835.1 Syntrophus sp. (in: bacteria) | reverse complement strand
AGACAAGGAAGTGAACAATGAAGCAGAAAGAAAAAGCAAAGATCAAACCGGACATTTCTACTTTGGTAAAAACCGGACATTTCTACTTTGGCTTGACAGGCGGATTTATCAGTGATTGACTTCATCTCCTTGATAGGTCAGAATCGTTCGCATATCCTGCCAATGGCTCTCCACAAACCGGACGGTTGTTTCTATCTCACCCAATTTTAGCGGTACTTCGGGCTCCTCTAAATTCTTCAGGATGTAATACAGGACCTTCGCAGCGCTCTCGTCAAGTCTCACGAATTCTCTATATATGGCTGCGCAAAGTGGACACAGGGCCAGGAACTGCGCCTCGTGCTCCCTGCTGAAATACTCCTTTGAAAGCGCCTCCACGGCTTCGAAATAGTACTCCCCATCACGTTTCTTGAAGGGCATCTCTTTCTTACAAATCTGACATATCATCTGACCAGCATCGTTGGTGTACTGGTTCCTTAACCAAATACGCGTATAGGGGGTGGCCTCGGTAGTACGAACCGACCTTACGCGGGGTTCGTACCCCTTCTCGGGGGTTTCCGCGAGCTGTTCTGTGAGCCGTTCCTGCCTACGCTCCGGATTTGATACTGTCCTCGTTGGGAATACCGGCTTCGCATCCCTTGCCGCAATGTCAGCCTTCCATCGTTGGAACTCTTCTGGATGTTGCTTCAGCAACTCAATATCTTCGGGTCGAACACCGACTTGTTCAGCAAGTTTGGCCACAACATCTTGCTTCATTCCGAGTTTTTCAGCCACTTCCTTGGCGGCCATGGAAGTGGATTCAAATCCTTCCGGCAGATCAGTTAACAGTAATTGGCTGGGTTTGTGCCAATTGCCTAGCTTATCAAACAACCACGCTTGGTTACGGCATAATTCGCCCACTTCGCTATATTCGATTTCCTTTGGGGCTTTTTTCAATTTTTGGTGATTCCTGGAAAACTGTGTTTCACCGCTAATGATTCTTGAAGGACATAACAGTAAGGCTCTCCAAAGAATCTTGGACCGTTCCTGATTCCATTGGGCTAAAGCACACTTGATCCCTATTATAGTTGCGTTCGGATTGAACCCTTTCAATCCGCACTTATACTTGTAGCGATCCGACAGATTAATTGTGTACTCATCCATGGACAAATTCACAAAAAGGGTAGCAGTGGTTTCAGCTAAGCAGGTTACTGTTTCATTCAGTATTTCGATAATTGAGGAATGCAAGAAATAGGCATCAACATCCTCAAGCCCGTGAAGCCAAGTTTCATGATCGGCAGTTTTTTCGAACAGATCAGATGCGCCAGGTTTTTTCCAGACAATCTTGTCCGGTATTCTACTGCTGGCATGAACGCATGCCAGCCATGCGAACTTCCTTAGGCTGGCGATGAGTTGAATTCTTTCTGCATCATTGGCCTTGCTGTAGGCCTCGCAAATACGGCGCAGATCGACGCGGTAGGTTGATTCATCGAAACACGGATTACTCTCTCGATATTTCGGTAAAACACTCTTCTCCACAATGGCCACTGCATCTATTTCACGGATGCCTTCTTTTTCGAGGAACTTCCTAATATCCTCACTATCTGCAAGGTCGGGGTGCACTATAGAAAATACTGTCAAGTCTAACCCAGCGTCATCTTTAGGGGCAAACCACGCTGGGCGTGGCACATCGTTATTAACAGGGGAAGAAACCTGCTTGCCGGATACAAGACGGATGAATGGTGTTTGCTTGAGTGCTGAACTGCTTTTAGGTTGCATTACGTATTGGATGAACTTGACCAACCAAGTTAATGCCTGTCTGCCAAGAAAGGCAGCGGTCAATTTGGGAACAAGAGTGTCGGCGTCGACCAGAAGCCCATCCCAAAGCGGTTCGATCTCCCAATCCTTACTCGATTGATATTTTTTACGCCCAACCAGATACGTGTGCAGACCGGCCATGGCTCCGCTTTCCGTAATTGACGCTTCAAGCCAAGACAGATTCTCCTTGCCGAACAGAAAGCCAAGCTGTTCCGTCGAGAACAACTCCGCCAACTCCTTGCCGCGCGCCAGTTTAGCCTCTTCGGCTTTGATGAAACCTCCGCCATTTGCTGGCAGAAGCGCCTTCTTGCTTAGCGCCTTACGGACTTGATCATATACGGGGCGAAAAAAACTGTCCTCTGGCACTACGAGAGGCAAGGCAAGGTAGCTGGACAACTCCAGCAGGTCAAGATCGCGCAGGGTTTCCAGACTGTCGGCTGCCAAATGTGCAGCGGTCTCTAACATCTGCCGGTTTGCGTCATCGGATTTAATATTATCACGCGCCTTAGTGGTTTTAAATGGTCCCTGAATCAAAAAGGCCAATCCCGTTTTTTTCTCGGTCGGGAAATACACAACGAGTTCTGTGTTTCGAGCCGGAACCACTTTCCCGTTTTCAACCAAGAATGCAACCTCCACGATGCACTTATTGTCCTTGCCGTCATCGGTAATATTAGCTTCTTGTTCGAATACAAACCAACTTTCCGTTCTGTCTCCATCCGTAACATCCACATGACGCAGGGATATTCGGTCAGGCTCAGACTTGCTTTCACGCAAATAGGCCCCTTTGGTGCCATCAAACAAAGTCCAACGAATTTCTTCAATGTGACGTAGCAGCAGCAGCGTTCGAATGTTGAGCTTTTTCAACGCTTCCGATATATCGGCCTTCGCCGTTTCGGCAGAGACAAGTTCCCGAAAACGCCTGACTTCGGGTATCGCGGCCGAGTCAAAGGGTAAGATAATCCGTGTTTCTTCTGGCTTCAGGTCGGTCGGCACATCATCGCCTGTCAAGAAACACGGTATGACGACATCTTCGATATCAAAGTGCTTGTCGCCTGAATGAATGCGGGGAGTGTGGGTATAAGCAAACACCGCCTTGAATCCAATTCCGTGTTTGCCAATTTGCGTGTAGTCCCCCTGTTTTGTTGATTTACCGATGCTAGTAATGGACTCAACATTCTCATCTGAGAACAGACGGTCTCCATTATGGGAGAAGACGAGGTGCTGGCTTTCGACACGAAACTCAACCTCGGTTGCACGGGCATCTTCGGCATTCTGTAAAAGTTCGAAAATGAAATGTGTCTTTTTTGAATACTGGTGCGCTAAGAGGTCGGTGATCCCTTCCCGAAAGCCGTTCTTGCGGGTCACATCAACCCACTCGCGGCGCATTTGCTCCAGCTCAATCATGTTCATAGTCACTGTCCTCTATGCTCAATACCCCATACGCCACCGGTTCAGCAATGACATCCGCCCTCTCCATGGCAATATCTAAGTCCTGAATCCGCCGAGCGTAATCTGTCTCAGCAGTCGCGATTTGAGACTGGCGCATTTTTTGGATTTTGTCGTTGTTTGCCTGGTTAAGCTGCTCCTCAAGTAGCGCCATTCGTGCCCGGTGGCTTGTTGACAGACTCTCTCTGCGATACTCTGCCAATTCTTGAGTCCGTTGTCGATGTTTTGCACGAGCCTCAGACCACAGTGTATAGTGCTGCGCGTCCAATTCACCCCACACAGGAGCGCCACTGTTTCCCGGATCTTCAACCGTGGCATCCACTGCTTTCTTAAGAAGGTGGCCAAGATGCGCTGTGACCGCCTCCGTTGAGGCAATTGGCCGAAGAACCAAATCCTCTTTAATGCCGTGAAACCGCCATTGGTAAATGGCAAATTCATACCGCCCCGCAGGAACCTCAATGGCCTGCACCTTCAGCGTGGTAATAACTCGTTGCCTTGTATCGAACACCATCGCCGCCTGCTTTACTAAGGGGTGGAGCGGCATTATGAAAGCTGCCTCAGAATGCTGCATCGCGCAGCCCGACTCGAAGGTTACGAGCAGATGAGGATTCCCCCCCTTCAGCCAGTTCTCCCACTCCCTATAGGCGGTAGTGTTTTGTCTGGGTAGTTGCTGGAAGTCACGCAACAGGCTGCTCCGTGCATCCTGTGAAAGACGGAGCGTTTTCAGGGGCTTTTCGCCGAGGATGAAGTCCTGTTCTTTCCCGCATGTCCGCTGCAGATAGAGCGTGACGAGCCTGTGTATTGATGCTGAGGACAACCAGAAACTCGAAGCATCTTCGATCTCCTTCTTTATTTGATTTTCGGGGAGACGGATGCCGAAAAGCTCCAATTGCCTCTGTTCCAGTATTTCTTGTTCCTGTATCAAGCGAATCTTGTTGTCCGCCAACTGCTGGAACTTTAGCCCTCGTTCCTCGTCACTCAAAGAGAATTGCTCAGCGATGCTTCGGATCTCCCTGGTTATTTCACCAAGTATTTCTTCACTTCCCCCCAATGCACTATTAAAAACTCCTATGCGAACAAGGCAGCGCTCGTAAATGTCCGCATCCACGGTGCCCGGCGTGATCATGTTAACAATAGCGATACTCTCGCTCTTCTGACCAACCCTATCGATACGGCCGATCCGTTGCTCAACGCGCATTGGATTCCAGGGGAGATCGTAATTCACAATACAATCGCAGAACTGGTAATCCAAGCCTTCGCAGCCAATTTCCGAGAACAACAGGAGGTCAAGGCTGTCTCCTCCCTCTTTTGGCTTCTCAAAGCGAGCCCGAAGTTCAACACGTTCCTCATCCGGCGTGCCGCCGTGAATCATTCCGACACGAAAACCATCTGCGCTGAGATGCGTGTAAAGATACTGGAGAGTGTGCCGAAAGCTGCTGAAAAGCATCACCTTGTTGTTGGACAAGCTTTGCTTATCCCGGATGATATTGCTAAGAGTATCAAGCTTGGGATCATGGGGATCAAGAGATCGTGCACTTTCAAGGATGGCCTGAATTTGGGATCGGATAGAGCTGATAACATCGCCTTGCGGGACTAATTCCGAATTGTCGGCTTCATCCCATGACAATTCGTCGAGATGGCGGTTCAGGATCTCATCGAGAAAAGGCGCAAGTCCGTAGAGGCAACTTGCTGCTTGGCGTCTGATCGTGGTCATCATAAACTTGACGTTGACATCCCCGTGAATCCTGCTGAATATCTCCGTCTGCACTCGCAGTAGCTCATCGTGTAGATGCTGCTGGGCTGGGGTAAACCCTACAACCACTGTCTCCGGCTTTCGCATCGTGAATTCCCCGATATCTCGACGGCGGGTTCTGTTGATAATACCTGCAAAAGTGTGCATGGCCTCAATGTCCGTAATAAACTGCACACGCTCTTCATTTGTGACATTGCCTTCAGCCAGCCTGGAGTGTATCCGAATAAATTCGGGATTGCGTCTCAAAATAGCCCGCCCCCAGGCAGTAGCCGCAGCTTTATCGAGCGTCTCAAGTGTTTGAGCGGGCCATTCCGGGCCTTGTGAACGCGCCACGGATACCGCTTGGTTAATAAACGGATTCGGCTCCGCCATGTGCTCAAAGCTCTCTTGATCGATAATGAGATCAGGGCGCAGCGTATTGAGAAGAACAAACAAGTCATAACTTCCAAGCTGGATCGGTGTCGCAGTCGTAAAGACAACGGCCTCGGCGTGGTCACAGAAGAACCTCACCGCCTTATGGCTAAAAGTGTCCTGATTGCGGATGTGGTGCGCCTCGTCCACGATGACGAGATCAAAACGTGGAGGTGGGTCCAGGTCCAGGAGTCCTTTCTTTCGCTTTCGCTTGCCGTCCGTCCCCGAGCCGTAAAGGAGGTTTTCATCGAATAAGGAATAGGGGACAATTACTCTCTGGTGCTGTTCGGGCCAGACTCCCTCACGGTCCATCTCGTTAATGCAGTACCGTAAGGTTCCCCCATCGAGATGAGTAAAGCGCTCCTCGAAACGTTTCATCTCGTTCTGCCATTTACACTCAGTAATCAATGGACGCGGACATATGACAAGAACGGAACGGATGTCACGCCTTGCCTGCAACTCACGAAGGATGAGCCCCGCCTCAATGGTCTTGCCCACACCCACACCATCGGCAATCAATAACCGCGGGCGGTCCGATCTGATAAATCGCAGCACAGGCCTGAACTGGTAAGGAATAAAATCAACACGAGCGGCATTGAGCGAATAGAGCGTGGACAGGCCAGGATATCTGATCTGGAGGGCGGTGAGGTGGGCATGAAACTGCTCGCAGGGCAAAGACTCGGCGTCGTCATCCCGAAGATCATCATTTTGCAACTGTGATGCATAGTATGTCTGCGCCTTGCCATCTACGAAAACCTTGAAGCGATTCTCCGGCTTACCGGGCAAAACAGAAATCACCGCGCCCCGGATAGTTGGGTTTGACTTGACGGAAACGATCTGACCCAGTTCAAATTCAGCGTCATGCTTTTTGTTTTCCTGGTGTGGCCTCTGCTCAATGCTTTCACCATATCCGGGGAATCCGATTTCTATGGCAAGGAGGTCTGTCTTTGTAGCTCGAATCTCCTGAAGCAGGGCGTCATCTGCCTCGATGATTGCAGCAAAACGCTGAAGGGTATCCAGATCGCGGTATACATCCTCGACCGGAAATCCTTCTGTTGTTGCATGCGCCCACCGGTTCCGGATTGTTTGCATTTCTTTGACAAAATGACGCGCTTCCGATGTCAGATCCAGCCTACTCGATATCTGATACCAGTTCTGGTCGAGTACACGGAGCAATGCTGCAAGGTCCAATGCCGCGAGGGAGCTGAGGTTGCGTTGTTCAATACGCCGTTGTTGCTGGAACGATAGGCTATTAAGGACGGCTTGCTTCCACCAATCCTCAAAAAGGGGTGGTAACGTTCTTTCGAGATATGCCACCAAGCAGACAGTCGTTCTCTGGAACAAATTGTTCAAATTGAATTCCATTCTCGCCCCCATGGTTAACAGGAACACTGCAACATAGCTGGCAGTTATCCGCGCTCAAATCAACAAAACAACTATGGCGTCTCCCATTGACATCTGTCAACAAAGACCGCCTTTTGACAATTATAAACCTGTGAAACGCACTCTGGCAACAACATTTCATATAAATAACATTGCCAGTTCTATCAAAAGCCTCATATGTTTCTCTATTCTCTTGGTATATCGCAAAATATATTCTACAGGTTCTTCAGTGTGCTGTATATTCCGGCAACCACAGCGTTAAAGATATCTCATTGTTGCCGGATGGAGTGGCCCCCGGCACGGGAAGAAAGCTTCAGATTCGTTGCTCTGTGAGCATTGCTGACCGGAAGTGTATCGTGATACATTGGAGGGCGCACGCGCAGCAGAGCGGCGGAGATCAAGTTTTCGCCCTGTGCCGGGGGCCATCCAAGAATAATAGCTTTTAGTCCCTTATTCCTCAGATTCAATATACATAGTCTCCCCTGATTCAACATCATCATTACCGGCCTTCGGCTGACCGCCTGTCAGTTTCCGCCCGAAAAGCAGGTATCCCGTATGGGCCACCATCCTGTCTTCAGGCCTTACCCTTTCTGCCACGGTCTTATATTTTCGCATCATGATCTCAAGGACCTCCACGTTTCCAAAACCTTTGTGGAATTCCTTCAGAATATCTGAAACCTGGTTTGCAGTAGGCACAATCATTCCGACACTTCCGCTCTCCTTCAGAAAGCTCCGCACCTTTTCAAGATAGATCCAGGGCTCTCTTACGTCAATAAAGGCTGCGTCAAATGCCTCCCCGCTGAAAGACATAATGTCCTGATTGTGCATTTCCACGTTCTTCCATGGCAGAAAGCGTTCTATGTTCTTTTTTGCATTCCTGAAATGGCGTTCCTCTTTCTCCAGAGAGACCACTGTTCCTTCCGGCCCCACGGTGTGAGAAAACATATAGGTTAGGGCGCCGCTCCCTGTTCCGGCTTCAAAAACCCGTGAACCATGCTTCAGATTGAGTTTAAAGGGGATAAAAAAACTATCCTTCGGGAAGACTATCTGAGTCTCCCGTGCCAGCCCGTACATGATGATATCCTCCATAGTAGGCTCATAAAGGTCATACTGGAGATATCTGATCCCGAAATTCATCCCTATGAGATCAGGAAAGTTTATGACACCGCCCTTGCCGTGAAAGGATTTATCCGGCATCACGCGCTTCAGGTACTTCTTGTCTTTATGGATTATCAGGACTAAATCGTTCTCTTGTATTGCTTTCATCTATCCTCTTTCCTTGTCACGTTAAATTCAAATCAGGCACTGCCCCTATCACACTAATCAGCCAATGCAGGGCTTCTACTGCAACTTATACGTTATAGGCAGATTGACTGCTGCCCTGTAAGGCACTTTTCTTTCAATTCTGGTCTTTGCCACCGTATCCTTCGCGTCGTCATCAAGGACCCGGAATCCTGAGCTCCTCACCACCCTGATCTCGCTCATCACGCCATTCTCAAGGACAATAAAGGAAAGAAGCACCTGCCCCTCCATACCCATTCTCCGCGCCTTTTCAGGATATTTGATGTTTCTCATAACCGTGTCACGAATATAATAATAATCCTTCCCGCCCTGAATGCCTCCCCCTGCTGTGCCCGTGCCTGTTCCGCTGCCGCCTGAACCAATGCCTGCACCAGGGCCACCATATCCCCCTCCAGCACCCATGGAAGCCCCTGTCCTCATTTCTCCGCTATAGCCCACAGGGACTGCCTTGCCATGGATGGAAACCGTCCCTGCGGGATCGGACATAATCTTATGCTTCTCGACCTCAACCAAAGGCGTTTGTGCTGTTTCAGCCTCTTTTGTCACCCCTGAAGGACTCCGGGGTCTGGATAGGGGAGCATCCATCTTTGCCCTTGCCATCTCTGGTTTCGTCGGCTTATTTCTATTGCCCTTTCCCTCTATCCCTGATACACCTCTGCCCATACCCTCTTCATCATTGAGCAAAGCAAAATCAACTGTGATTGTCTTTACAGGTGTACGGGCTCCTGTGGATAGACCGAAAAAAAGGGCAATTATGCATATATGAAACAAGAGGGATGCACAAAACGCGATACAAACCTCTTTCACTTTATCTGTCCCTCCCTTTGCAAGCTTACCCTTTAATATAATCAAACCCTTTCTTTTCCATTCCTCATATCCCGTAATCAACTGCATGGTTGAGCCAAGCCATGCCCTTAATCTATTATAAAAAACCAACTATTGTCAAAGTTTCTCCCCATTTAGCAACAATTATCCCCGAATTATATACATACCAAAGAAAAGATGGGGTTGTATTGAGTCAGCCCCGATCTACTGAAATGTTATGCCAAATATCCAGATTTTTAATAACTGTTATTGATAAACCACCTCAATATGTATTAATATGTATATCACTTTTTATGATAATATTTTTTACCTTACTCTTCCTTTCTATCGCTTCCAATGTCTTCAGTGCCGATATGATCATTGGGGGTACAACACAATACACAGTCCAGAAGGGCGACCGTCTTGAATTGATCGGATCAAAGCTTGGGGTATACTGGAAGAATATTGCAAAAGAAAACAACCTTGATCCCAAGGTTCCGTGCATACCAGGACAGGAACTCAAAGTTACCACGCGAAGAATTGTACCCCGTACAATAGAAGACGGCATAATCATCAATATTGCAGACAGAACGCTATATTTCTTCAAAAAAGGCAAACTGACAGCCTATCCCGTAGGATTGGGTCTGCCTGTGGAAAATGATTTTGGCGACTGGAGGACCCCTACGGGCAAATTCGTTATTATGGGCAAGCGAAAAGATCCCGTGTGGACAGTGCCCGATTCTATCCAGTTGGAAATGGCTTTTAATGGAAAACCAGTGGAAGAGGCCGTCCCTCCGGGGCCTAAAAACCCCCTGGGGAAATACGCGCTCGTAACCTCCATTCCAGGTGTACTCATCCATGGAACCATCTGGCCGACAAGTGTATACCGCTACCGTAGCCATGGGTGCATACGGGTGCTCCCTGAAAACATGGAAAAGCTCTTCGAAGAGGTTGAAAAAGGCACAAAAGGCGAGATCATCTATGAACCGGTAAAGGTGGCGACTGGAGAGAATGAAAGGGTATATCTCGAAGTTCGTACTGATACGTATAAAAGGGTTGCATCCTTGAGAAAGCATGCATGGAAACTGATAGAAGAACGGGGACTTACCAATAAAATCGATATATATAAAGTTGAGCAGGTTATTAAAGATGAATCAGGGATTGCCGAGGATGTTTCTTTGTATCCAAAAGAAAAGCTCGTTTTCTATAAAAAGCCTATCTTTCAGAAATTCTATGGTTTCTTCAAGTCCCGTTTCAAAGGGGACACGTAATATCCAAGCCTCAGGGGATACTTTTTTCCTTTAACCCCTCTGTCCAGAATACTGCATCAAGGGTTAATTTCAGTGCTGATTCCGGCTCTTTATGCCTCGCAAACCTGATGTAGAGTTCAGGGAAACCCTGCTTTGGTATATAGGCAACCCAGGTCGCCAGGGTACACACCTTTTTTGATGTGCTGCAAGTCTTCCAGATACCATCGTTCAGTCCTTCTCCTCTATCTTTGCTGAACAGAACAAACTGATCAAGGGTAAAGGGGAGAGCCCGGGCATTTATAAGGCGATAAATACGATCGAGCCGTTTTGCGCTTCCCGGCGTTTTATGTTCATTAGCAAAAAGCAGCGTCTTATCCATATAATGATTGGTGTGGACAAAGGCGCCGTCATTCAAAACATTTATCGATACCTTGCCCCCTGGCGCTACCTCAACGGATGCGATTTTTGCTGCATCGGCAATCATATAAAAGGCAGGATGACTATTTACAAATAACGCCGTATCCTCTGTAGCGCTGTCCACTGAGTCAAAAGAGGTGAGAATCCTCTCCGTTAAATCTTCTTTTGCCACATTCCTCTTTGCTTCAGGTACACTTGCCGCAGAGGCGTTGACCACGGTTAATCCCTTTTCGTTAATCCCTGAGACTACATACCCATCTGCTTCAGGGTCAAAAAGGCCTATAAAACAAAAGCCCTTCTCCCGTCTGACAAACCTGAGCTCTGTAACGAGATCCCGTGTATTGTCGCGGTTTTTTGCAATGAGGGTGCCCTGATCTCTAACCCGTGCTCCTGTCGCGGCCCAGAGCGTACAGGCGTCAGCAGAGGCCGGTATAAGGGACACGAGAGAGGAAAAGAGTACGCACCATGCGACAAGTTTTCCCGTAAATTTAACGCCCCTTTTCGCCTTAATCGCTGTTTTCATTTCCTGTCATCCCGAGCAAATGCCGGCACCCTCACCCGCCCCGGCATTTGCCTTCAGCTCAGAGAGTGAACCGACTTTTAATGCATAATGCCTTTCCAGAGCATGGGCAAGCATCTCTATCTGTTTCTCTTCAAGGACATTATCGAACCGTTCATCCGAAACCCCGATGAGCATCGCATTCACCCTGTCGCAGGTATTTTCTGAAACAAGAATAACCGGGATGTTCATAGAATGGGCATAGCCTGCTTCAAAAGCCGTGCCCGTATCGTTGCCGTCAGCCAGGGCCACCATAACATCGCTTTCTTCAAGGAGCCGGAGGCATTCATGCATTATTGTTTTACTCATAGCCAGTTTCACCACTATATCATCTTCTACGTTAGGGGTGTGAAGGAAGGGATCGACAATGACAATATTCCCGTCTTGCATAATCTGTGCAAGTCTTTTGCTCAGTTTATTGAGAAACTCTCGTTTAAACAGCTCCTGCTCTTTGTTGAAACAGGGGTGGGCAAAATATATTTTCATCGTATATCTCACGGAATACGCCATCCGTCAAGGAACAAAATGCCTTTCAGAGTATCCTGGATATTACTCACACCCAGAAGATAGGGGCCTGACTGGCGTATGACCACGCCCTTATAGAGCGGGTCCTGGGCAATAAGGGTACGGCGCTCTTTGTGAACCTCTACCTTCGGTATTATGCCCGCTTGTTTCAGATATCCTGCATACTGGTCAAAGGTATTGCGTGCCCCTTCGGTTGATTCGGTAATAACCACAAAAACCTTTATTGTCGCACCATCGAGAGAAGCCTGCGCAACCAGCCCTTTCTTAAAAAACTTATACCCCAGAAGGCTTTCGGCAACATACTTTTCAGTGCCGGGGATAATGCCGGGAACCTTCAGGAGTTCCAACTCCAGGGGTTTAACCGGTGGCGAAGGAAGCCTTTTTGCAATGGCTTCAGCACAGGCAATAAACACGTTCTGCGCTAATGTGTCTGTGCCGGAGGCAGACAGCCGTACAAAATACCGGTCCTGATAGAACATCAACTGAGAATCGGCAACAAAACCGTCGGCCCCTATTTTTATCTTCGAATCATCGGGACTACGATAATTGGAGTAGATGCCAAAGGCGTCCAGCAGGGACTTCATTCTGTAGACATCCACCGCAAGGGCAGTCTTTGCATCAGCCGCCTTAACATAGAGGGCAAAACCAAGGTCTTGAAAACCATAGGGCATGTATAATTCTGCTTCACCGTTGATATGTGTATAGAGGGTTTCTTCTGTGAAGACCTCTGCCTTTCCTTCCATGGTCCACCCTTCCGAAAAACCGTCTGCCGGCAAAAGACTTTTAATTGCCGGTTCGGGGGTAGCTGCCAGAACATGGCTGCCACAGAAATAGAGGGATAGAATGACAATGGCAAAGACTTTCATGGTCCTATAGCAGATATTCATGCTCCACCTTCATTATGCGAAAAACGTCCGGGCCTTGCGCATTTTGGACGAAATATCGATGCCATGGGCACAGCGGGCCACACATTGATCACAGTTTGTACAGACAGATGCCGAGGTTTTAGGGGCAATCTCCCTGTAGGTTGTCTGGGCAAGGTCTATATTCCTATATCCCTCCGCATACATGAGACACCGGTTCACAATGCTTATGGCAACGCTCTGGGGACAGGTAGGCTCGCATTGGGCGCAAAAATGGCAGTAATAACCATCAACAGCCTGGGAATACCGTTCAAGAATCCGCGTATCGGCAGCAGTCATTTTCATCCCCATAACAGACATATCTTCCTGAAGCATCTGCATATCCTTCATACCGGGAATCGCAGCAGTCACGTTGGTATCCTGAAGAACCCATTTCAGGGCAGCCTGGTGGGGGCTTAAAGGTCCTAAGGCATTGGTTTTATACCCTCCCGCCTGGGTCTTCATAGCTACGATGCCTATACCTGCTTTTGCGGCTCGGGCGATCGCGCTTTTAATCTCAGGCCCGCTTTTAAAGTTATATCCTACGAGCGCCATATCATAAAACTTATCAGGGTCACCTGCAATAGCATCCAGAATATCCGCCTGGTTAGTATGAGTCGTAACACCGAAGAAACGGACCTTTCCCTGTTTGCGAAGCTCAAGCAATGCTTCCCTGGTTTCCGGATTAACGATACGGTTTTTATTGCTATTATCCAGATTATGCAACTGGATCACATCAATGTAGTCGGTCCGGAGCTTGGAGAGGCTTGTTTCAACATCATGGATAGTGTCCTTTTTTGTGATCGATCCGGGCTTGGTTTTGGTTGCCACAAAGACCTTGTCCCTGCGGCCTTTCAGGGCTCTGCCCACAATCTCTTCGTTCCTTCCGTTCATATACACCCTCGCAGTATCGACATAATTGACACCGCTGTCAAAAGCCGCTTCCATTATCTCATGCTCAGGGGTAAGCATGGCCCCGAAACTGACGATGGATATGGCAAACTTCGTTCTTCCAAGGGTCCGAAAAACAGGATCCGGCTGGCTGCCCGCACCTGTTTTTGCAGCTCTCGCAATTTCACAGAGACCGCTCAAACCTGTTGCTGCCGATGCGGCCCCCACAATGCCAAGTTTCAGAAAATCTCTTCGTTTCATGGGATTCTGACCTCCTGTAAGACAAGTCTATGAAGCTTTTTTTGGGGCAATAATCTCTATAATTATACTCTATAATTATACAAATATAACCATACTACATGATAAACTCATCCTGAGTTATCCACATTATTTGTTGATAACATGTGTATAAACCATGGGAAACGGTCCCTAAATAACTGATTTTATTGAATGTCATGCCTGTGTGCCATACAATGCCGCAATATAATATATCAATTATATCAATAGGTTTCACATAAGCAACCCATTTCCCATTTACCATTTCGCTAAAAAATATGACTGCTTCCAATTGCGTATGATATTCGACAGTTAAAAAATATAGTTCGTTTTTCACAAAAAAAATTACTTTATATGGCAAGTGTTTACAGGAGTTTTGTTTTTCACTATTTTATAACTGGATATGAAGATTTTTTGAATACTGCTCGCTCAGAGAAGGTTGATGCTTCCTTGACAAACAGGGAAAGGGGCTGTAGCCAGCCCCCATCAATGCTTATCTTGCGATGTTTCCCCCCATTCTCATGGGAACGTCTCCCTCGCCATACTTACTGCATACACATTACGCCACTTGGTGCACCCTGGAAAGAGCATAAGCTCTCCGCATAAAACTAATATCCTTTAAAGCAAGCTACGCTGACAGGGCAGATGTATCATTATTAAGTAATGCAGGGGACCACATCGCATCAGACCTTACTCTTCTTCTGTCCCTGCCGGCTTCGAGATTGATTATCCTGTTGCTCAGGGACATGCAGCCGTATGTTTCTACCAGCATCCCTTCCATGGTATTCACGTCAATATAAAATTCCGGTTCAACTCTCTTTCTGTCTCTATGAGCATGGAGGCTGCTTACCACTCTGTTCAGAGACATGCAACCATATGTTTCAATCAGCATCCCTTCCATGGTTCTATTGTCTATGTCAGCTCCAGTTCTTAATGTCAATTCCCTGTTCATGATATCCTCCTTTTTAATCTTTATCATCCGTGCCCGGAGGCTCGACTTTATATGGAACTATATAGCAAAGAGTATGCCATTACATATTTCTTTTTAATATCAACGTAATAGAAAATACCGGACAATTACTCTGCTCTTTTTCACAGATTTTATCTGTGATATTTCACATTTTATCTGTTAACTGTGAATTAGTACAGATAACCTGTTATCCTTATGTTTATTTGGTCAATTCCCTCACTGCGTACTCATACCTTAACAGAATAAAGCCTTTATTTTACGGGATATAGAATAGTATTTGCATAAGTTTAAGAAAAACGGTAAACTGTTATATATAACAGTATATATCGTCTGGAGAATTGTATATGATGGTAGATGAAAACCATTTTTTTAGAGAAATTACCTTGCGGATATGCGGAAGCCTCGAAATTGAAAAGGCACTCTGGCACTGCTTTCTTTATATCCGGGACATCATGCCTGCTGATGATCTGATCCTCACCGTATATGATCCTGGCGCAGGCACCCTCGACATAGTTGCAACTGCCAATGAAAAAGGGGGTATTGCCGGCACTGATAAGATTCCCATGCCTCCCCGCCTCCGGAGGCAACTGGAAGATCCCGTAAAATTCCCTCGGGTAAGAACATCGGAGGATGTCTACAAAGACGAGATATTAGGACTTGTTGCCGAGAGGTACCACTGGGCTGCTTCATCCATTATCGTTGGACGCCTCATTATTGAGAACAAGTTTGTCGGCTCTCTCATTGTCCGTGCTGACGGCAAGGAAAAGTATACTGAAGATGATGCCAGGCTTTGGTCCCTCATTAATGAGCCGGCCGCCGTTGCCCTTGCGAATAGCCGTCGATACCTGGAGTTGATGAAACTGAAGGAACTTCTTGCTGATGACAGCAGATACTTCCAGAACGAGCTGAGACGAGGTTTCAATGAAACGATTGTTGGCGCCGAGTTTGGCCTGAAAGGGGTTATGGAACAGGTCCTGAAGGTCGCACCGCAAACAAGTCCGGTGGTACTTTATGGAGAAACGGGGACAGGGAAGGAACTGATCGCCAACGCAATCCACAACTTTTCCCCCCGGAATAACGGGCCGCTCATAAAGGTGAACTGTGGAGCCATACCCGATTCCCTCATAGACAGCGAACTCTTCGGTCATGAAAAAGGCGCCTTCACCGGCGCGGTGTCCCAACAGAGAGGACGGTTTGAACGAGCCCACGGGGGGACCATCTTTCTCGATGAAATTAGCGAACTTCCCCTCAATGCCCAGGTCCGGCTACTCCGGGTTCTCCAGGAGAAAGAGATTGAGCGCGTCGGCGGAAGGCAATCAATAAAAATCGATATACGTATTATTTCTGCTACCCATCAGGATCTTCGAAAACTTGTGGCAAAGAACCTTTTCAGGGATGATCTTTACTATCGTCTCTGTGTATTTCCAATCCAAATCCCTCCTCTCAGGGAGCGGAAGATGGATATCCCGGCAATGATCGAATATTTCATGCGCAGGAAGGCCAAAGAGATAGGGCTCCATTTTATGCCCGGACTCATCCCGGGCACCATTGAAAAACTGGCGGAATATGACTGGCCGGGAAACGTCAGGGAATTAAGCAACGCCGTTGAGAGGGCAATCATCATTCATGAAGGGAAACCTCTTGGTTACGAAGATATTGTCGGAATTCAGTTGCACAAGGATGAACAGAGCATATACAGGCCGGAAGATAAGGATCTTACCCTCAACAATATCGAAATCCATCATATCAAACGGGCACTGGAAATGGCCGGGGGAAAGGTTGAGGGGGTCAATGGGGCAGCCGCTATTCTTGGTATGAAGTCAGGGACCCTGAGGAGCAGGATGCGAAAACTCGGCATCCCTTTTGGCAGAACCACAAAGGCAGAATATGAGGAAAAGTGACATGAAGGATCGAAACAAGACAAAGAACAAACTTTCGGGAGAAATGGATACAACAGAATCCGGGCCCAATATCTCTGAGCAAAAACAGGCAGAAGAGAATCTCCGGGATAACGAACAACGGTACCGGCGCATTGTTGATACCGCATATGAAGGTATCTGGGTTTTTGACGAACACTACCTCACCACCTTCGTCAACCAGCGGATAGCTGATATGCTTGGATACACCCACGATGAGATAACAGGAAAATGGCTTGGATCCTTCCTGTTTGAAGAAGATCTCCCGGATTTTGAGGAGAAAGCAGCACGGCGCCGGCAGGGAACTGCCGAACAATACGAGCGGAGGCTCCGCCGTAAGGACGGCGGCACGCTGTGGACCCATGTATCTGCAACACCCATCCTGGATAAAGAGAATAATTTTCAGGGCTCCTTTGCCATGTTTACCGACATCACCACTCGGAAAAACGCAGAAGAGGCGCTCCTCAAGAGCGAGGCGAAATACCGCAGCATCTTTGAAAATGCCGTGGAAGGCATATTCCAAAGCACCCCGGACGGCCGATTGATTACCGTCAACCCTGCAATGGCCCGAATATTCGGTTATGTCTCTCCCGAGGAAATGATTTCCGATGTAAGCAGCATCGGTCGCCAGCTTTATATTGAATCGGATAATAGACACATATTCAGACAACTCCTCGAAAAACATGGAATCGCAGGGGGCTTTGAGGCGCAATTCTACAGAAAAGACGGCTCAGCCTTGTGGGGTTCACTCAATGTCCGCTCAGTAAAGGACATTGCGGGCAATGTTCTCTTCTATGAGGGTACCCTGGAAGATATCACTGCACGCAAAAGGGCAGAAGAAGCAGTAAAAACATCTGAAGAAAAATACCGGAATATCTTCGAAAATGCTTTGGAAGGCATATTTCAAGTCACCCCCGAAGGAAGGTATCTGAGTGTAAACCCCGCCCTTGCCCGCATTCACGGGTTCAGTTCTCCTGAAGAAATGATTGAGTCAGTAACCGATATTGCCCATCAACTCTATGTTGATCCGAGTCGTCGCGCCGAGATGAGACAGATCATGGAGAAAAAGGGATTTGTGAAAAACTTTGAAATTATGATGCGAAGAAAAGATCTGGGCCTCCACTGGGTCTCCGTTACATCCCATGCAATCCGTGACGGCAACGGCACAATCCTCTATTATGAGGGCATACTTGAAGACATCACCTCCCGCAAATTCGCCGAGGAAGAGTTAAAACAGTTAAGGAAGACCCTGGAAAAGACTATCCGGGCCATGTCGTCCACCGTTGAAATAAAAGACCCGGGTACATCAGGCCATCAAAAAAGGGTATCCCGCCTTGCCGGAATGATAGCCCGGGAGATGGGGCTCACGGAGGATATGACGGAAGCGGTCAAAATGGCAGGCATTATCCACGACATTGGCAAGATATCCGTCCCCACAGAGATACTGAGCAAACCCGCCTTACTCACCGAAATGGAATTTGGTCTCGTCAAGGTTCATGCTCAATCAGGGTATGCCATACTTAAAGAAGCGGCACTGCCCGAGCCTGTTGCGGAAATAGTCCTCCAGCACCACGAGAGACTCAATGGCTCAGGGTATCCTCAGGGGCTTAAAAGGAGTGAGATACTCCTTGAGGCACGTATTCTCGCAATCGCTGATGTCGTAGAAGCAATGGCCTCCCCTCGCCCTTACAGATCAGCTTACGGGATAGATATTGTCCTCAACGAAATAGCGAGGAATAAAGGTATCCTTTATGACCCTGAAGCAGTTGATTTCTGCCTCAAGCTCTTCAGGGAGAAAGGATTTGAACTGGACAGCAATCACTTGCCTTGAGCTGCGTAATCGGCCCCCGGGAAGCAGACATCACTAAGCAGCAGTCAGTAGTTATTCCAATTCTAATTCAAGTCAAACTCTGTGAGTCCCCCGGCAGAGCCGGGGGCTTACTGGTTTAGTCATTGCGAGGAGCGTAGCGACGTGGCAATCTAAGACTTTGAGATTGCTTCGCTTTGCTCGCAATGACATCTGACATAAAATAGACTATTGATTTAGAATTGGAATTACTTGAAGTTCACCGATATCTCTACCGGCCCCCTTGGATCAAGACCTGTATATTTAGCCCGGAGAACAGTACCGGGTTTTGCAGGCATCGGTCTTGTAATGGACCCGAGGGAGAGGAGATCGCCTTTTTTCAGCCTTTTTCCTTCACCTGCAAGAGATTCCTTTAACCATAGAACAACATTAAGGGGGTCGCCGAGAAGCGCGGTGCCCTTCCCTTCCGCAATAACAGTTCCTTTCTCGTCAAAAAGCTGGAGGGTAAAGTTTTTTAAACGGTCCCGCCATTCCTCCGTTGCCCCAAGGGCGATAGGCTCACCCATAACTCCATACCGGGCGCCCACATTAATTGCCACAATTGCCGGGGCAGTAGGCTTCATCGTCTTGTCAAAAACCATATCGGGAAGCTCAATGAAGGGGATTACCGCATCGAGCCATTTCAAGGTTTCTTCAGGAGTTTTTGCCTGATTAATGGCCTCGTCCCCTACCCGCACGATAAGATCGCCTTCGCTGACAGAAATGGCGCCGAAATCAGCAGGTATATCTGCACCGCTTTTGAGTATCATCTTCTTAAGCAGAGCACCGCGCACGGGCTGAGATACACCAAAGACCTTCTGTACATTCGGATTTGTAAGTCCCGCCTTATAACCAACGGGCTCTCCAAATTCCTTACTGATCACACTGATAAATTCCTCCTGAACCTTTGATGCGCCACTAAGGGTCATTGCGGCATCAAAACTGGTAAGAGGGGTTTTTTTCAGAAACTGTTCGGCAAGCTGTGCGCCTGTATCAGCCGCATTAATGCTGTTAAGACCCAGAGCCAATACAAAAATAAAAGATAAGGAAACCGCGGTAACTGCCTTTTTCCATGTACATGTTTTCATATTTTCTCCCTTTCTCAGGAATTTAAATCAATTACCCCGCAGCAGAGCTGCGAGGTATCAGCGGAATGAGGAACATGATTACGCCCCCTCACCCTACCCTCTCCCGCGAGGGGCGAG
>PNOM01000060.1 GCA_013824835.1 Syntrophus sp. (in: bacteria) | reverse complement strand
ATTATGGAGAAACGCCGGAAAATAGACATAGACCTTCATTCGTCCTGTATTTGCCTTTCCCCTTCGGTCAATGTAGAATTTTAGTAATACCAAACCGCTATCATCCGATGAATAACGGGGTCAGGTTGGAAATGTTTCCCGGAGTGATCATCACCGGGTACCCATGGATGCCTATTATTGATCCATGGGTACCCGGCTTCTTAAGGGACCAGGCTTTGGGTTTCGTGAACGTCCCGAAGGGTGATTTGTGTTGTCTGAGTCCCGCAGGTATTGATGCAGGGCGAGTTCACAAATCAAGTGAACAAACCCATCAGCTATGGTCAAAAGTGGAGTGCCGGAGAAGGGAGGGAAGGATTTCCAACCAATTTTAAGTGTAATGTATGATAGCGATTTGGTATCAGATTAAGAGGAAAATCTTCCCCGTAGCGAACATCACGGAGCCTTTGCGAACCGGACTTGGGCTTAAGTGAATGGCCCGAAGGGGAAATGGGCGTAGGCCGTAAGGCCGAATTCGCCCATTTAAATGAACAAGCCCCATAGTCCCGGTCAAAGGCGCAGTGCCAGAGAGCGTAGGGGATGTTTTTCTCTGAGTAAATATACAATTTTGTACCCGCCGGACTCATCGGGTTATTTTTTTCCATTCCATGAAATACCCTTTCCCCTGAGGTATTTCTGGGCATCCTTATCGCCCAGTCGTGCGGCAAGCTTATAATCTTCAACTGCCTTTTCATGTTCATTCATATTAAGATATACAGCTCCCCTGCTGTAAAAGGCATCAGAGTTTTCAGGGTTAAGATTGATTGCAGCGTTCAGGTCTTTCAAAGCCTTCTCATACTGCTTGAGGGCTGCGAAGTTTACACCCCTGCCCGTATAGGCAATGCCGGACTCAGGGTTGATTGCGAGCACCCTGTCATAGTCTTTGATAGCCTCCTCAAAATTTCCTGATCTCGCATGGAGCCGCCCGCGATTCAAATAGGCCGGTTCATTCTGAGGTTCCAGATGGAGGGCATAATCAAGATCCTTTTTTGCCTTCGGAAAATCCTCCAATTCCCCATACACAAAACCCCTGCTGACATACCCTTTAATATTATCCGGTTTCAGTTCAAGGGCCCTGCTGAGATCTTCTATTGCCTTTTCATATTCACCAAGGTTTGCATATGCCATACCCCTGTTATTGTATCCTGCCGCAGATTGTGGATTTAATATAATTCCCTGCGTGTAATTGTCTATTGCCTTATCAGGTTGACCCAATTTCTGATAGACGCTCCCTTTTCCCAAATATGCCCGCGCAATAGAGTGCATACCGTAATCAATGATTTGTATATCCTGTTTCTCCCGTTTCACTGCATTTCCGGCTATCCAGGCTTCTTTTTTTGAAACCGGGAGTTTTATCCTGTACCAGAGCCCCCCGCCGCTGTCCTTCGATTCACCTAATATAAGGAGCAATGTCCCCCTTACGACAAGCCCGGTTTGCGATGAGACGCTCAACGGCTGCGACCTCAAGAGGGCAACAGGCAATGCAACCGTCCCGGTATTTCCCTCCTCTTTCACAATAACCGGTTTCACATTAATGGCAATGGCCTTATCAAATGCCCCTATTGCATCTTCATATTGGCCTTCATTCCGCAAAGCATACCCCTTTTCAATCCATTGTTCCTGATCCAATTGCGCGGCAGCAGCGCCATATTGAGCCTCTTTTTCTCTGTTTATCCTGCCAGGGACAATACCTGCCTGAAGTTTTTTGATTTCTTTCTGCAGCCGCTCAATGTTTTTACCTGTTTCCTCAATCTCTTCTCTCTTTTCCCTATCCTTGTACACATGCTCTTTTGTATTATCAATTACCTGTCCGTACAGGGGAGCAACAAAAAAAGGAACACAAAAGAGCGCAAAGGCAACAGCACCAAATGCTCCTTTGATTCTTGGTTTCAATATTACCCCTGTCATACCCCTTTTTTCCTTTTTTCCTCTCTTTCTCGGGTTACACAGTAGACCCCCCTTCCTTCTAAGCCTGGCTTAAAACATGCATTGTCCGATATGCATTTCGATTTCTGCCGGTCTCCTGATTTCCATCGATTAATCAGGTCAGGCTCTCTTATAAAGGGCCTGCTCATGGCTATATAGTCCGCGATGCCGTCATTAAGGAGCATTTCGGCAACTTCGAAGGACCGTATCCCGCCAACCAGAATTAGAGGGATGTTGATTGCCTTCTTGAACATGAGGGCATATTCCTTAAAATAGGCCTCTTTCCCTTCATGATTTATCCCTGTACGGCTGGGAGGTAGCGCGCTGAGATAAACAGTTCCTCCGCTCAGCTCAATGGCGTCGAAACCAGCCTCTTCAAACAGGAGCGCTGCCTGAAGGGATTCTTCCGGAGGTAATCCATTCTCCAGAAAATCATCGCAGTTCATTTTGATGAAAAGAGGGAAATCATGACCTGTTTCTGCCCTGATTGACCTGCATATCTCACAGTGAATCCGCGCACGATTTTGGATTGAACCGCCATATTCATCGTTCCGTTTATTAAAAAGAGGGGACAGGAATTGGCCCAGAAGATAGCCATGGGCGGAATGGAGCTGGATGCCGTCAAAACCGGCCTGTTGCGCCCTTTTTGCTCCAGAGGAAAAGGCTGAAATTAATCCTTTTATATCCTCTTGAGTGATCTCTCTCTGCGGGCCTTTTCCGAAACCGTCCATGGACGATACAACAAGAGGTGCTTGGCGCGTTAAGGTCTCATCTGCAAAGATACCTGAATGAGTCAACTGCATTATAATCTTACCGTTGTTTTCATGAACTGCATCGGTGAGTCTTTTCAGCCCGGGTATGAATTCATCTTTGTAGATGCCGAGTTGCCAGGGCGTAACCTGTCCTTCTCGCGACACATGGGTATGGCCGCCAATAATCAATCCTACACCACCCCGGGCAAGCTCGACCGTTCTCTTAACCAATTCCGGGGTTATTGCTCCATCAGGGGCAGCCAGGCCTTCCCATGTTGCGGAACGAACAAATCTATTCGATAGCATTAACCCATTGATTGAACTGGTTTCAAATAATGAACTCATCTCATCCTGCAAGCATCGGTCATCTCCCCTGAAAATCAAAGGGGTGCGCCCTGTAAGTCTCCATCAATTCGAGGTACTCATTGGTAATCCCCTGGATCTTCCGGATATCATCGTCATTCAGGTCGCGGACCACCCTGGCCGGAGCCCCCATGGCAAGGGTTCTCGGGGGGATAATGCTCTTCGGACTTACTACTGATCCAGCGCCGATAATGGATTCTTCGCCGATCTCTGCTCCATCCAGGACAACAGCCCCGATCCCTATAAGCGATCCTCTTCTGATCAGACATCCGTGGACTACCACACGGTGACCGAGCACTACACTCTCCTCAAGAATCAGGGGGTAAAAATCCTTTACCACATGAAGGACACAGGCATCCTGGATATTGCAGTTCGCGCCTATACGGATGTAGTTGGTATCGCCCCTGATAATGGTATGGAACCAGATATTCGCCCGCACTCCAATATCGACGTCACCGATAACCACCGCGTTCTCAGCAATAAAGGCTGTATGATCAACCTTCGGATGCTTTCCGTTAAATTCAGCAATCATAACCGCTCCTTTGGCCTGAAAAGATCCTATAGTATTGTTCCGCCCTATCCCCCATCCACCAAGGTTTATCCGTTTTCCTTTATGGTACAGGTGGCGTTGAGGGAACTTCCGATGGCGCCGGTCCGAAATCATCGGCAGGATAGCGCCTCAGGGCAGAACCCATAAAGTGCATCCAGATAGGGAGGCAGACCCGCGCGCCGCTTTCCCCCTTGCCAAGGGATGTCCGTGTATCGAATCCCACCCAAACGGCTGTTGCAATATGGGGGGAATAGCCGACAAAAAGGGCATCATAATAGTTGCTCGTCGTGCCTGTCTTGCCTGCAATAGGATAACCGAGCCTCGATGCAACGCCCTTTGCAGTTCCATATTCTACGGGCCCTTTTAACAGCTGGTTCATCTTCTGGGCGATCTCTTCGGGGATCACTCTCACCTTTTCAACCCCGTTTTCTTCGAGGACGTTCCCTGACCCGTCTTCAATCCGCCTGATAAAGAGGGGTTTTATCCTGTACCCGCCGTTTCCAAAGGCAGCAAAACCCTTTACGAGGTCGATGAGGGCCAGGTTGGATGAGCCGAGAGCAATGGACAGATTGCTTTCAATTTCTGTGTTAATACCCAGATCAACAAGGGTTTCTTTCAATGCCCCGATGCCTACTTCTTCAAGAAGCCGAACAGTAGCGGCATTTTTCGAATAGGCCACCGCATCCCTTATGGTAATCTCTCCCTGATATTTGCCGTCATAATTCCTTGGCGTCCAGGTTTTCCCCCCGCCTATGGAATACCCCTTGGGCTCATCAATAATAAGGGTGTCAAGTTCATAGCCCTTCTTGAGGGCAGTGAGGTAAATGAAGGGCTTAAAGGCGCTGCCGGACTGTAATTTGGCTGAAATAGCCCTGTTGTAAGGACTCCTTTCAAAACTCCTTCCCCCGACAATAGCGTGGACAAAGCCCGTATTCACATCCATGCTTACAAGGGCGCCCTCAACCTTCAAACTTCTAACAGGCTGGAAGAGATTGTGTGCCGCCTTGCTCTTACCCGGACTACTGTAAATACCCCGCGTCACATCACCAGGCTTAAAGGGGAAGGTATCCATCACAAGGATGCCCTTGGTAGTGCCCGCAAAAACCGCATAACCGCCTTTTACCCTTTCTGATACGAGAAGATTATATGCCTTGTCTGTCTGAAAACCGGAGAGCTTAAGGTTCCTCTCCTGGGCGCGGGTAAAGTCGTCCCATTTCTTTTTCTCAAGATGGTAGAGGACAACGTACTCGCCCTTTCTCTGTTCATAGAGGTTGAGACCTCTTTTTACCGCATCCTCCCCGAGTCTCTGGAGTTGACCGTCCACAGTAGCATAGACCTTGAGCTTCTTCTGGGATAGCATGCCCTTACCGTACTTGTCCTCAATGTACTTCAATATATAATCCTTGAAATAGGTGTCGCTGAAAAGACCATCGGTTTCCCTGATGTTTATCTTTTCTTTGAGAATCTCATTTTTCCTCTTTTCATCGATAAAACCCTTTTCGTGCATCTGATTAATGACATATTCCTGCCTGAACCGTGCATTTCCGGGGTGTTTCTTTGGCGTGTACCGCGATGGCGCCTGTACTATGCCGGCAAGGAGCGCTGCTTCTCCCCTCGATACCTCCCAGATATGTTTCCCGAAATAGACCTGTGAAGCAGCTTCTATGCCATAAACGCCATGACCCATATAGATATTATTCAGGTAGAGATTCAATATCTCCTTTTTCGTCAGATGGTTTTCCAGTCTGTAGGCAAGGATGGCCTCCCGCACCTTTCTGAATATGCTCTTTTCAGGACCTAAGAGGAGGGATTTGATCACCTGCTGGGTGATTGTGCTTCCTCCCTGGGCCATTTTCCCCTGTGTGATATTCTTCCAGAGGGCCCTGAGAATACCCTGGGGATCGACTGCCCCGTGTTTAAAAAAATCCGCATCCTCAGCAGCGAGGAATGCATCCTTTACATACTTCGGTATTTTATTGTAATCCTCATATATCCTGTTATCCGGAACAAGGAGGTAGACAAGATCATCGTTTATCCCGTAAACGCTGCTCACAGGCTTGTTTTCAAGGTGTTTAAGGACGGTCACAGAGGGGATATCCCGCATAATGTAGATGAAAAATCCCACTGCCATGAGCACAAAAGCGCCTATAAGAAAAAATAGAAGATGCACAAAATGGAGACGCTGCCGCTTTTTCAAAATATAATCCCTCCTGCCTTTACATCATAGACGCCTGAGACAGTCAACCGGAACCCCACTATGGATGTAAGAGTAAGAAATCCAATGGTCAATAAGGGTTCTGTGAGAGCGCTTCCCCTTCTGTTCAAAAAGGCGGTTGCCTTTCTCAGTTTCTCCGCGAGTTCCGGTATTGCCAGGCGGGACATGGTGCCTCCCTCGGGAAGCGGGAATATGTAGAGGACTTCTCCTCTGTCCACCATGACAATGCCCCCGTCTATGGCAAGGGCAGTATTTGCCGCAAGGACCATATCGTTGTCGTCATAACCGAGAACGAGGAGGCCGTGGGTTTCATGGGCCACGGTGAGAGCCATACCCCCAAGATTTACACCGATACCTCTTACAAACCCTTTGCCCCAGAGCTTCTTCTCCCGTCTCGTGTAGCAGGCCTTGATAATATCCTTGTCTCTCAGGGGCAGGAGCCTGCTGCCGTCACGGCATGGGGGAATATCAAGTCTTTTTGTCACCGTCCGGTCGACAATATCGATAACAGGTATCTGCTCTTCCCCCTTCCATTCGATGATGAAATCAGATGCCTCCGCGGTCTTGAATGAATAGGGATTATATCTGTTTCCCACATGAGGGAAGGGCGCGCCCGGGGCAGCGAGAATTCCCTTTTGAACAACCACCCTGCCGCGCTCGACAACGCACAGGGGGGTCGGATGTTCAATATCTTCGAGGAGCAGAATATCTGCAATTCTCCCCGGCGTAATACTTCCTATTTCTCCGTCAAGATTGAAGTATCGGGCAGGGTTGAGGGTTGCCATCTTTATGGCGTCTTTTGCATCGATCCCGAACCGTATGGCCTCACGAATAACGTGATCCATATAACCATTCACGCAAAGGTCGTGGGCGAAAATGCCGTCCGACACAAGCATTATTGAATCTTTCGGAAGCCCATTGATTACAGGGCACAATTCCTCGAAGTCGCTTCGTATCGAGCTGTGTCGTACCATGGTGTAAAGACCGAGGCGTATACGGTTTCTCAGGTCCGCCTCCCCTATGGACTCATGACATGAGGTGATGCCTGCGGCAACGAGGATGTTCAGTTTGTCAAAGGATGCGCCGAGGGTGTGACCCTCTACATTCTTTCCCATGGCGCGTGCCATCATTATCCGTTCAAGGATTGCGTCCTCATTATTAAGGATTCTCACGGAGGGTGAAACTTCGCTTACGGAAACGCATTCCTTATGCTTCGAAAAGAGTCTCCAGATGTCATAGATCGAGAAAAGCTCGCCCCCTTCTACTTCCGGGTAGGGCGGATACACTGCGGGAAGCCCCCAGATATATTTCAAAGAAAAGGAATCAGCAGTCTTTAACACCTCTTCAAAACCATTGAGACCGATGGAGCAGATCATGTCACTTCCATCGGAGAAAACCGTGGTCGCCCCTGTCGTGACCACGTAATCGGCAAAGGTTGATGGGTTGTAGAAGAGGTCCGCATGGCCATGGGCGTCAATATAGCCCGGTACTGCGGTAAGCCCTTCGGCGTCTATAACCCTCGTATCCGCACCCACGACAGGCTCCCTCTCGCCTACATAGGCGATCCAGTTTTTATAGACCCATATATTGCCTTTAAACATACTGTTACTAAATACATCAAGGATTTCAGCGCCCTTAATAAAGAGGTCGGGGGCGTTCTCCCCCTTAGCCGTGTTTATGAGACCCTTTGTATCCCTCAAACTCTTTTCAATCATTTACCACCCTGTGTCTTCTCCATAATGTATCATGATGTGCTCGCGAAAGGACGATATACGTCGAACTGTATCTAAAATATATCCCAAAAACCTAATTTTATCAAAATATTTAACACAGACTGTCTTAACTTGGTATAATTGAAGGCAACAATAAAGAAGTAAAGATGAAACTCCCCGCTGCAAGCAACGGGGTATCAGCAGAATAAGAGCCACATCCCCCTCACCCTACCCTCTCCCCCGGAGGGGCGAGGGAATGTTGTTACCCCGTAGCAAGCTACGGGGAATCATTCCGATTGAAAGGAGATCAAGGCTGATGACAAAAAACATTCAAGAAGTCCTCACCGATTGCACCTTATGCTACCATAGTTGCGGTACCGTCGTGACTGTTGAGGACGGAAAGGCCGTAGAGGTTAAAGGACTTAAATCTCACCCATTGAATAAGGGTATGCTTTGCCCGAAAGGAAGGGCAGCGCTGGACAACACCTATGACCATGATCGCCTGAAACACCCCTTGAAAAGGATAAAGGGCGCTTTTGAAAGGATCACATGGGATCAGGCGCTTACGGAGATTGCAGAGAAACTTTTGAAACTCAAGGAAGAATTCGGCCCGACTGTCCTCGGTGTTTTCAGCGGATCTATCGGCGTGGAAAATCTTGAAATGGCAGGCTTAACCCACCGGTTTGAAGCAGTCTTCGGATCACCTAACTTCTTTTCAGTGGAAAGCATCTGTTACCGGATGCGGATCAGGACACGGCAGATTACCTTCGGTAAATATCCGACAGAGGAGCTTGATTCAAACCTGTACGTACTCTGGGGGCACAATCCTCAGGAATCCGATTTTCCCCTCCTTCTTGCCATGAACAAGAACCTGAAGGATGGTGCAAAGCTTGTCGTTATTGATCCCAAGAAGATTTCCCTCGCTGACCGCGCTGATATGTACATAAGAATACGACCCGGAACAGATGGTGCGCTGGCCCTTGCAATGATACACGTCATTGTCAATGAAAAGCTTTATGACATTGATTTCATTAACAAATATGCAACCGGATTTGACAGGCTTGTTCCCCATATCCAGAAATATACACCGGAGTGGGCAGAAACAATTACCTGGGTGCCTGCTCCTGATATTCGTAAACTTGCGAGACTTTTTGCCGCAACAAAAGGCGCGAGCATTTACCAGGGGACATGCACACAGGATCAGACCGCAAATGGTACCCAGAATAGCCGTGCCTTCTCAGTCCTCCAGATCATCACAGGGAATATCAATAATCGCGGCGGGTGGGTAATCAATCCGGGATTGCCCTTGGGGAATGTCGGTATGGGAGTGGAAGAAAAACCGCTCGGCGCTGACCAATACCCGCTCTTTTATGAAATACGCGGTAAAAAAAGCCATTTCGGGGTCGTTACCTGCGTTCCTGAAAGTATTCCGGAAATAATCAAAGCCTTTTTTGTAATAGGCGGAAACCCTGTTGTTTCCATGTCAGACTCGAACGCCTTCAGGGAAGCGTTTAAAAGGTTGGAGCTTCTCGTTGTTCACGACCTTTTCATGACAGAGACCGGACAGCTTGCCCATTATGTACTGCCGGCATGTTCCCATCTGGAAAAGTGGGGACTTGCATATACGTACAACGTATGCCACGGGTTGCCCTATCTCATGCTCAGGAAAAAGGCCATAGAACCCTTATATGAAAGCTGGTCGGAATGGAAGCTTCTTACAGAGCTTGCGAAGAAGCTTGGCATCGGCGATCAGTTTCCGTGGCAATCAGAAGAAGAACTCGTTGCCTTTGAACTGGAACCAACAGGAATAACCTTTGAACATCTCCTCAAAGAAAGGCCTGAAGGCACCTTTTTTAAAGAAAAGATATATGGAATGAGGGAAGGAGGATTCCCGACACCATCCAGAAAGTTTGAGATATACAGCGATGTGCTGGAGGAGATTGGATTTGACCCTCTCCCCTCATATCTTGAACCACAGAGGAGCCCCGTGAGTTCACCTGAGCTGCTCAAAAAATACCCTTTAATCCTCTCTACAGGGAATAGAAACCGCTACTACACCCACGGTCAGTTCAGGAGAATAAAATCTCTCAAGGGAAAAAACCCCGAACCCAAAGCAGAGCTGGGACCGGAAACCGCTCACACTTATGGTATCAGCGATGGGGATGATATCATCGTTGAAACGAACAGGGGATCCGTGATGATGAAGGCTCTTGTTACTGAAAGAGTCGCCGAAGGGGTGATCCTTGTCCCTCATGGCTGGCCAAAAGAGGCCAATGCAAACCTTCTGACAGATACCACATGCCGGGAGCCTATTATGGGTTATCCGGAGGTCAAAGCGCTTTTATGTGCAATGAGAAAAGCATGACGTCTCAATGCTGAATGAATCCTGTATTCAGTATCGGGTTTCTGAGACTTTGGGGGCATAGTTGACCAGATGGATCAAAAAACACATGGATCAAAAAAATCACTTGACAAACTGAATGACGCTCAATAATATTTGAATAGCATTCAATTATATCCAACACACTGTCTGCTTTGCCTGAATGCTGCTCACCATCGGCGCATTTGTGCTGGAGTAAAATCCAGATGAAAAGGAGATAATCAGCGCGCTGACAGGATTTACACCATACCCGGAGGCCATATCATGGCTTCCGAAAAAAGTTGACTTTAAAAAAAGGAGACGCCTCATGGCAATAGAAGGCTTCACCGAATATGCCAAGGAAGATCGAGAGAGGTACAACGCAAAGAGATGGTGGCTCGGCCTCACATGGTCGGATCTCCTTGACAAGGCAACTGACATCTACCCCGACAAGATCGGTCTCGTTGACGGGACAGGTAAATGGACATACCGGGAGCTGAGAGAGAAGGTGGATCGTCTCGCAATCAGCCTCATGGGTCTTGGCATCAAGCCCAGGGACTGGGTCCTTCTACAGTTCCCCAACTGGCATGAATACATTATTGCCTATTTCGCCATGCAGAAGATAGGCGCTCTCACGGTGCTTCTTATCCCACGGCACACCCAGACGGAGATCAACCACTTTGCCGCATTGACAAAACCCGTGGCCTGGATACTTCCGGAACAATATGGCAAGATAGACTACCGGCCCATTATTGATGATGTAGCAAGAGAAAATCCCCAGCTTACGCACATCATCCAGGTAAGAACAGAAAACGGTCCCTACCCTACTCTCGATGAACTTATCGCCAAAGCAGCGCTCACGCCGGAAAACTTGAAATCCCTGGAAGAGAGAAGGCCCGATCCCGACGAGGTCTCCCACATTATGCCTACAGGAGGCTCAACAGGCCTTCCCAAGGCGAGCGTAAGGACCCATAACAGTTATATCGCCAACGTGGAATATCACTCAAAGGTATGGGAGATCACGAGTAACGATACCCTCATGGTCGTAACCCCCGTGGGACACAGCATGGCCATGCACTGGGGCATCGGAGCAGCCCTTCTCAATTATGCAAAGCTTGTACTCCTTGATGCTACCGCCCCTGAGGATATCTGCAGCGCCATAGAAAAAGAAAAGGTGACAGCCCTGCCTTCCGTCCCAGCCCTTATCGCAAGGGTCCTCGCCATGGATAATCTTGAAGCGTATGATCTCACCTCTCTCAAGAAGATATCCCTTGGAGGAGCCCCCAGCACCCCTGAGATGCTGAAGACCGCCTATGACAGACTCAAATGCCTTGTCATCAATGCCTTCGGCTCTTCAGAGGGCACTAATATCTCCACCAGGCCGGGGGACAGTATGGAGGTTATCTTAAACAGCGTAGGCAGGCCTGCCTGCCCCTATGATACGATCAAGATCATAGATGATGCGGGCAATGAAGTCCCTCCCCTCATTGAGGGAGAGCTCGTTTCCAAAGGTCCCGGCATCTTTACCGGGTACTTCAAGTCCGCTGAGGAGAATAAAGATATATTTACCCCTGACGGGTTCTTTAAAACAGGAGATAAGGCGAGGAAAGACCACTCCGGCAACATCACCATCACCGGCAGGATCAAGGACATCATCAACCGCGGAGGGGAGAAGATAAGCGCCCTCGA
Source organism: Syntrophus sp. (in: bacteria) (assembly GCA_013824835.1). Taxonomy (GTDB): domain Bacteria; phylum Desulfobacterota; class Syntrophorhabdia; order Syntrophorhabdales; family Syntrophorhabdaceae; genus PNOM01. The sequence continues at coordinate 8,081 of PNOM01000060.1, read as the reverse complement.
CATAGAAAACCGGATGAGCGAACACCCTGCTGTCCATGAGACCGCCGTAGTAGGCATGCCTGATCCCATACTCGGTGAACGTATATGCGCCTATGTGGTCCTCAAGCCCGGGATGACCTTCACCTTCGAAGAGTGCGTTGCCTTCCTCAAGAAAGGAGGAGCATCGGTACAACAGCTCCCCGAGAGGGTGGAGCTTCTGACCGATCTCCCGGTGACCAAGGTAGGCAAGGTGGATAAGAAGGCACTGAGGGAAAACATAAAGGAGAAAATCACAAGCTTTTAATAGGTCCTATAGGTCAAATAAGGCTTATTGGACCTATTAAAAGCAAAATCATTTAGGAGGAAATTATGTCATTAGAAGGAAAACTTGCATTGGTAACAGGCGCTTCCATGCCAAAAGGCGTCGGTAGGTACACGGCCCTTACGCTCGCGAGACAAGGGGCGGATGTAGTGGTAACAGGCTTTCATCACATGGAAGGCGCAGAGGCCCTGGCAGAAGAGATCAAGGCCATGGGCCGGAAATCCATGGCCGTACAGATGGACGCAAGTGTTGCTGCCGATGTGGCAAAAGCATTTGCGGCCATAAAGGCCGAACTTGGACCTGTCGATATCGTGGTGAACAATGCAGCCCTCATGGGCCACAACATAAGCATTGCCAAGACCACTACAGAGGAATGGGATTATGAGGTAAAGCTCTGTCTTAATTCCGCGTTCTATTGCATCAAGGAGGCTTGGGCAGATATGTGCGCAAAGAAGTGGGGCCGCATCGTAAATATGACGTCAGTAGCCGGTGTCCTGGGTGGCGCTGGGCAGACAAGCTACGGGGCTGCCAAGGCAGGCCTCATCGCGCTCGCAAAGTCCGTTGCCCTGGAGGGTGCGCGATTCAATATCACGGCAAACAGTGTACTCATCGGCATATGTGCCACTGACGGCTATGATCTGCTCCCCGAGCCGGTCCGTCAGGCCGTTGAGAAGAAGACGGTTTTCCGGAGACCTGCAAATCCCCAGGAAATCGCCGACGCCATAGCCTATGTATGCTCAGACAGCGCAGCATATATGACAGGATCCGTCATGAATATGATGGGCGGCCTTGATCTGTTTGTATTTTGAAAGGCAGGGTTCGAGGGGTTAAGGGTCCAAGGGTTCGAGCGAAATTCGTTTTACCCCTTGGCCCCTTGAATCCTTGGCCCCTGTTTACACTATGGTTCGAGGGGGTATTATGGATAGTATTCTCGGGAAATTTCTCGCAATATCAAGTAAAGTTCTCAATATTATCGCAGGCACGGCGCTAACGTTCATGATGTTTCTCACCGTGGCGGATGTGCTCTTAAGGCCTTTCGGTCGTCCCATTCTCGGCACCTATGAGATAGTGGGCCTGGCCCTTGCCCTTGTAATCGGTTTCGGCATCCCCAGGGTATCCATGGACCGGGGCCATGTCTTTATGGAGTTTGTGGTAGAGAGGCTCCCCAAGAACGGGAAGATCATTATGAACACCTTTACACGGCTTCTCTGCATTTTTCTCTTTATCCTCATCGGCTATAACCTCTTCAGCGTAGGCAACGAGTTCCATGTGTCAGGGGAAGTCTCCCCTACGCTAAAGCTCCCCTTCTTCCCCATTGCCTACGGGGTGGGGGTCTGCTGCTTCATTGAGGTTCTCGTATTCGTCAACGACATCATAAAGATCTGGAGGGGCCAATATGAATGAGATTACGGTAGGTATCATCGCCCTCGCACTCCTCCTCCTTCTTTTCGGGACCGGCATCGAGTTGGGCTTTGCCATGGCCCTCGTAGGTTTTGCAGGATTTGCCTACTTAAACGGCATCCCCTCTGCCATGAACCTTATCGGCAGGGACATTTATGATGTGATTACCAACTACGGCTATACGGTCTTTCCCCTCTTTATCCTTATGGGTCAGATAGGCTTCAATGCAGGCATTGCAGCGAGACTTTACGGGGCTGCCAATAAGTTCGTAGGCCATATTCCCGGAGGACTTGCTATGGCCACCGTCATGGGCGCCACAGCTTTTAAGGCCATCTGCGGATCATCAGCAGCTACTTCGGCAACCTTCGCGAGCGTTGCCATCCCGGAAATGGACCGGTACAACTATGACAGGAGATTGTCGACAGGCATCGTGGCAACAGTGGGAACCCTGGGCTGTATCATACCTCCGAGTGTGGTCCTCATCATCTTCGGTATCCTCACAGAACAATCCATAGGACAGCTCTTCATGGCAGGCATAATCCCCGGGCTTATGATCGCCCTTTTCTTCATCGGGATTATCTATGGGTGGGCAAAGATAAACCCGTTACTCGCACCCATGTCGGCGCGCTCAACGTGGAAGGAGAGAATACGGTCTCTCCCAGACGTGGCATGGATCGGTCTCGTGTTTATCGTGGTAGTCGGAGGGATCATGCAGGGCTTCTTCACCCCTTCCGAGGCGGGCGCAATAGGCACCTTCGCTGTCCTCGTCCTTGTCGTAGTCAAGGGAGATCTCAATTTCCGCGGATATGTCAAATCAATGACCGAGGCCCTTCGGACCGCGGGGATGCTCCTCATGCTCATCGCGGGCTCAACGATCCTGGGTCACTTTATTGCGGTCACCAATATCCCCCAGAACGCGGCAGACTGGATCGTAGGGTTGCCCCTCAACCGCTACGTGATCCTGCTCCTCATCTGTTTTATCTACCTCCTTGGCGGCTCCTTTATCGACGACCTTGCCTTCATGATCCTCGCTACTCCAATCTTCTACCCCGCGGTTCTCAAATTAGGGTTTAATCCCCTCTGGTTCGGCATCGTTATCGGCGTAGTGGTCATGATCGGGGTGGTTATTCCTCCTGTTGCAGTATGCGTCTTTGTGGTAAAGAACATCACGAAAGAACCCATGGGCAGGATCTATAAGGGCGTGACCCCGTTCCTCATAGCTCTCTGCGTCATGTGGGGCCTTCTTTTCGCATTCCCTCAGCTCGCCCTCTGGCTCCCTTCGATGTTTTATAAGTAATGAGAGAGACAGGATGCATGCAGCTTTATGAACTCATTCCGTGCTTGACACACAGTCCGGCGTGGTCTACGGTTATTAAAGATACGGGCATTCGATTTGCCGTATCTACAAAACAAAAAAGGGGGTAACATCATGGTAAAAAAGTTAGTAGTCCTTGCGTTTGTCGTTTCACTTCTCGTCTCCTTCTCCTCTGTTGCCAAGGGGGATGTGATCAAGCTCAAATTCGCCAACTACTTCCCGCCTACCCACATGAACTCCGTAATGATGGGCAAGTACTGTGAAGAGCTGAACAAGAAACTTGCGGGCAAGGTGGAGGTCACCCAGTACACAGGAGGCACCCTCCTCACCGCTCCCAAGATGGCTGCCGGGGTGGCGAGCGGCGTTGCCGATATAGGTCTCTCCCACTGCTCCTACTCAAGGGGACGCTTCCCTGTCATGGAGATCATGGAGGCGCCTCTCGGGTTCCCGAGCAGTTGGATCGCGAGCCATGTGGCTATGGAATTCTATGACAAATTCAAACCAAAAGAGTGGGGCGCCTTTCATGCCCTTATGTTCTCTACAAGCCCGCCAAATGTAGTTCAAACCGTCAAAAAACCGGTAAAGACAATGGAAGACATGAAGGGCATGAAGATAAGGGGTACCGGAAGAATAGGGGATACGGTGAAAGCCCTTGGCGCGGCACCTATGCCGATTGAAACGGTTGACCTCTATGAAGCCTTAAGAAGGGGTGTTGTTGACGGCACCTACACCCCCCTTGAGACATTGAAGGGTTTCAAGTTCGGCGAGGTACAGAAGTACGCATCAGCAACATGGAAGGTAGGCAGCGTCTTCCAGTTCTACGTAGTCATGAATAAGCGTAAATGGGACAGCCTTCCAACCGACGCGCAGAAGATTATCACCGAGTTCTCAAAAGAGTTTCTGGAAAGGTGGGCCGTTGAATGGAACAAGATAGACATCGAAGGCCGGGAATATTTTATTAAACTGGGCGGCCAGGTTCTTCCTGTTTCAGACGCCGAACAGGCCAAGATGGTAAAAGCAGTAGAACCTGTAATTGCCGACTACAAGAAAGATCTTGTCTCCAAAGGCTATAAGGCGGCTGAAGTGGATAGCTGGGTTGCCTTTATAAAGGAAAGGATCGAGTACTGGACAGCCCAGGAGAAGGCCCAGAAGATACCGACGGCCTATCAGTATTAATCCCTTAAGGCACAGGGGCCGCGTTCCAGGTTGAGCCCCTGTGCATATTACAAGGTCGATATAAGGTCAAGTACCTGAAAAGAGGTGGATTTGTGGTGAGAAAAAGACTCAGAAAACAGCAGATCATGCAGGCAGCCATAGAGGTATTCGGCAAGAGCAGCTATCACGAAGCAAACATTTCGGAAATCGCACGCAAGGCAGGCATTGCGGAAGGGACAATCTATCAGTACTTCAAGAGCAAGCAGGATCTCTTCTTTTCCATCGGACTCGAAAGAACCAAGGACTTCTGCAAGCAGATTGACCTGAACCTGGAGGGTGTCACCGGCACCTCAAGCAAGATAAGAAAGCTTGTCTGGTACTATCTTTTCTATTTCAAAACAAACCCCGACTACGTGAGGAGTCTCATGCTTGAGATGCGGGTGAGCCGAGACTTCGTGAAATCGAGTCCCCACAAAAGCTTCAAGGCATTCAGCAAGCAGGTGTTGCAGATTCTCAAGGAAGGTCAGGAAGACGGGCTCATTAGAAACGACGTGGACTTATATCTCGCCCAGCACCTTCTCCTTGGGACATTGGAGCACGTAGTGACAAGATGGCTTCTCAAAGGCGAGAAATACGATCTATTGAAGTATCATGACCAGGTGAGCGAGCTTGTCCTTAATGGAATTTGCAGTGAGAAAAAGCCCCTTTAGTTTTATAGGTCCCATAGCGACTTCTGTCGCGAGAGGGGGAGGCTCTCACGGCTTTTGCCGGGAGAGGGGGCGACGTGAGCCCCTTTAAAAATAAGGTAAGTCAGGAGCAACTTATGGAATACTGGAATGCCTATACAGAAACCTTACCGCGAGAAAAGTTGAACCGGATCGAATTCAACTGGTTCAAGGAACTTTTTAACTACGCAAAGTCCCACTCACCCCTTTACAAGGACAAGCTGAAGGGCATAGATGTGGGGGATCTCAGAACCTTCGACGACATCAAGAAGGTGCCCTTCACATACAAGGAAGAGCTGAGAAAATGGCAGGAGAACGTGGAACCATTCCCTTACGGTGGACTCCTCGGGGTCCCCATAGAAGAGATCTCAACCTTTCGCCAGACAAGCGGAACCACGGGAAAACCGGTTTACGTGCCGGAAAGCTATGAGAGTTGGCAGTGGAGGATAGAGGCATGGTGCCACATACTCTGGATGGCGGGCTTCAGGCCGAGACACCGGTTGTTCTTGCCTTTTGGCTACAACATATACGTTGCCTTTTGGGAAGCTCACTACGCAGCGGAAAAGCTCGGGTGTGAAGTAATACCCGGTGGCGCCCTTGACACGAAGGGACGGGTGAAGAAAATCATCGAACTTAAGGCGAACGCCATGGCAGGCACACCGACTTACACCCTCAATATCGCGCAAGAGGCTGTCGAGATGGGCATCGACCCGAAAAGCTTACACATAGAGCGGATACTGGGCGCAGGCGAACCATTGCCGGAGGCCACGCGCAAGAGGATCGAGGAGACCTACGGCTGCAAGATGTTCGACCATATCGGGAGCACTGAAACCTGCGGTTTTGCAGGCATGTGCGAGGCCCAGCATGGCCTTCACATCATAGAGCCCTTCTTTATTGTGGAACTTCTCGACCGCGAGACCCTCTCTAAGGAGGTCGCTGAAGGCGAGCAGGGTGTGATCGTCGTCACCCCCCTGGGCAGACGGTCTTTCCCGGTGATTCGCTTCAACACGAATGATATTGCCGTCAAAGGGCCTTCGACCTGTGACTGCGGGAGAACATCACAGAAGATGCTGGAAATCGTGGGAAGGGTCGACGACATCAGGAAGATCCGGGGTGTCCTCTTTTCTCCGAAGACGGTAGAGCAGATCATAAGATCGGAGTTTCCTGATATTGCCGAGTACGAGATCGTCGTCACCCGTGAAGGCATTATGGACGAAATCACCCTCCGGATAGAGCTGAACGCCAGCATTGGAAAGGAAGCAGCGGAAGCAGCGGCAAAGCGCCTGAGGGAGCAGCACAAGATAAAGACAAACCTGTCGTGCAAAACGGTTGTCGAACCTATTGGCACGCTGCCCCGTTACGATCTCAAGGCGAAACGATTCAAAGACATGAGAGGTGATCACTAATGGACGAGATCAGAGAAGAAATAAAGAACATTGAGAAGAGCGCTGAAAAAATCAAAGCCCTTGCTCAGGGCAATAATGCTATTATCAAGAACGCATCCATCATCCTCAACTTTGTCTACCTCCTGAAATTCAATACCCCTGTTGCCAAGGAGTAATACCATTTTTAATTCAAGAGTCTATTATATATCAGATGTCATTGCGAGCAAAGCGAAGCAATCTCAATGCCTTAGATTGCCACGTCGCTACTCTCCTCGCAATGACTTGAATTAGAAATGGAGTAACCGGCATTTCGGGCAACCCGACCCCCGGGTTTATGTTGGTGTCAGCTATTGACATAATGGGCTGAAGGTCAGTCCATCTTCTTTCGCGACATAAGAAACGATGTCTCTATCATAATTCCGGTTGACAAAGAAAAATACTTGTGACATTAATCATTTATGCCAGTTTCTCAATCTTAGCTTTTTTGCTAAGGTAATATGGATCTGAGCAGGCATGAATCTATCCGGGGGAAGAGATGGAGGATAAAGTCAAAAATACAGCAGAACTCTTAACTGAAATTACCGAGCTTCATCAAAGGATTGAATACCTCGAACAGATCGAGGGGGAGCGAAAACAGAAAGAAGCAGAGCATGGGGAATATTATCGTCAGACTGAGGAATTAGTTGAAGAGCGGACTGCTGAGATAAGGATTGTCAACAGACAGCTTCAAGGTGAGATCGCGCAACGCAGACGGGCCGAGGAGGCCCTTCAAACAGTGGCCGGTCAGTGGCGTGACACCCTTGATGCCATTAACGATGCGGTCTGGCTCATGGACCTGGACCAGACGATTATCCGTTGCAACAAAACAGCCTCAAAACTGCTCAAAAAGGACTACAGTAAAATAATCGGGAAAAAATGTTATGAGCTGTTCCATGGTACCATGATTCCCATAGAGGCCTGTCCCTTCCTCAAGATGTACAAATCAAAACACAGAGAGACTGTTCGTTTCCCTTCAGAAGACCGGTGGTTCGATGTGACGGTAAACCCTCTCACGAACATCGGGGGAAAGGCTATCGGCTTTGTTCATGTGGTAACCGATGTTACCAAAGAAAGAAGGAGAAAAGAGGAACTGCAGGAGTCCAAGATGAAGCTCACCAATACCATGGAGAGTATTACCGACGGGTTCTTCACTTTAGACAGAGACTGGAGCTTCAGTTATGTAAACAAAAAGGCGGCGGCCTTTTTTAACCAAGATCGTCAGTCACTGGTTGGCGCACACATCCAGGACCTTATTCCCGGAGAACCGGGGACAACCATATATAATAAATGTCTTGAGGCCGTGGAGAAGGGCGACTCTGTTGTCGTTGATCTTCCGTCGTCTCTTGGGTCAACATGGGTAGAGATGCGCATCTATCCTTCTAAAGACGGTTTTACCATATACTTTCTGGATGTCACAGGGTGTAATAAAACGAGAGCACAGCCCCTTTGAACCTTCCTCCTGACTATACCCTTTCTCAAAATTAATTCCTGTTTGAGCCTATCTACTACCTCCCTGACTCCACCGTTTCCTTCGTTTCGCCGGGTGCTCTGTCTCTGACCCGTTATAACGGTTCCTTTCACTTGGCTGCGGAACTCGCTTAGCCCTCTCGTCGTCGGGCTTATCCGCTCAGACATCCTCGCCATGCGCATAATAGCGCACCGTTCATCCCACCGTAATACGGGTATCCCCAGAGACTCCCGCAATGCTACACTCAGGAAAGATTGCGCCAGGGGTATAATTGATACTTTATTTTGAGAAA
>PNOM01000059.1 GCA_013824835.1 Syntrophus sp. (in: bacteria) | reverse complement strand
CTAACATTGTATCTACTTCAATACAATAGTTATTTGAGGGTTGATGCTTGAGAGTTACTTCTCAGGGATCACTTATTTACGGTCGTCCCTCATGGTTTCCTTTATCTTTAATAATAATCCTGATCCCTGAAGGCATAGGCTCAAAGATTATTTGATAAGATGCCTTTTCATCCGGCTCAAAGGCATGTTTGACCACGTTTGTAACAGCCTCTTCTAAGGCAAGCAGAATCTTTTCAACGACATCCTTTTTAAAACCGATGTCGGATGCAAGCTTTCCTGCATATGCATGGATGGCAGGCAGATAAAAAATACTATTAGGGACAACCAGGACCGATTTTTCAATGTACTCCATTTCTTTATCCTGCATAGAAACTCCTCATGATTACCTAAGATATACGGAATTATGTCTTTTCTTCTACCGCTAAGTTAAAGTTATATAACGGACTCCTTTAGACAACTGAGAATAAAAGCAGTATATCTACGACAACCATACCGATGATCATAAGACCTGCAAACCCGTTCAATAATCCGGCGATCCAGCCAAGATACTGCGCCCAAAGCCCCCCAAAAATACCTGTAATATATCCCGCCAGAACTCCCAGAATGCTGGCGCATATTCCGGCTCCGCGGGATAGATGATTCACAGAACCGATGAACAACCCCGCAGTAAGACCAAGAAACACAAAAAAGAAAAATATCCCGATCAGAAAGCTATCATACGTGGGTCGTGTGCCACGCTGTGAGAGTGCGCTGGAAATGACAAGAAACAGAATTCCCGCAAGTCCCAGAACCCCGGAGATCAATCCGGCAATTGAGCCCCGGCTCAAAGCAATCGGCAATCCGACTACAATCAATATCAAACATATGAATACCGCAAGCGTTAATTCCATAGTGCTTGTAAAGGAAGTTCCTTCTGTCCTTTTTTTCTTCAACCGCAATCGGGACCAAAGCAACCGGGGGAAGAATTTTGCATGAAATTCAAGGCTCAATATGTTCGGTGTCATCTTATTTGTCCGCCCTAACGAAAAAATCAGCGGCGGTTGCAAGACATCCGCTGGATTGACTTGTGTACGCCCCCGGCACAAGAAATGCCTTAGGGTCACCCATTGATTCCCCAATAATATAATGGAGTACTCCTTTGGCATCGAGGCGGGCATGACGTGGCATAATTAATGCTACCCAAGGAGAGGGGAAATTGTCAATAGTTATTTACTTATTTACGGTCGTCCCTCATGGCTCATGGTTTCCCTTAATGCTACCCAAGGAGAGGGGAAATTGTCAATAGTTATTTACTTATTTACGGTCGTCCCTCATGGTTTCCCTCATGGTTTCCCTCATGGTTTCCCCTCATGGTTTCCCCTCATGGTTTCCCTCCATCTGATAGCAACTGATCTGCCCATTGCTTCACGAGAGCCTGATGACCAGGAGAACTCCAACTGTAGGATATGAAAACTTTAGGTGCCATTCATAATTCTCCATTTTGAGCTAACTAATATTTGTAGAAACTTCTGTAAATTTATACAGAATATTTTCTTACAATCTTGGCTAAATCGTGCTTTAAACCCAGATAAATCATTGGAGCATGGTGTCGGGTCTTCCTAAGCAAACCGTCGTGAGGCAAGGAAGCTTGGTCTTTTGCGTCAGCAAAAGTTCCGAAGCCGAACGCGAGCGATTGAAGCCGCTGGAGCGTAATGAGAGTGTTTGCGTGGAATATCCCGACACAGATGCTCATCCTACTAATAAATATGGGTTATATAATTCTTCTGATATCAATTTTTCAATCATTTAATCCCCCTTCATGAGGACAAAATTTACTATCGTGGTAAACTCCCTGCTTCTATATATTGACCCATATGTAAACAATTGCCCCCCCCCTTAGGCCCTTGATATGCGTCACTAAAATTACTTCTACCCTTCCAAACCCTCAACTTTGCTTTCCCGGTGTGCTGCGGCGAGGATGCAGCCTACTTTTTCCCTGATCCTGGTCAGCTTTGCCTCGGGGAATGGCCGTATGCGGGAAAAGGCGGCGTTCAGGGTATTTGTGGGCTTAAAGCCTTGCACATAGAACCTTTTTGCGTATTTTACCCTTTCTGCTGCCTCATATACATCATCCTCCCTGTGGAAGAAGGGCACTACGGTCATCCTGAACTCGTAATCCACGTTTCCTTCAAGGACAAAATCAATGCTCTCTTCGATCTTTGCAGTATCTACCTTAACACCGCACCACCTTTTGTACCTGTCTACAGGACCCTTGAGGTCCATGGCAATGTAATCGACAAGCCCCTCATTCACAAGACCCTTCAGGGTTTCCGGGGATGATCCGTTGCTGTCGAGCTTTATCTCCATGCCCATGTTTTTCAATTCGCCGAAAAAACGGAAGAGGCTCATGTGGATCGTAGGCTCTCCCCCGGTAACCACCACCTTGTTGACCCAGTTTTTATACTTCCTCAAGGTGAGGAACAAATAATCAAAGGGGATGTCTTCAAACCCCTTCTGGTTCACAACAAGCCCGCTGTTGTGGCAATAGGGACACCTGAAATTGCACCCCCCTGTAAAGATCACAGAGGCAAGCTGTCCCTTCCAGTCAATAAAGCTCGTTTCTATAAAGCCTTTGATGGAGAGTTTATCTTCCATGAACTGCGTTTAAAACCTCTTCCATTTTTGGTACGCTGCCCCTCCATTCTCCGAGGCCGTTCTCCTTTTCATCTTCCACCAATATGGTAGGAAGGGCCATGACACGGTAGAATGTGGCCTCTGCGAGCCCTTCTGCTGTTCCTGTATTGTAGGAAAAAACGCCTACATTCTGTTCCTTGAGGTTCTTCCCAAGCTGCTTCGCAACGGGACACATCGGACAGTCATCCTTGTAGAAAATTTTAACAATACCCATAACGCAACCCCTCCCTTTTTATGTACATAAAATATGTACTGCCCTTCTATTCGTTTACTGCCTTATCCCCGTCGTGAGAGAAGAACTCCGTATTTCTGTGTCTGTCTTTCAACTCCCCGAGCTTCCCTTTGTTCCAGCTTGATACCTTTGTGAAATACCCTGTAATCCTTGTGATGCCGTCAACATCACTGGAACCGCAGAAGGAGCATGTGTCCGTAATGCCCCGCCCTGTCCTGTGACATTTGTTGCATGTGGTAAACTCAGGAGAAAAGGCAATCTGGTCATTTGTCGTATATTTGAATGTCTTTATTACAAAATCGGCAAGGGCCTCTTTTGACGGCTGCGATTCGCCGAGCCACACATGGGAAATGGAACCGGCCTCTATCAAGGGATGGAATATGCCCTCACTCGTCACCCTTTCAATAGGATTCATAGGGATCTTCACATTCATGTGGGTAGAGTTTGTGTAGTATACCTCCCCTGTGGCGATATCTCCTTTCACGATCCTCCCTGATGCAGGAGAAAAATACCTGAGGTCAAGGCGGGCGAAACGGTAGCTTGTGCTCTCTGCCGGGGTCTGTTCAAGGACAATCTTCATGCCTTCCTGTCTCTTCATCTTTTCTGAAAGAAGATTCAGGTGGGCCATGACCTTGAGTCCGAATTTCATTGCCTTCTTCGATTCATGGAGCTGCTCGCCTGTATGGATCTGCACAAGCTCATTAAGGCCAACCATACCGATGAGGTGAGAGGCAAGGTTGAAGCGCAGATAGGGCATCCCGTCCCTGTTCATGGTGAGGAGGGAGAGGGGACCGTTTTCACCCAGGGCAAGGAGCTTCTCAAGAAAAGACCGCTTCTCTTTATGGGCCTTGACTGCGAGGACAAACCGTTCGGTGAGGAGATTGAAAAGCTTTGTATCATCCTTCTTGGCCAGATAACCGAGCCTCGGAAGGTTCAGGGAGACGTTCTGAAGGGCACAGTACCTCATCCTCCACGGCTCCCGCGCATCAAGGAGGTCGGACTCTTCAAGCTTGAAACTCAGGCGGCAGCACTCCGATATCTTGGCGGTCTCCCCCCTGTCGAAGACAAAATAGGTGTTCCCCTTATCGGATGCAACATCGGAAATATGATAGAGGAAATCCATGTGGCCCGGTGTATGGAAAAACTTTTCCGTAATATGAACAATCGGCTTCGGGAAGAAGAAGGGCCTCCCTGCGCCGTCCCCTTCCTTAAAAACATCGAAGAGCTTCCAGGCAAACCTCTGGCCCTCTTTCTCGTACTCTCCATAGGTTTTGCCCGTGAATTTCCCGCCGGGACCGATTGCAGGGACGGTCACGAAATGCTTCGGCACCTCCCAGTAGATATTGATGTCGGAGAATATGGCCTGGCCGCCCCGTGCCACAGCCTGCTGGGAGAATTCGAAGATGAGCATCTGGGCAAGCTGCTTTACTTCCTCATCGCTCATGCCTTCAATGTAGGGGGCAAAGAATATATTGACTGCGTCCCATCCTATTGCCCCGGCAAAATTGCTCTGGAGGGCTGCGGAGAATTTGATAAGATGGGCGAGGAGTACTTCAGGCTTTTTTGCCGGTTTTGCCATAGAGAGCGAATGGGGCAGATCAAGACCGAATTTCTTGATATATTCCAGGGACTGGCCGCTGCAATAGGGCCTGTCAATGAAGCCGAGGTCGTGAAGATGGATATCGCCATTCATATGGGCGTCTGCTACATCAGGAGAAAAGACGGTAAGAAGGGCATACTCCTTTTTTATCCTTTCAGCAAGGGTAAGATTTGTTGCCTCAGGGCCGTGGGGTACATTTGCGTTCTCTTTATTGGGATGGAGGATGAGATTATCCACATCATAGACAGGCATACCGAGCCGTGTGTGCATCTTTCTCGTAGACTCAAGGCCTTTTTCTATGAGCCTTGCGTTCACAATTTCTCTTATAAGAGGGGCGGTCACCACCTTGATGCCTGACTTTGCGATCATCCTCTCCACTTCTTTGCTTATCTCATTTGCCGTGTCATGGTCAATCAGTGTTTCCCTGATGAGGGCATCAACTATCTTGGACCTATCCCAGTCAGATATGGACTCTTCGGAGGTGCGCACAAATAGATTTAGGTCGGTTGTTTCCATCACTGCCCCCTGTATTTAGTTTGATTGATAGATATCAATACTATATATAGTGTTTAAAGTTGTCAAGAGGAAATCATACAATAAAATAAATATTTTTTTACTGGCTTTTTGACAAGAAAAAAGGCGTGAAAATATCCCTTTCCTTTCAGGTATTTCGGCTTGTCAGGACAGGAGAAGAAGGATTATTTTCGCATGGTCAGCTTTCTGATTGTCTCCGCTACGGTAGAGCAGAGGAGGCCGCCCCCTACGATGAGGAGGATTACACCGAGAATAAGTGATCCGAATGATGTTTCGGCCCTGTACAGGTAGACATCCCTTATAAAGAGGACGCCGAAGACTATCAGGACCAATGAAAGGGAAAAGAGCATGCCGGAGACAAACCATACAATCATCCTATGCATATCTTACCTTAAACCTTCTGTGCTTTTAATGAAGCAGCCGCTTCCTCAGGAGTAATGGACACAACATAGAACTGATCCTCCTGTTTGTATCGGGAAGACCTCGAATCTCTCGGGAGTATTTCAATATGCCAGTGAAAATAGTCGCTTATCGGTACATCATCGCCTCTCAGTGCATCCCTGGCATAATTCGGGGATGTGTGAATCACAAGAGAGTATGCATTTGTCAATTTTTCAAGCCTCTTCATAATATCAAGCATGAGTGAGGTCAGATCACGCTTGACTCCTGCATCTCCAAGCTCCTCAAAACTCTCTTTGTGAAACCTCGGGAAAATTGCGACCTCATAAGGAAATCTTGAGGCAAAAGGACAGAGGGCGATGAAATTCGTATTCATACTCACTACTCTCTTGTTCTGCCGTATCTCCTGGGCAATGATATCACAGAACAGACACCGTTCTTTCTGTAAATAATGTCTTTTTGAGTTTTCAAGCTCCACCTCTATTCTCTGGGGAAGGACGGGGGTAGCAAGTATGTGTGAATGGGGATGAAAAATATATGACCCTGAAGGCTCACCATGATTCTTAAACATCTGGATGTATTTAAATCTTTTGTTTCTCTTTAAATCGAGAATGCGTTCCATATAGGTTTCGAGGAGGAGAAACAGTTCGTCCTCCGTGAAGCTCGACATGGACTTTGTGTGGGAATTGTTTTCTACGATGATCTCGTGGGCGCCCACATTGTTCATCTTATCATAAAGACCTTCTGCCCTTTTGCCTTCATCCAATTGATCGATAAAAACCGGGTTGGATGCAGGAAAACAGCGCATGAGCCATGCACCGTCTTTATCTTTTATCTCCCTGATTATCTTTGGGGTAAGGTGCTCATTGCCGGGACAGAACGGGCATTCGCCGACAGAACTGTTTTTTGCGACAGAACTGCTTTTTGTGCCTGAATAACCAGTAACGAGCCATTTCCCGGATATAGGATCTCTGCGAATTTCTGCCATTAAATTAATAATAAAATATATAAATTGTTTTTGCAACTATAACTATTTCCAGCAAAAAGGCATATTTTTCCAAAGATAGAATACCCTTTCGTTAAAACATGCTTTAATCCCTCCAGCTTGTCAACAGATGGACAATTCACAGTATTTTACCTTTTTGACTTAGGTCATGGTGCTGACCATTTTTCTGCCGTATAATCTGGTATAAAAAAGACCCGCGACAAAAGGGCTGCAAAATAAAGACATCGAAGGAGGCTGCAATGAAGATAAAAAGAAAGATAATTGAAATCGATGAGTCACGGTGCAACGGCTGCAACCAATGCGCATCAGCATGCGCCGAAGGGGCGATAGAGATTGCTGATGGCAAGGCGCGCATTGTAAAGGAAATCTATTGTGACGGATTAGGGGCGTGTATTGGCGAATGTCCTGAAGGGGCTCTTACTATTGTGGAGCGGGAAGCAGACGATTTTGATGCCGAGGCGGTTGAAGTCCATCTGAAAAACCAAAAAGCGACGATCACAACACCCGAACAATTCCTTGCCTGCGGCTGCCCTTCAACACATATGCAGATCCTGACCCCCGGGAGCAGCACAAAGGATTGGCCTGCCGACGACAAGGCCACCCCTTCCGCTCTTACGCACTGGCCTGTGCAGATCAGGCTTGTACCTCCTGGAGCTCCCTTTCTCAAAGGGGCTCATCTTCTTGTAGCAGCCGATTGTACGCCTGTGGCATATCCGGACTTCCATAAAGACTTTCTGAGGGACAGGGCAGTTCTCATCGGATGCCCGAAATTTGATGACACGGCAGAATATATCAATAAATTCAGGGATATTTTCCTCTCCGCAGAGATAAAGGGGATCACCATTCTGATTATGGAGGTCCCATGCTGCTCGCAGCTGCCCCTGATCATCAGGGAGGGCATGGCCCTCTCAGGGAAGGATATCCCTGCTGAAGTGGTTGTGGTAAGCGCGCGGGGAGAAATTATACGCCGGGAGTCGCTGTCAGTATAGAGGCTCGAATCCTCTCTTCAAGAGTTTTCGGGCTCACAAGCTCCGGCATTGCAGACGATAAGTCGGGAAGATCCTTCAAAACATCCCTTCTTTCGTTAAACCTCATAATCAGGTCCTGGTCAGTGGTCATGAGGAAGGGTATCCGGTTCCTGATACAGAGAAGGATGTGGAGGGCATCCCTCTCTTCCTGAAGGTAATGATATTTTTTCAAGACCATGTCGATTATGAAGTTTATGTGAATATCAGGTACCGGCAAGGCAGGACAGCTTTTTTTGATTAACCCTATGGACCTGTTCAAAAGACCGAAGAGGGCGAGGTTTCTTTCCCCCTCTTTACCCGCATAAGCAGTCTTTCCCCCCTGGCGTGTAAACATTGATGAGAGTAAGTCCCAGTTGAGCTTGTAATCGGTCCGTCTTAAATTCTTCCATCCATCGCCCGTGTACCAGAGATGAAGATCCCTGGCGCACTCAGAAAGCATTTTTCTCTCCTCTTCCATGGGATGAGGGGAAGAGCTTTCTTTTTCTGTAATACCAAGGACCTTCTCTATTATCAAGGTAAACAGGGGGTCCATTGTAATTGACCCGTCATAAGGGGCAGGCAAAACTTCTATCTCATCAAAATAATGGACTAACCTTTTATGACTCTCAAGGATTTTTTTATCTGCTCCGCTCCATTCACCAAACTCTTTTATTGCCTCCATAACAACAAGGGTATCCGTGACACAACACCCCTGCCTGTTGAGCCAGAGAATAATATCTGTTTCCATATCCTTTCTGGAGGTTATGAGCAGTATTTTCTTTTTTTTATAGAGTTTCCAGATCCTGCGGAGCGCGGCAACCTCTCCCTGCACATCACTCGCCCCCTGTGAGGGATGGCCTGCAAGGCCGCTCAGGGTTCTCCTTTCCACGTATATTGCAAGAGGCGGCTGGTCCATATCTTTTCCTTCAATCCGAATGATTCCCCACAGCAAGCTGTGGGGTAACCACATTTCCTCGCCCCTCCGGGGAAGAGGGTCGGGAGAGGGGGATAGTGGTTCCATTCCGCATATATGAAAACCAGGCCCGCAGCCTTATCTCGCGAACCCTCTAACGTGCTCCCAGCAGATGACTCAACAGGTAGTTCACTATGGAGAGGACTATGCTGAAGAGCATTGCAATCCAGAAACCGCTTACCTGAAAACCTTTAATCACCGAGGAGACAAGGAGTATCAACAATGCATTGATTACAAAAGTAAAGAGGCCCAATGTAAGAATATTAATGGGAAGGGTAATGAATATGAGGATCGGCTTGATAAGCACATTGATAAAACCAAGAAAGAGAGCAACCCAAAGGGCAGCAAAAAAACCGCTTAAGGTAACGCCGGGAATCACATAGGCAGCCACCATAACCGATATTGCCATAACCAGCCATTTTAGAAGAAATCCCATACCCTTAGGTTTTATTATGGCACAAAAAAAAGAAAATGCAACACTTAAAGGCGATGATTCACATGAATGCAACGAAAAGCTGCGGACAATAGACAAGGCACACTATTTGTCCACACATTCACGGCAGTAGCCCAGAATATCCAGGTTGTGACGAATACCTTTGAAGTTTTCTCTCTGGCATATCTCATCCTGCAACATCTCGAGGGTGGGCGAATAGAACTCAATCGTCGTACCGCAGCGGAGACACGTAAGATGGTCATGATGTCTGTTCTCTGTTACTTTCTCGTAATGTGTGCACCGGTCAGTTCTTTCCGCTTCACTGATAATTCCCGCTTCCAGTAAAACCGGGATCGATCGGTAAACAGATGCCCGTGAAGCCTTCGATCCCTTTTCCTTCAATGAGTCATAAAGATTCTGAGGGTCAAAATGGCCCTTCATTGCTTGCGCTGCAGTAATGATATCCTGTCTTGCCCTGGTCAGTCTGAGGCCCTTGCCCGCCAAAATGCTTTTCAATGAGTCCTGTTTCACCGCAAATCCTCCATACACATTAAGTTGCCGCCAGTTTATCGTTAAAATGAGACCATGTCCCATTTATTATACCAAAATAGCATATTTAATTCAATTAATTGCAAGTAATTCTCATTATTTGTTTTATTATACTTGACTTGAGACCATGAAATGATGTGTAATATCCTTTAATGAGATATTGTCTCAACTAATGATTGTATTCGATAATTAATTGTGAATAATCACAAATTATTCTATATTAATCTTTACGATAAGGACAACACATATACGGTAGATGTGAAACTAATTCTCAATTTACAATAGTTGGATGGGTCCGGTCAGAATAAATATAGGGGTGCTACATGAGTCAATCCGGGTTTAGTTTTATCGGCTTTAAAACCGGGCATTTCGGCGCAAAAGTCTTCATATTCATTGCGTCAACCCTGATGATTCTCACCCTGTCAAGGCCGGCTCTGTCTGTCCGCCCTTTTGTCACCGATGATGCCCGCGTGGTAGGTGAACACCAGATGCAGATGGAAACATCGGTGCGGTACGACAAAGATGAATTTACAAATTTGAACCTTATCACCTTCGGTCCAACGGCACGATCGGAGTTCAATATTGGTTTTGTCAACGGTTTTCCCCTCGACAAGGATTCGAACCGGAGTTATTCCATCACAGGACCGTTAATGCAGTTCAAATATCTGCTCTGGGAGGCAAAACCGAACAAATACCCGGGGGTTGCCTTTTCGGCGGGCGCTTCACCTCCATGGGGGAAAGGGGCTTTCAGAACCACCCGGTGGAGCGAGTTTGCTTACCTGGCAATAACGGAATCATTATTCGACAATGAACGGGTGCTCATCCATGCAAATATCGGTATATCCACAACAAATCCCGCATCAGTGGGCACATGGGGTCTTGGTACCCAGTTCCGCATAATCGGGGGATTCCATGGGGTGGCCGAGATATTCTATAACGACCCTTATGCCGGGAAGATAGGGGGCGCCTATCAGGTAGGGTTCCGGCATATCGTGAGCGACAGTGTCCAGATCGATATGACCATGGGGTCAGGGCTCTTTGGCAGTGAGCAGATTCCTACCTTCGTAGGAATGGGCATCAGGCTTGTAAGCGACAAACTCTGGTAGAAAAATGAAAGCAACTGAAGACTGTTACAGATGCCTGAAAGGCCTTGTTGAGCAAACCGTTTCCCTCTCCGGGGGTGATATATCTGCCTTGTCTGTCTCCTTAAATCTCCTTAATGATCTCTGGAAAAAGGGTGGTACGCCGCCCTGTATAGCAAACGGCCTTCTCCGGTCCATAAAGGAGATAACGGGCGTCCGTGACCCTTTCAGCCCCTCAAAGAAGATGGAATTCGAAAAAGCGATTGGAGCTGCCGGAAGGCTGGACAGCCTTTTCCCCTCTACCCTTGAAGGAGCCCTCAAATTCTCCGCCCTGGGAAACTCGATGGATTTTTTTCTTCAGGACGGTTTTGACCCTTTAAGCTTTCTTTTTTCTGCACCTATGGATATAATCAGAGATACGATTTATACTAATAGAGAAGAGGCGGTCTTAATACTCGGGGATAATGTGGGAGACTTCCTCTTTGATCTAAAACTCATAGGATTTCTTAAAGGACTCGGAAAATGTGTCTATTATGCAGTCAGGGAACACCCCGTTCAGAATGACCTGTCCATGAAAGATGTTGTTGCCTTCAATTTAACGGGATTATATGATAATATTATTTCCACAGGCACCGATGAGGTGGGTATCCAAAGAGCCCACTTAAGGGGTACCATGAAGGCGCTCTGGGAAGGTGATTCTGTAGTGATCGCCAAGGGCATGGGCAACTACGAGACTATCTCCGAGTTCAATATGGAACGGCCTGTGATACATGTTTTAAAGGTAAAGTGTGCTCCTGTGGGAGAAGCATTAGGTCACCCAATTGGATCATATATCGCTATTATAGGTGGTGAAGGTAATGGCAACAAAAAAAGATTATTATGAATTGCTCGGTGTACAGAAAGGGGCTGGCGATGATGAGATTAAGAAGTCCTATAGAAAACTTGCCTTAAAATATCATCCGGATAAGAATCCCGGCGACAAAGCCGCAGAAGAGAAATTTAAAGAGATCAGCGAGGCCTATGCAGTTTTGAGCGATAAAGAAAAACGGGCTCAATACGATACATACGGTATGGGCGGTTTTCAGCAACGTTACTCTGAAGAGGACATATTCAAAGGTTTCAATATGGGAGACCTTTTTAAGGATCTCGGGTTCGGGGGTAACGATATCTTCAGTATGATCTTCGGCAGGACCGGTGGGGCCGGCGGAGGAAGAGGCGGGGCCAGAGGAAGGGGGGCTGGACAAAGGCAGCAGGGCTACGACTATGGTGATTTTATTACCCGTGAACAGCCTGAAGGACCCGCAGCAGGTTTAGACCTACACTACGAACTTGAAATACCCTTTATGGATGCAGTAAGGGGAACTCAGAAGAGGATCTCTTTTACCACCCCTCACGGCGCTGATGAGGTGAGCGTGAAAATACCAGCCGGTATCTCTACGGGCAAGAAGCTCCGCCTCCAGGGAAAGGGCAACGGGGACCCCCGTACAGGCAGGCAGGGCGATCTTTATATTACCGTAAAAGTCGGGGATCACCCCGTGTTTAAAAAGACAGGGCACGACCTCTATGTGACAAAAGAGATTAAGATAACCGATGCGGTTTTTGGAACCGAGATTGAGGTACCCTCAATCGATGGCCATAAGCGGGTCAAGATCCCGGCGGGCATAAAAAGCAACGCAAAGGTGCGACTGAAGGGGCTTGGCGTGCCCGATCTTGAGAAAGGGGCAGCAGGAGACCAGTATATTGAGGTGATTGTGGACATACCAAAAAAACTGACAGATAAACAGAAGACCCTCCTTGAGGACCTGCGGCGAGAAGGTCTCTGATGCTCCCGAGAAGACATATCTTCGATGTGTGTGAATTTGTCAAGGATAAGGATGCCCTTCTCCCCATGTGCACGGTCACCCTTGCCATCGATGCCATCAAGCACCTCGATCCGAAATATAAAAAGGATCACCTCGTTGAGGCCCTGGAGCTCAATGAATTCATCTGTTACATGTACCCGAATATGAGGCCTAACAACAGGTCCCTGCTCCTCCACGTGGTATCCGACCTCCTGGGGCTCCTTATGTACGGCGTACCTATAAAAGCAAGGCCTTCCATACATAATCTGGAGATCGTTAACTACTCAAAAGAGAACATGGAGGTATACCCTGTCATCGAGGTCTGGAACATGCTGAAAGTGAAGGTCTATACAAAAAAACATGGTCCGGAAAGCATTATTGAGGGTTTTATTCAGAAGATACGCATTGAAATGGACATTATGGAGCATCATAGCTTTACTGAGAAGATCTTTATCAATTCGAAGGAGTGCCTGAAAACATGGTTGCCGGTCCTTTCCAGTTACTATGATAAAACCGGTAAAACCATTGGGAAGATTTATGAAGAGTGGTGGAATTTGTGGCTCTGCGGCGAGAAAAAGGAGAAGGTGCTCCAGGGCATGATAGACCGTCTTGCCTCTCAGGCGGCGAACGAATATAAAATGGAAATCGACAAGGATCAATTATTTCATTCCATCATGACCGAAAAAGAAGTGAACAGAAACACCAACAAACAGTTTTCCAGCTGGTATAAAGAAGGCGTAAATCTATTAATGAAAATATAGTCTCCCCCTATTGACAAAAAGCCTTTATATCCTTATATTATGATTAGCAATCATTATTGTCGATTGCTAATATCCATAATTTGAGAAAGGGGTGTGATACAATGAAGGTTAAACCATTGCAGGACAGGATCCTTATAAAGAGGATTGCGGAAGAAGAAAAAACAAAAGGCGGCATTATTATTCCCGATGCAGCAAAAGAGAAGCCACAGGAAGGTATGGTTGTTGCCGTTGGGGACGGAAAGGTACTTGAAAGCGGTCAGCGCGTAGCTCCCCAGGTAAAGGCCGGGGATAAGATCCTTTTCGGTAAATACTCTGGGACAGAAATTAAGGTCGATGGCGAAGAACATCTTATCCTGAGAGAAGATGACGTACTTGCCGTCGTAGAAGACTAAGAAAGGAGAGACACAATGGCTAAAGAAATTATTTATGATCAGAAGGTAAGGGAGGCGCTTTTAAAGGGCGTAAATACCCTTGCTGACGCAGTAAGGGTAACCCTTGGACCTAAGGGAAGAAACGTAATTCTCGAAAAGAGCTTTGGTTCGCCGAATGTAACAAAAGACGGCGTCACCGTAGCAAAAGAGATAGAGTTGGAAGATAAGTTCGAAAATATGGGCGCCCAGATGGTAAAAGAAGTTGCAAGCAAGACAAGTGACGTGGCCGGCGACGGCACCACGACTGCAACTGTTCTTGCCCAGTCTATTTACAGAGAAGGTGCAAAGCTCGTGGCAGCAGGACATAACCCCATGGAATTGAAGAGGGGCATCGACAAAGCTGTTGAGGTAGTGGTCAGTGAGCTGAAAAAATTCTCCACACCCACAAAGGATCAGAAAGAGATTGCCCAGATAGGAACCATCTCTGCAAATAATGACGAAACCATCGGCAACATCATTGCAGAAGCAATGGCCAAAGTAGGAAAAGAGGGTGTAATCACCGTGGAAGAAGCAAAGAGCATGGAGACCACTCTTGATATCGTTGAAGGCATGCAGTTTGACAAGGGGTATATATCCCCATATTTTGTAACAAACCCAGAAAAAATGGAAGCGGTTCTTGACGAGCCCTTAATCCTTATCAACGAGAAAAAGATCAGCAACATGAAGGACCTTCTGCCCATCCTCGAGCAGGTAGCAAAGATGGGAAGGACGCTGCTCATCATCTCCGAAGACGTGGAAGGCGAAGCCCTCGCAACCCTCGTAGTGAACAAACTGAGGGGCACGCTGAAGATTGCTGCAGTCAAGGCCCCGGGCTTTGGCGACAGAAGAAAGGCTATGTTGGAAGACATCGCGATCCTCACGGGCGGCCAGATGATATCAGAAGAGCTTGGTATAAAGCTTGAGAGTATCTCCGTGAAAGACCTCGGTTCCGCAAAAAGGGTTGTTATCGATAAAGACAACACCACTCTCGTAGACGGAGCAGGAGACAGGAAAGAGATTGAGGCAAGAGTGAAACAGATCAGGGCTCAGATCGATGAGACCACATCTGATTATGACAGAGAGAAACTTCAGGAAAGGCTGGCGAAACTGGTCGGCGGCGTTGCCGTGATTAATGTTGGCGCAGCGACTGAGTCAGAGATGAAAGAGAAGAAGGCCCGCGTGGAAGATGCCCTGAACGCAACAAAAGCCGCAGTAGAAGAAGGGGTTATCCCTGGCGGCGGCGTTGCCTTCCTGAGATGTCTCCCTGCCCTCGATGCAGTAACCCTTGAGGGAGAGAGGCAGCTTGGCATCAAGATCGTGAAAAGAGCTTTGGAAGACCCGCTTAGATGGATTGCAAATAACGCTGGTCATGACGGCTCTATCGTTGTGGAGAGGGTGAAGAACGGTAAAGGCGCCTCTGGTTTTGACGCAGCAAAAGAGGAATATATAGACGATATGGTTGCTGCAGGCATTATCGATCCGGCAAAGGTTGCACGGACCGCCCTGCAGAACGCAGCGTCTGTTGCAGCACTTCTCCTCACCACCGATTGTATGATCGCAGAGAAGCCACAGCCAAAGGGCGGCGGTATGCCCGGTATGCCTCCTGGTGGAATGGGTGGAATGGGCGGTATGGACGGAATGTACTAAGAGTCAAAGCACGATTAACCTCGGGGGGCTTCACGCCCCCCGATTTTTTTTATGCCCTCTTGAATTTTTCGTTCAGCAGCCGTTGAAATCGGGGCGCATAGATGATGTCAAAGGTCGCATCTTTCCCCGGGAAAAGCTTCAGAGTGTGCTTTTTTACCCCTTCCACGATCACTATTGCCTCGTCATGGGTGATACTCTGGGTTCTGATGTATTGAATGGCAAAATCGACTACAAACCGCATTCGTCGTAGCTTCTTTTCCTCTTCGAGGGCTTCATCTTCCATGTCGGACAAACCTTCTTTCTTCGCCGGACACTGCTACGCGCTTTTGGTGGTTTCATCACCTTTCTTAAGGAAAATCAGGAGTTCAGAGAGAAACCATAGACCTATTCCTGTTGAGATGGACATATCTGCAACATTAAAGGCAGGCCACTGCAAGGTGTTATAGTAAAAAGAGAGGAAATCGATGACATATCCGAGGGATATTCTGTCAAAAATATTACCTATGGCACCTGCAAGGATGCATGCAAGGGAAAAGGTCTTGAGCAAGGGGAATTTATAGGCAATGATTACATATATGAGGACAGCGGTAACTGCGAGGGGAAAGAAGGTAAAGACATATTTTCCAATCGGGTTTTGGGAGAGAAAACCAAAGGCGCCGCCAAAGTTTTTCACATAGACGATGGAAAAAAAGGAGGTGACGGGAATACTCTCCAGATAAGTCAAACCGTCTGTAATAATGGTCTTTGTCCACCTGTCGAGAATAACAATAAAGGGTACTATCAGGAAGACAGAATATCTTCGCATCGTTTACATACATTCGGGAAAGTCCCCGTTTTATTTATATCCACGGCATATTGCCAGCACCTTTCACACTTCTCCCCTTCTGCCTTGAGGATGGTGATTTCAAGGGTCTCTCCCGGAATAATCTCTATCTGAGAAACAATAAAGATGCTTTTCAAATCATCGTCAATCTCCTTCAAAAGACGGTAATCCTCCTCAGGGAGTGTGATAATTACCTTCGTGTCAAGGGAATGGCCGATCTCTTTAAGGGCGCGCTTTTCTTCGATCTTTTTATTGACCTGCTCCCTGAGCCTCCATACTCTCTCCCAATCCTCTTCTATCTTTTCGTTTATCAGGATCTCATTTGGGGAAGGGAAAGAGGAAAGAAGTATGCTCTCCTCCTCTACATGACCTTTCATGTAAGACCACATCTCTTCTGCGGTAGAGGATAAAACAGGGGCAATAAGCTTTGAAAGGGCAATGATGGTCTCAAAGATTACGGTCTGAGAAGCCCTTCGCCTGACTGCATCCCTTTTTTCCACATAAATCCTGTCCTTTACAATATCGAGATAAAGGGCGCTTAAGTCTACGGAGCAGAAGTTGTGGATGCTGTGGTATATGGCATGAAAGGAATAGTTGCTGTAGGCATCCGTGACCCTGATAATGAGTTTATGAAGCCTTGAGAGAAGCCACTTGTCAAGATAGGAAAGGCTTTCATAGGAAACGGTGTCTTTTTTGGGATCAAAATCGTCATTGATATTTGCATGAAGGAAGCGCAGGGTATTGCGTATCCTTCTGTATGTCTCGACAAGACGGTTCACGATATCCTTCGATATCTTGATATCGTCCCTGTAGTCTTCGTAGGTAACCCATAGCCTCAGAATTTCTGCCCCGTACTTGTCGATAATATCTTTTGGGGCCATAACGTTGCCGATGGATTTTGACATCTTTCTGCCCGACCCGTCTACCACAAAACCGTGGGTCAGGACCGCCTGATAAGGAGCCCTACCCTCATTTCCCACTGAAACAAGAAGCGAGCTATGGAACCACCCCCTGTGCTGATCACTGCCTTCAAGATACAGGTCCACAGGAAACTTCAGACCCGGCCTTTTTTTGCAGACCGCAGCAAAACTCGTACCTGAGTCGAACCATACATCAAGAATATCCTCTTCCTTTACAAAGGATTTATGACCGCATTTGACACATGCCGTGTCCTGAGGGAGAAAAAATGATGCCCCTTTCTCAAACCAGATGTCTGCTCCATACTCCTGAATCAATGCGATGATTTTCTGAAAGGTCTCTCTACTCCAGAAAGGTTCCCGGCATTTTTCACAGTAGAAAATCGTGATAGGGACCCCCCAGGTTCTCTGCCGTGAGATGCACCAGTCGGGCCGCACGGAAAGCATATTGTAGATCCTCTCCCTGCCCCATGCAGGTATCCACTGCACCTTGTCTACTTCTTCAAGGGCCTTCTGTCTGAGACCCGCTTTATCGATGGAGATGAACCATTGCTCTGTTGCCCTGAAGATGACCGGTTTCTTGCATCTCCAGCAGTGAGGGTATGAATGCTCTATCTCTTCCTTGAGAAGCAGTAAACCGAGCTCCTCCAGCTTCCTGATCACATGCTGATTGCTCTCAAAAACGTTCATGCCTCTGAAATATTCGACCTCATCAAGGAACTCCCCTCTCTCGTTGACCGGGGAGTAAACATCAAGACCATATTCCAGACCGGTCTCATAGTCCTCTTCTCCGTGGCCCGGTGCAATATGGACAGCCCCTGTTCCAGTATCCTTTGCAACATAGTCAGCAAAGATGATGATTGACTCCCTGTTAATAAAGGGGTGCGCGAAAGCCATACCCTTTAATCTATCCCTGTCTATCTCTTCAATGATCTTGTACTCCAGGATACCTGCCTTTTTTGTCACATCTTCAAGGAGGTCCTTCAAAACAATATAGACCCCGTCCCCTGTTTCTATGGAGACATAGGTGAATTCAGGATTTATTGCAATCGCAAGGTTTGCCGGGAGCGTCCAGGGCGTCGTGGTCCATATGAGCATAAATACAGGCTTCTCAGGATACCCCGGGAAAGCGCCCATGTCCTTCTTGTAAGGAAATTTTACGTAAACCGCATAATCCTTTTTATTTTCATACTCGATTTCGGCCTCTGCAAGGGCCGTGTGGCAGCTCATGCACCAGTGAACAGGCTTTTTCTTCCTGTAAACCTCGCCCCTTTCGAAGAACTTCTCTATCTCCTCAACTATCGTGGCCTGATATTGATAATCCATGGTAATATAAGGATGATCCCAGTCCCCTATAACCCCAAGCCTCTTAAATTCCTCTCTCTGAATATCGACATACCCTGCTGCATAGGCCCTGCACCGCTTTCTGATCTCAAGCTTTGAAAGGGTTTCCTTTTTCTCTTTCAGGCTCTTTTCTATGTGGTGCTCTATGGGCAAACCATGACAGTCCCAACCGGGTATGTAATCAGCCCTGAATCCGGACATAAACTTCGATTTTATAATAATGTCTTTCAATATTTTGTTGAGGGCAGTCCCGAGATGGATATTGCCATTCGCATAGGGAGGACCATCGTGGAGAATAAAGGAGGGTCTCTCCTTATCCGTTTCTATGAGCTGTTGATACAGTTTTATCTCATCCCAGAAGGCGAGCATCTCCTTTTCTTTTACGGGGAGGTTGCCTCTCATGGGAAAGGGTGTCTTGGGCAGGTTCAGAGTCTCTTTATAATCCATTTTTTCTGGCTATCCTTGCAAAAAGTTTCAATAAAATTAACATAAAGAGACCCCCTATGCAAGAGTAATGAAAAAATAGTTATAAGGCGCCGGTTGGGGGGGGGGTTACCCACTTCTACGGAAAACACGGGAATTGCTTGACCATTGACATAGTATCTGATAAACTAATCAAGTTGCTTTTGTGCCCCTCGGGACATTCTGGATTACTTTATCTTATGACTGGACTGAAAAAGGTACCGTATGTTGCACCGTTTAAAAACAATGGGCCGGGAAGCGAAATTATCGTGAATATGAATATTGGAAGGCCGGGCAATACAACTAATATGATACTTACATGTATAATCCTCTTGACTTATAGGAAAAATTGTATTATCACCTATTGCTTTTTGCTAAACTCTTATACTATAATAACAGTTTCGGCTGGTGTAGCTCAATCGGCAGAGCAGCTGATTTGTAATCAGCAGGTTGCGGGTTCGAGTCCCATCACCAGCTCATGGAGAGGTTCCCGAGCGGCCAAAGGGGGCAGACTGTAAATCTGTTGGCGAAGTCCTTCGGAGGTTCGATCCCTCCCCTCTCCACCATTTTTTTGGTAGCTAATAGTTGATAGTAGCCAATAAAAGCCTGCTGTCAACTATAATGTTTTATTATAAATATATTTTTTAGGGCGTGAATGGTCATCGGGGCATAGTTTTCAGAAAAAAACTATACGTCTTATGGTGTTCATCAACAATTGGATTTTGAAGGCGGGAGTAGCTCAGTTGGTTAGAGCATCAGCCTTCCAAGCTGAGGGTCGCGGGTTCGAGTCCCGTTTCCCGCTCCAAAAATGTCGCGGGTTGAAACTTGGCCCGCTCCAAAAATGTCGCGGGTTGAAGCTTGACCTGCTCCAAAGAGCGTAGCGGGTTGAAGCATCGCCCGCTACATTTGCCCGCGTAGCTCAGTGGTAGAGCACCTCCTTGGTAAGGAGGTGGTCACCGGTTCAATCCCGGTCGTGGGCTCCATAAAAATTAAAAA
>PNOM01000058.1 GCA_013824835.1 Syntrophus sp. (in: bacteria) | reverse complement strand
TGTATGAAACCATTCGCCCTTGAATGCCTTCTTTGTTTCCGCTTCCTTTCTCCAGTAGCCGAGGCCCATGTCTGGTCCCCTGATGATCAAGAAAACTCCTTGCCTTGAGATATCATCGTTCCATGTCTTGACCATCTCTCTTCTTAGTACTCTATTCCTTTTCGTGCTGATGCACCTTGTCGGTAAGGATGCTTTATTTCTTTGACCTCTGTTACCAGGTCGGCAATTTCTATTAAGCGTAGGTGGGCATCCCGTCCGGTAAGAACTACATGCAAGGCTTGTGGACATCTTTCAAGAGCCTCCAATACATCGCCTACAGGAAGTAATCCGTAGGCTATCGCGTTATTAATTTCGTCCAGTATTACCATTCCGTAATCCCCTGAAAATAAAGCCTCTTTGCATACTTCCCATGCGTTTCTCGAAGTCTGCACATCAGTGGGATCCGGGTTATCAGGGTTAACATGGATAAATCCCGCGCCGAGTTGGCATAGGGTAAAATACGGCTCAAGCCTCTTTGCGGTCTCCAGTTCGCCATATTGCCATGTGCCCTTGAGAAACTGGAGCATTATGACCTTAATCCCTTGTCCCACAGCTCGCATTGCCATTCCCAGTGCAGCCGTTGTCTTACCTTTCCCGCAACCAGTCACGACCACTACATATCCTCTCTCCTGTCCCATCACACTGTCGGCTCTATCAAAGGGGCTCGCGTCGCCCCCTCCACCAACAAAGTTGGCGGAGCCACCCCCTCTGCTCGCAGAAGCTCGCTGGATGTCCCGCCTATTTTGATCCACTTTCATTTCATGAATGTCCATAGATATAGCTCCTCTCCTAATAATACGCTCAGCTCTGTTGGAGTCCGTCCGGCAGCTTTGCCGACAACAACTCATCACAAGCAGAGTAAGGGTCTTTGGTGCCGTCTACGATGCAATCCAGGCACTCTTTGAATTCAAGGCTGTTGGTTATATGGTTCAATACCTCTTCAACAAGTCTGATTTTCATCATATCTATCAATTCGAGCTGGGCTATAGCTTTTTTGTTATGAATTATCGACTCGGGGGACAAAGCTTTCCTGGTTTTTCTATGTTTCTCAATTTCGATCAATAGTTCGACAATCCCCTTATTATTGACAGCTTCGGCCATAAGGATAGGCGGCTCCCAACCTCCATTCGTGGACCTCTTCCTTGTAATATCAATCATTGCTTTGAAATCATGCAGGGTTTTATTAGCATCGGACCGATCTGATTTGTTGATAACAAAGATATCCCCCACCTCAAATATCCCGGCCTTGATAGCCTGGATATGATCCCCCATCCCCGGCACCACCACAATCACTGTTGTATGAGCGCTTTTGGCAATATCAATTTCATCCTGACCTACCCCTACCGTCTCAACAATGATGTAATCTTTGCCCATCGCATCAAATACATCGATCACTGAACGTGTAGACTGGGTAAGTCCCCCGAATTGACCCCGGGTCGCCAGGGAGCGGATAAACACCCCCTCATCCAGACTATGCCGTTGCATACGAACACGGTCCCCTAATATCGCCCCTCCGCTCAATGGGCTGGTGGGATCTACTGCGAGCACACCCACTGTTTTCCCTTGCAGTCTTAAATCGCGGACCATTTCATCCACTAATGTACTCTTGCCGGCTCCAGGGGCACCCGTGATCCCAATTATATAGGCGTTTCCAGTATGTTTATAAAGAGCCTTGAGGATTTCTCTTGTGCCGGGAACCCTGTTATCAATATCCCCGATTAACTTTGCAGCAGTCCTTACATCGCCATTGACAATCTTTTCGACAATGCTGTCAACCATATAGTTCACCCTTTTCTAATCTATTCACGATATCTAATCCCGGCCAATTTTCAATTTTTCCAAGACCGCCTTAAATCAATAACTCAACCGATTATATTTTATTTTTTTACAATGGAAACAATATAATCTACGATTGACTCCGAAGTGCTGTGAGGCAAAAATATTTTCGACACACCCTTTTTTATCAGTGCCTCGGCATCTTGTGGCGGAATAGAACCCCCGCACATTACGGGTACACTGAAATTGTTTTTCTTCATCAACTCCATCAGAAGATTTATCTGTTCGTAGTTTGCGGCGTGGCTGCTTATACCAATCACATCCACATTCTCTTGAATAGCCGCACTGACTATCATTTCCGGCGTTTGATAAATCCCGAGATACACCACTTCCATTCCCGCATCCATCAGATACCGGGATACGATTTCCGCACCCGTGAAGTGTCCGTCAAGTCCGATAACGGAGACGAGAACTTTAATCCGCTGATTATTACTCATATAAGTACACCTCCTGTTTCAATAAATATGTCATATACTTCCCTTGCTGTACTCCGTTATTGTAAATTCCACGGGCTGAGATCCGGAGTCCTTTCTCGGCCAATGTCGCCCATGGAAATACCAGCGGCTTCTGCCGCGAGAGGGGGAGGCTCCAACGGCTCTGCCGGTGGAGGGGGCGACGCGAGCCCCTTTCAGAGTTCAAAAGGACAATTGATCATTTCCAACGGGTCATAATGATATCCATAGGCCTTCCGGATAACTCCTATTATTTCTCCGGCAGTACCATAAGCCTTAACCGCTTCAGTAATGGCGGGCATTAGATTAAAATCATAACCCTTTTTGGAATCGGCATAAAGTTGAGCTATCTTTTCTTTCAATAAAGGTATATCCCTTGTTTTTTTCCAATTCGCCATCCGGTCCGCAATTTCTTCCGAATCGGATGCCTCCACCGACTGTATGGGGATCTTGTCATCTTCCTCCGGGGGAATTACCAACTCATTTACCCCTACGACCAAACGCTCACCTGATTCTATATCTCTTTGCTTCTGTAGTGCCGACTCTCTCATCAAATTCTTGATAAAGCCTTGCTTCACGGCCTCGATCATACCACCCATATCCTCTATCTGTTTTAGGACCTTATACGCTTCCTCTTCCACTTTGTTGGTGAGATACTCGACATAATAGGAACCGGCGAGAGGATCCGTAACATCCGTTACTCCGGTTTCGTCAGAGACGATGTGTTGAGTGTTTAAAGACATTCTCGCTGCAAAAGGGGACGGTTCTGCATAAGCATTGTCCAGGCACGCATTGTCAATGGCAGTGCAGCCTGCAATAGCCCCGGCAAGGGTTTCTATTGCGCATCGTGCGATATTATTAAGGGGCTGCTGATAAGTCATTGTGCGGCTTGATGTATGAACCGCTATCAACAATTGACAGGCCTTGTCGGTTTTAGCCTTGAATGTTTCTCTGGCCATTTTCGCATACATCCTTCGAAGAGCCCGGACTTTGGCTATCTCCTCAAAAAACCGCGACCCGACGCTTACAAGTTCGTATGGGATGAGGGCAAGATCATCAAAATCAAGGCCCCGCTCATTGACCAGCTTTCCAAGAAGCTCTTTGAGCATTGCTATTTCTATGGCAAGAGCCTGCGGGTTGTTGCCGCCGGACTCCTGAAAATGCTGGGTAAGAATACCCGAGCGTATATGTAGTTTATTTCTTACAATAAATTCCGTAGAATCGAGCCAAAGCTTGATATTGAGATCCAAAGGCAGATTGTCGGTCTGTCCAAATATGTGACCGAACGGATATTCAGACACACTGCCGTGCACTTTCCTCCAATCTAATCCACGTTTTTCGGCAAGAGCCACAATATAGCCCAATCTTAGCGCGGACAATGGAGCGGAGCCCAGCAAGGTAATAGATTGTCCGGTCAAAGGGATATCTTCCATGAGCTCCTCAAATTCAAGAAGTGACGTGGCATGCCATCCCAAAACACCCGCCTCTCTTCTGCCCATTGGATGGTCGGCATCTATGGGCATCGCACTGGGCCTGTCGCAGATGATTAACATCCCCTGCGTCTGGCCCATTGCCCTGAACTGCTTGAGTTGTTCGTTGGTTCTTTTGGAAGAGCCAATCCCGCCGGTCATCCGTCTTGTCCATACACGACTGCGATACCCGTCTGGATGATATCCGCGAGTGAAGGGATATGAACCCGGGTCCCCTATATCCTTCGCGTAATCCAGGTCTGCAATATCTTCGGGGGTGTATACGGGTTTAATTTCAAGTCCATAATCCGTCTGTCTTTTCATTTCTTATCTTGCCTCCTTATTTACATCTTTAACCGTTATTTTCTTAGTATCCACATTCAACCTTTGGCAGATTCATTCGTCACTGTAGGAGCTTGAGCAAATTCTATGCCAGCGCTTAAGTAACCCCATTTAACTGCCATTTCCTCTTGAATCGCTTACTTAAGCAAGTCAGAAGGAAGGATCTGCGCGAGCTTAACTCGCGCCGAAACATAACAGCCGTTACATTTCGGTACACATTCGAAGTGCTTAGTACTGCCCATCATGGTATTTGCACTTCAACCAATCAGTCTTGCTATCAGGACAAAATTTGAGTCGCCATCCTTTCTGTTGATTCTTGCCTATCCATATATGTCGATTAGGGGGAGAGGAAAAGGTTGGTTACGGATTATGAGAACCCTCCATTTTATGTTGAAATAATTGAAATCATATGGTATTTATAACTGGCATCAAATAAGCACGTCTTTCAATTAGTCATAGGGTGCAGACCATCTGTCTATAACTAAAGGGCGAAAGGCGGATGAAAAAAACCAGGAGGACCACATGTCTAATCTTACCATCAAGCAGCTTCTCGAGGCAGGCGTACATTTCGGACACCAGACAAAAAGGTGGAATCCGAAGATGAAGCCCTATATATTCGGGGCACGGAACGGCATCTATATTATTGACCTTCAGAAAACGCTTAAAATGTTCAAGGAAGCCTACAATTTCGTGAAAGAGGTATCAGCACGCAATGAGTATGTCCTTTTTGTAGGCACGAAGAAACAGGCCCAGGAGGGCATTTCGGATGAAGCAAAACGGTGCGGGGCATATCATGTGAATATGAGGTGGCTTGGCGGGACACTCACAAATTTCCAGACCATTGAAAAGAGTATTGCGAGGCTCAGAAAATATGAAGAGCTGAAGGGTAGCGACATATTCAAGGTACTCCCTAAAAAAGAGGCTATAGGCATAGACAAGGAGATACTGAAGCTGGAGAGAAATATCGGGGGCATCAAAGGAATGGAACGCCTCCCGGGGGCAATCTATATTGTAGACCCGAAAAAGGAGACTATTGCGGTAAAAGAGGCAAAAAAATTGGGGATACCGACAGTCGGCATTGTAGATACGAACTGTGATCCTGATGACATAGATTATATCATCCCCGGGAACGATGACGCGATAAGGGCAATAAAGCTTATCACCTCAAAGATCGCTGATGCCGTACTCGAAGGAAGAGCCCTCTACGCAGAAGAATTTCAGGGCAAGGATGGGGCTGATGAAGACCTGAAGCCCTTCATCGATGAAAGTATTCTTGAAGAAAAATACGATGATTACGAGAATGGTAATTAGGAAGGAGGAACCACATGGAGATAACTGCAGAACTCGTTAAAAAACTGAGAGAAAAGACAGGCGTAGGCCTGATGGATTGCAAAGAGGCATTAAAGCATGCCGAGGGAGATATAGAAAAGGCAGTCGAGTATTTACGGGAAAAAGGGCTTGCAAAGCTCCAGAAACGTATGGGGAGGGTGGCATCGGAAGGTGTTATCGCATCCTACATTCATACGGGCGGTAAAATCGGGGTTATGGTGGAAATAAATTGTGAGACAGACTTTGTGGCAAACACAAAGGATTTTCAGGGGGCTGCACGAGACATCGCTATGCAGATTGCCGCATCGAACCCTCTTTATGTACGGAGAGAAGATGTGCCTGAAGAGGCGAAAGAGAAGGAAAAACACATCTACCGCGTCCAGGCCCTTGAATCAGGAAAACCCGAAAAGATCATCGACAAGATCGCAGAAGGGAAGATGGAGAAATTCTTTCAGGAAGTCTGCCTTATGGAACAGTCCTTTATAAAGAACCCTGATATTACGATTAAAAACATCCTTGATGAGCTTCTGGTAAAGATGGGGGAGAAGATCCTCATTAAACGGTTCGTTCGGTTCCAGCTTGGTGAAACCAACGCCGAATAAGGCAAATAAGGCATGTAATGGAATATAAGAGAATTCTCTTAAAGCTGAGCGGAGAAGCCCTCATGGGCAAAGAAGGGTACGGGTTAGACCCCGATACCCTTGCATATGTAGCCTCAGAGATCAGGAATGTAAAGGAATGCGGTGTACAGATAGCCCTTGTGGTAGGGGGCGGAAACATTATGCGGGGCGTAAAAGCTGAGAAACAGGGTATAGACCGGGTGACCGGGGATTACATGGGCATGATCGCCACGGTAATAAATGCCCTTGGCCTTCAGGCCGCCCTCGAAAATATAGGCCTCCCCGCCCGGGTCCAGAGCGCCATCAGGATGGATGGGGTTGCAGAGCCCTATATCACGCGGAAAGCCATAAAACATCTCGAACAAGGCCGGATTGTCATATTTGCCGGCGGCACGGGAAATCCCTATTTTACCACTGACACCGCAGCCGCACTCCGGGCTGTTGAGATAGGCGCAGACGTCATGTGCAAGGCAACAAAGGTGGACGGCATCTATGACAAAGATCCGGTAATCCACAAGGACGCCGTCTTCTTCCGGGAGGTAACCTACACGGATGCCATTACCGGGAACCTCGGGGTAATGGACTTAACGGCAATAACCCTTTGCAGGGATAATAGAATGCCGATTATCGTCTTTAATATATCAGGAAAAGACAATATGAAAAATGCGGTCCTGGGGGAGCCCATAGGGACCATCGTGAGGAGGTAAGCATGAACAATGAGATTATCGAAGAACTCGAAGATAAACTGAAGAAAACACTTACCGCGCTCCAGAAGGATATGTCACGGCTGAGAACAGGGGTTGCATCCATCTCTCTCATCGAAGACATCAAGGTAAACTATTATAATCAGCCCACACCCCTCAACCAGGTGGCAACAATAGGCGTTCCCGACAGCAGAACAATCACCATACAACCCTGGGACAACGGGGCAATCAATGAGATAGAGAAGGCCATCCAGAAGTCCGATATCGGCGTAACACCCATGTCTGACGGGAAGACCATCAGGCTTTCATTCCCCAAGCTTACCGAAGAACGGAGAAAAGAGCTGACCAAACAGGGGAGTAAGATGCTCGAAGGCACCCGGGTAGCAATACGGAATGTGCGAAGGGAAATCAATGAGAAGCTGAAGAAAATGGAAAAAGACAAGCTTGTCTCCAAGGACGATCTCCATAAAGAACAGGAAGATGTCCAGAAACTCACCGATAAGTATATAGAAATGGCAGAGAAGTCTTATTCGGAAAAAGAAAAAGAGATTCTGGAGATCTGACATAGCACATGCACAATCTTAAGACAGAGGGCCTTCCGGTCCATGTGGCGATCATTATGGACGGAAACGGGAGATGGGCAAAGCTGCAAGGCCTGCCAAGGGCACAAGGGCATGCAATAGGCATCGATTCGGTACGGGAAATAGTCACCGCCACACGGGACCTCAATATACCGTATCTAACACTCTATGCATTCTCCAAGGAAAACTGGTCACGGCCAAAAGAAGAGGTGAAAATCCTCCTTAAGCTCCTCGGCTATTACCTTGAAATGGAACTTCCCCTCATGATGGAAAAGGGCATCAGATTCAACCTCCTCGGAGAGATTAGTGATTTTCCAAAGAGGCTCCAGACACAATTATTGGATGTAATGGATAGAACAGGGAAAAACAGAGACCTCCTCCTGAATATTGCCCTCAGTTACAGCGGGCGGAGGGAGATCCTTCATGTCGTATCCGCCATGATTGAAGATGCAAAGCAGGGGCTCATAAAAAAGATTGATGAACGGACATTCAGTAAATACCTCTATACAAAGAATATGCCTGATCCCGATCTTCTTATCAGAACGAGCGGGGAGATGAGGCTCAGTAATTTTCTCCTCTGGCAGATGGCCTATACGGAGATCTATGTAACCCATACACTCTGGCCCGATTTCAGGAAAGATCAGTATATGGAAGCCCTCACGGAATTCTCGAAGAGGGAGAGGCGATTCGGGGGCATAAAGGAAAACTGAGTGAGAGAAATCCATAAAAGGGTACTGGCCGGACTTTGCCTGGCTCCCCCTATAGTCTTTGTTTTCTGTTTTTTACCCCCCCAATGGTTCTTTTTCTTCATCGCCGCCGTTACTCTCCTTGCTGTCTTTGAATTAATAAAAATGGCTGAGATCAGGGAAAAATACCTCCTGACCGTCCTTATCGCCTTATGCCTTATTCCCCTGTACCGCAATGCCATGCAACTCTACGTACTGTGCCTCCTCTTTACCCCCATGGTCTATATTTTTGCCCTGTCCCTCAGGAGAAAGGCGGGGGAGGAAAACATCAACAGGAAGATCATGACTGCCCTTAATGTGATGCTTCTCGGCGAGATATTCCTTGTGCTCCCCCTCTATTACTTTTACCTCCTTAAAGAAATTAACAGCCTCTTACCCCTCATCCTCCTCTTTGCTGTGTGGGCAAGCGACATAATGGCCTTTATTTTCGGGAAATCCTTTGGCAGGAGACCTCTTGTGCCTTTGATCAGCCCCAAAAAGACCTGTGAAGGTCTGGCAGGCGCCATGACGGGAAGCATGATCATTCTGGCGCTCTCCCACAGGATACTCGGTTTCAATATTATTGAGGCAGTCATTATTGGAGCCGTTATCGGCATCCTCGGCCAGACAGGCGACATCTTCGAATCCGTATGGAAAAGGGTCTATAATGTGAAAGACTCCTCTGCCCTTATACCCGGCCACGGGGGCATCCTTGACAGGATCGATAGTTTTATTTTTACCGCACCCTTTCTCTATCACTACATTGCAGGCATAAAAATATGAAGAAAAAGGTAATCGTACTCGGTTCAACGGGGTCCATCGGCACGGCAACCCTTCAGGTGATTGAAAACCAGCAGGACAGGTTTGAAGTCCTTGGTCTTGTATGCCGCAATAACATAGAGCTTTTAAAGAAACAGATTGAACGGTTCAAGCCCTCCTATGTCTGTGTATACGGGGACCACCTGAACAATATTGCCCCTTCCGGTCATACAAAGGTCCTTACCGGCATGGACGGCATCAAGGAAATGATCGGCATGGACGGGGATATCATCGTAAATGCCCTGCCCGGCAGCATTGGCCTTGAACCAACCATTGCCGCCCTCAAAGAGAACAAGATCCTTGCCCTCGCAAACAAGGAGAGCCTCGTTATGGCAGGCCGCATAGTACAGCGGCTTCTGAAAGAGGGCTCAGGAAGGCTTCTCCCGGTAGACAGCGAGCATTCGGCACTCTATCAGCTCTTAAGCAGCCTTCCCCCAAAAGAGCTGAAGACCCTGATGATCACCGCCTCAGGCGGGCCTTTCAGGAACCATACTAAAGAAGCCCTCAAAAAGGTGAAACCTGAAGAAGCCATGAAACACCCTACATGGAATATGGGAAGCAAGATCACCCTTGACTCGGCAACCCTTATGAATAAGGGCCTTGAGGTGATGGAAGCCAGATGGCTTTTTAACATAGAGGCAGACCGCATCAGGGTCCTTGTCCATCCGGAAAGCATCGTCCACGGCATAGTGGAACTGGTGGATAATGGATTCATATCATATATGTCCTACCCTGATATGAAGATACCCATCTCATTTGCCCTTAATGAAGGGGAACGATGCCCCCTCCCCTTCGGCAATCTGCCCATGGAAGAGGCCTTTACCCTCTCCTTCCATCCCCCTGATTTGGACAGATTCCCCTCTTTACGCCTTGCCTATGATGCCCTCGGCTCAGGCGACAGCGCCCTTATCGTAATAAACTGTGCCAACGAGATTGCCGCACAGGCCTTTATGGACAATAGGATAGGGTTTATTGATATCCCGGCAGTTGTTGAAGAAGCGCTCATTCACCACCCTCTTGCGCCCGTTATTGACACGGTTGAAGCAGTATGGGATATTCATAGGTGGGTAAAAGACTATACAGAAAGGAAAATAAGGGAGTTCTATGATTAATATAATTTATGGTATTGTGGCGTTAAGTCTTCTTATACTGGTCCATGAGCTGGGCCATTTCCTCGTAGCACGTCTTGCAAATGTGAAAGTTCTGGCCTTTTCGCTGGGATTCGGCAAAAAGCTCATCAGCTTTACAAAGGGCGAGACCGAGTACGCCCTCTCCCTGGTACCCCTCGGCGGGTATGTGAAACTTCTCGGCGAATCGATCGATGATGAGATCAGCGAGGAAGATATTCCGAGGTCCTATGCCCACAAGCCCGCATGGGTGAAGATCGCGATCGCCTTCACAGGCCCTCTCTTTAATATCATCTTTGCCTTCCTACTCTTCTACATTGTCTTTCTCAGCGGATATTCCGTGCTGTCCACAAAGGTAGGGTCTGTGGAAAAGGATTTGCCTGCCTATGCAGCAGGCATTCAGAAGGGCGATATCCTCATGAGTGTTGACGGAAAACCCCTGCAGGAGTTCAGTGATCTCATGGATTACATGGGCCGGGCAAGCGGAGGCCCCCATAAATTCGTCGTCAAAAGGGGTGACCAGCTCCTCGACATCTCCATTACCCCAAAGGAAATGGAGAGCAAGAACATCTTCGGAGAAACGGTAAAACGAAAGGTCATAGGGGTAGCTGCTTCAGATGAGCTTGTGACAAGGAATGAGACTCTTGCTGGGGCTGCTTCAAGGGCAGCCTATCAGACCTATTACCTCTCAAAGGTGACGATAGTCGGCATTGTAAAGCTCATACAGGGGAGCATTTCTACGAAAAATATCGGAGGCCCCATACTGATTCTCCAGGCAGCGGGGAAACAGGCAAAGGAGGGGAAAAAGAACCTCATCTTCTTTGTGGCCATCATCAGCATAAATCTCGGCGTGGTGAACCTTCTCCCTATTCCCATCCTCGATGGAGGACATATTTTGTTTCACCTCATTGAACTCGTGACACGAAGGCGCCTCTCTGCAAAGACCATTGATATAGCACAGAAGGTGGGCATGGCGATCCTCATCTTCATTATGGTTTTTGCTACCTATAATGACCTCAACAGGCTCTTCGATTTTACGAGGTTTTTTGGTGGAAAGTAGTCTCATCCTTGGTATCGACAACTCCTCGGATTTTCTGAATATTGCCCTCTCCAAAGGGAATGCGTTAATAGAAGAACGGCAGATGAAAAGTGAGGAGCCACCCTCTCAGGCGCTCCCCGGTCAGGTGGTTGATGTTCTGACCAGTCATGGGCATAAAGTAGCTGACCTCTCCCTTATCGTCGTGACCCTGGGGCCCGGTTCTTTTACAGGTATTCGGGTTGCCCTTGCCTTTGCCAAAGGCATAAGCGCAGGGAAGGATATCCCCATGGCCGGCATACCCACCCTCGATGCCCTTGCCCTTCCCTTTTCATTTATGGAAGGCCATTACATATGCCCTCTTGTTGATGCAAAAAAAGGGGAGGTATTCTATGCCCTTTATCAAGTATCCAAGGGGAATATGGAAAGGCTCACCGATTACAAGGCAATAAAACCGAAGGATATAATGGGAGTTGTCAAAACACCCTGCCTCTGTTTCGGGACTGGCGCTCTCCTCTGTGAGGAGTTCCTTTCTCCCCTTGAAAACATTACGATAATCAAGGATGGATTCACGAGGGTTTCAATGGAACGACTGCTCAAAGAAGGTCTTAAGAGGACAGAAGAGCAGCAGGTCCAGGACCTGAAACCCATCTATGGTCGCCGCTCGGAGGCAGAGATCAAGTTCAATGTCACGGTGACGTGACACCCCGGATTAGCTGACCTTTCTTTTTTTCTTCAGATCATTGGAAAAACTCTCTTTTAAGTTTTTTTGTTGAATTTTTTTCAGCCTTATATAATAGTTTAGGAAACATCACGTTCGCTCATCATTTGTCGGCTGGAAGGGGGCCTCATTTGAAAGATGGTTGCTTCAACCGGTCGCCAGAATCACTGATAGAAGGGTGTAAATATATTTTAGGCGTGCTGTATATCCCCCGTCATAACCGGGATATACAGCACCAGTGAAGGGATATTGGGATATACAGCTATAGAGATGTATACTTAATTATCTTGTTAAAACACCGGAATGTTGTACTTTGAAAAATACATAGACCAGAACAAAGGATAAATTAATGACAAAAGAACAAGAGCGAGCAGAACTGCACCGCGCCATCTGGCAGATCGCCAACGACCTGCGCGGCAGCGTGGATGGCTGGGACTTCAAACAATATGTGCTGGGGATGCTTTTTTACCGCTTCATCAGCGAAAATCTCACCAGCTACATCAATGAAGACGAGCGGCGCAGCGGCAATAAAGATTTTGACTACGCCAACCTTACGGATAAGAAGGCGGAGTTCGGCCGCGCCGATACGGTAAAGGAAAAAGGGTTCTATATTTTGCCAAGCGAGCTTTTTGTCAATGTCCGCGCCAAAGCGCGCCTTGACGCCAACCTCAACGAAACGCTGGCTGCGGTATTCCGCAACATTGAAAATTCGGCCAAAGGT
The DNA here is from genome assembly GCA_013824835.1 of Syntrophus sp. (in: bacteria). GTDB lineage: Bacteria > Desulfobacterota > Syntrophorhabdia > Syntrophorhabdales > Syntrophorhabdaceae > PNOM01. Next base: position 7,203 of record PNOM01000058.1, on the reverse strand, counting down.
TCCGACAGCGAAGATGACCTCAAAGGCTTGTTCGATGATCTTGATGTAAATGCAAATAAGCTCGGCAATACGGTAGAAAAACGAAACCAGAAGCTGGTGAAGCTTTTGGAAGCGATCGGCGACCTGCGACTGGGCAATTATTACGATAACACGATCGACGCCTTCGGCGACGCCTATGAGTTTCTGATGACCATGTACGCCGCAAATGCAGGAAAGTCCGGCGGGGAATTTTTTACCCCGCAGGAAGTCAGCGAACTGCTTGCCGAGATTACAACAGTCGGCAAAAAAGAGGTGAACAAGGTCTATGACCCGGCCTGCGGTTCCGGTTCTTTGCTGCTCAAATTCGTCAAGGTTCTCGGAAAAGAAAATGTCCGGCAAGGGTTCTTCGGGCAGGAAATCAACCTAACGATCTATAACCTCTGCCGTATCAATATGTTTTTGCACGACATCAACTACAATCACTTTGATATCGCCAACGGCGACACGCTGACCGACCCTAAGCACTGGGATGATGAGCCCTTTGACGCGATTGTTTCCAATCCGCCCTATTCCATCAATTGGGAAGGCGACAGCAATCCGCTTTTGATCAACGACCCGCGCTTCTCACCGGCGGGCGTCTTGGCGCCCAAGAGCAAGGCCGATCTGGCCTTTACCATGCACATGCTCGCCTGGCTTTCCACCATCGGCACGGCGGCGATCGTTGAATTTCCCGGCGTGCTTTATCGCGGCGGCGCCGAGCAAAAGATCCGCAAATATCTTGTCGATAACAATTACATCGATACCGTAATCCAGCTTCCGCCCGATCTTTTCTTCGGCACGACCATCGCGACCTGTATCATCGTGCTCAAGAAAAGCAAGAAAGATAACAAAACACTTTTTATTGATGCTTCTGCTGAGTTTGTCCGTGGTGGCAACAAAAATAAATTAAGCGAAGTAAATCGCACCAAAATTCTGGAAGCGTTTACCACCCGTAAAGACTCAGAATATTTTGCCAAGCTGGTAGATAACAAAACCATTGCCGATAATGACTACAACATCGCCGTATCCAGCTATGTGGTGAGTGAGGACACCCGTGAGCTGATTGATATTACAACACTCAACGCCGAGATAGCGGGGATTGTTGCCAGACAGAACGAACTGCGAAAGGCGATTGATGGGATTGTGGCAGATTTGGAGGGAAGCCGATGATGAAAGAAGAGCAAAAAGGAGAGATTGTAATTTATCAATCAGAGGAAGGTAATGCAAAAATCGAAGTTCGACTCGAAAATGAAAATGTCTGGCTTACCCAGGCGCAGCTTGTCGTATTGTATCAATCAAGTAAATCAAATTTAAGTGAGCATATTAAGCATATTTTTGAAGAAGGAGAATTAAGCGAGGAACTGGTTGTTCGGAAATTCCGAACAACCACTAAACATGGCGCAATAGAAGGAAAAACACAGGAAAATTGGACAAACTTCTATAACCTCGATATGATCATTTCACTTGGTTATCGAGTAAAATCAAATATCGCCACAAAATTCCGCATCTGGGCAACCGTGCGGCTTCGTGAGTATATTGTCAAAGGGTTTACCATCGATTCGGATCGTTTGAAAAATTTGGGCGGCGGAAATTATTGGAAAGAATTACTCGATGAGATCCGGGATATCCGCAGCAGTGAAAAGGTGCTGTACCGTCAGGTACTGGACCTCTACGCGACCGCAATTGATTACGATCCCCGGGCAAGCGAGTCTTTGAAATATTTTAAAATTGTCCAAAACAAGCTTCATTTCGCGGCTCATGGACATACGGCGGCGGAAGTGATTTATCTTCGGGTAGATTCGGACAAGCCATTTGCGGGACTTAAAAATTTCAAGGGCTTACAACCCACTCAAGCCGAAGCGATGGTCGCTAAAAACTTTTTGGAATTAAGCGAGCTCAAGGTCTTGAACAATCTTGTCTCTGCTTATTTTGATTTGGCGGAGATCAATGCCCTGGAACAAAAACCCATGAAGATGGCGGACTATATCCGCGAGCTGGACAATATTTTACAATCAACAGAAAGAAAGCTTTTAAGCGATGCCGGTAAGGTAAGCCATGAGAAAGCAACAGAAAAGGCCGCTCTGGAATATCTTAAATACAAAGCGAAAAATCTAAGCGAGGTTGAGAAGGCGTATCTGGACGCCATCACAACCGTGCAGAAAAAGGTGGAGAGAAAGATTCCGAAGGGCAAGAAAAATGGCTAAACCTTTGAATAATATAGACCTGCCTGCCGCACCAACGGCGCAGGTAGGAAAGCTGATCGCCGAGCTTTGTCCGGAGGGGGTGGAGGTTAAGAGTATTGGTGAAATTTGCCAGATCAATCGTGGTAGAGTCATGTCAAAAGACTACCTCAGAAATTATGCTGGTGAGTACCCGGTGTATTCATCTCAAACAGTTGACGATGGCGTTTTTGGACGCATCAATACTTACGACTATGACGGAGAATACCTGACATGGACAACTGACGGAGCAAACGCTGGTTCAATTTTCTACCGTAATGGTAAATTTAGCATTACAAATGTTTGCGGCCTTTTGAAAGTTAAAGGTGACGGTGTAAATACGAAGTTCCTCTTATATATCTTGGCGACAGTTTCTAAACAATACGTTAGCGCCGGAATGGGAAACCCAAAAATCATGAGTAACGTAATGGAAAAAATTAAAATCCCCATCCCGCCCCTTGCCATCCAACAAGAGATCGTGAAAATTCTGGATACCTTTACCACGCTGGAGGCGGAGCTGGAGGCGGAGCTGGAGGCGCGAAAGAAGCAGTATGAGTATTATCGGGATGAACTGCTGACCTTTGGGGAGGATGTGGAGTGGAAGACGCTGGGGGAGGTTTGTTTAAAAACTGAAAATATAAAATGGAAGGAAAGTAATAATATTAATTATCAATACATAGACTTGTCATCCGTGAGTAGAGAGAATAACAAGATTTCAGAAACACAAACAATAAATTCAACAAATGCACCAAGTAGAGCACAGCAAATCATTAAAATAGATGATGTGATTTTTGGGACCACAAGACCAACGCTGAAAAGGTATGCGCTAATAAATTCCGAATACAACAACCAGATTTGTAGCACGGGTTTTTGCGTTCTTAGAGCCAATAAAAAATTATTATTACCAAGCTTTCTATTTTTCATTTTAAAAACGATGAAATTTTATTATTTCGTCGAGAATAATCAAGAGGGAGCGGGATATCCATCGATATCAAACAGCAAAGTAAAGGAATTCCCCATCCCCATTCCACCCCTCGCCGAGCAACAACGCATCGTCGCCATTCTCGATAAATTCGACGCATTGGTGAACGATATTTCGGTCGGCTTACCCGCGGAACTGTATGCCCGGCGCAAACAATACGAATACTACCGAAACAAGCTGCTGACTTTTGAGCCATTGGAAAAAGAATATGCCAGCTAATACTCGATACAATTTAGTGGCGGAAAATCCGCAAAGTACGGTGGTGGCGGAATACCAGGCCGTTTACCTTGCCGCCAGGTCGTACCAAAGTGAGGCAGAACTGGAGCGCGCCTTTATTGAGCAGTTGCAGTCACAGGCGTATGAGCTTTTGCCCATTACTTCTGAGGCCGATCTGGTGCGTAACCTGCGTAAACAGCTTGAAAAGCTCAACAATTTCACCTTTTCCGATGCCGAATGGGAACGGTTTTTTACCGGCGAGATCGCCAATCCCAACCAGAGCATTGCCGAAAAAACAGTTACCATTCAGGAAGACCACATCAAGAATCTCAAAAGAGATGATGGCACCGTCAAAAATGTCTATCTGCTCCGTAAAGACAAGATCCACGAAAACATTGTGCAGGTGATCAACCAGTACGAAACCACCCCGTCGCCTGACGGCGCCACCCCTCCAGAGGCGGGGAATTTTGCAACGCGCAAGAATCGTTATGACGTTACGGTGCTGGTCAACGGCCTGCCGCTGGTGCATATCGAGCTGAAACGGCGCGGGGTGGCAATTGCCGAAGCGTTTAACCAGATCAACCGCTACCAGCGCGAGAGTTTCTGGGCCGGCTCCGGGCTTTTTGAATATGTGCAGTTATTCGTCATCTCCAACGGCACGCACACCAAATACTACAGCAACACCACCCGCTCGGAACATATCAAGGAATCAAGCGGAGGCGCCGTCAAAAAAGGCAAACGCACCAGCAACAGCTTTGAGTTTACCAGTTGGTGGGCGGACGCGACCAATAGACCCATTATCGACCTGGTGGATTTTGCCAAAACCTTTTTTGCCAAACATGCGCTTCTCAATATCCTCACCCGCTACTGCGTGTTTACCTCCGACAAACAGCTTTTGGCGCTGCGTCCTTATCAGATCGTGGCGACCGAGAAGATCTTAAGTAAAATCGAGATCAGCACCAACTATAAAAAACTCGGTTCCGTGGAAGCGGGCGGCTACATCTGGCACACCACCGGTTCGGGTAAAACCCTGACCAGCTTCAAGACAGCCCAACTGGCGAGCAGATTGCCCTATGTTGATAAGGTGCTGTTTGTGGTTGACCGCAAAGACCTCGATTACCAGACCATGCGCGAATACGACAAGTTCGCGAAAGGCGCGGCCAACAGCAATACCAGTACGGCCATATTAAAACGCCAACTGGAAGACGTGGGAGCGCGCATTATTATCACCACGATTCAAAAACTCGACCGGTTCATCGGCCGCAACAAAAGGCATACTATTTTTGACGGCCATATTGTGCTGATCTTTGATGAATGCCACCGCTCGCAGTTTGGCGAAATGCACGCCGCCATTACCAAAGCGTTTAAAAACTATCATCTCTTCGGCTTCACCGGCACGCCGATCTTTGCCATGAACGCTTCTTCCGGCGGGCGGCCCGATTTTAAGACCACCGCGCAGGCGTTTGGCGATAAATTGCACACCTATACCATTGTGAACGCCATTGCCGATAAAAATGTGTTGCCGTTTAAGGTCGATTATATCTCTACCGTGCGCGAAGCCGAAGACATCGAAGATAAGAAAGTCCGCGACATCGACCGGGAAAAAGCGCTTGCCGCGCCGGAACGGTTGGCGAATATCGTCCAATATATCCGTGACCATTTTGATCAGAAAACCAAACGAAACAGCTATTACAAACTCAAGGATCGCAGACTGGCGGGGTTTAATTCCATCTTTGCCGTTTCGTCCATTGATGCGGCCAAAAAATACTACGCTGAATTCCAAAAACAGCTAACAGACGCGCCGAGCGATAAAAAACTCAAAATAGCGATTATTTACAGCTTTGGCGTAAACGAGGAAGAACTCGACGGTGTGATGGACGAGAACTCCGAAGACACCAGCGGACTGGATAAAAGCTCAAGGGATTTCCTGGAGAGCGCTATCAAAGATTACAATGCCATGTTCGGGACATCCTATGACACCTCTTCCGATAAATTTCAGAATTACTATAAAGATGTCAGCGAGCGGGTGAAAAACCGTGAGGTTGATATTCTTTTGGTGGTCAATATGTTTTTGACCGGCTTTGACGCGACGACGCTCAATACCTTGTGGGTGGATAAAAACCTGCGCTTGCATGGTCTGTTGCAGGCGTTTTCGCGCACCAACCGCATCTTGAACACGGTCAAGACTTTTGGCAATATTGTTTGCTTCCGCAATCTGGAAAAAGCGACCAATGAATCCATTGCCCTCTTTGGCGACAAGGAAGCCAGCGGGCTTGTGCTGTTAAAATCGTATGACGACTACTACAACGGCTATAAAGACGGCGACAAGGAAGTTCGTGGATATACCAGTCTGGTTGCAGAGCTTTTAGCAAAATTTCCAGTTGGCGAGCGAATTATCGGGGAACAAAATCAAAAGGATTTCATCCGGCTCTACGGCGCGATCTTGCGGGTGAGAAATATCCTGACGACTTTTGATGAATTCAGCGGCAACGAAATTGTAACCGAGCGGGACATTCAGGATTATCACAGCGCCTACATTGACCTCTATAATGAGTTTCGCAAGACAGATGAAGGCGAGAAGGAAAACATCAACGATGATCTCGTATTTGAAATGGAGCTCATTAAACAGATCGAGATCAATATTGATTATATTTTAGGGCTTGTTAAAAAATACCACGAAGACCACATCAAGAACCGCGAACTGCTCATAGACATTAACAAGGCCATCGACTCAAGCGTTGAACTGCGCAACAAAAAAGACCTCATCAACCAGTTTATCGCTTCGCTTGATATCCATTCGGTGGTGGATGAAGACTGGCAGAAGTATGTGGAAAAGAAAAAGATTGAGGAACTGGAAGAGATTATTAAGCACGAAAATCTTGATCACGAAGAAACTTATAAATTTGTTAGAAACGCGTTTCGTAACGGCAGTGTAGCAACCACAGGTACCGCTCTGGCCAAAGTATTGCCGCCCGTGTCACGCTTTTCTCCCGGAGGGGAGCGGACAAAAAAACGAGAAAGCGTTCTTACTAAACTTATTAAATTCTTTGAACGATTTTTTGATATTTCTGGTGGGGTGTTATAGCAAAAACAGATAATTGGGTAAGGGACGGCTTTTAACCGTCCCTCCCCACACCACCACGCATGCGGGTCCGCACGTGGCGGTTCGTAGAAGTCATCGGGCCGTAGCCGGATATTGAATCCCAACCCACAGCGTGGGAAGGATTGAGGGGGTTGTTTCCATGACGCGCCGGACTGTGGCTCCTCCTGTCGGATTCATCGCCCTTTCTGAGCGCATAGAGACCTCCACTCACTTCTACGTTCGGGCCTTCGGTCAACTGACCTACTATGCCCTCTGCTGACTTCTGTCTGATCACCCTCCGTGTTGCCATGAAGGGCGCTTTCGAGATTCCAGGCGATCACGCTCACCCTTCCCACTCGACGCATGGCAGACAGATCTCCCCGGATAAGAACGTGAACTGTCCGTGCACAACCGCCGCATTTACCCTACCTCCTGAACCATCGGGTTTCGTGATGTCGTGCCCACTCACCCAGAGGCTAAGCCTTCCTATGCGGTTTCTGTCCGTCGGCTCGCACTTTTGCCATCCGGCTTCCTTCAGACCCATTCTTGCGAATACGCCCTTGCCTTCGGCTCGTACTTTTGATAGTATTCATCATATGAACACCTTTTGGTTCTCGTACAGGGGACTTACACCCCATAAGTTCACGCCCATGCCGGGCGTACACCAGACGTTGGAGCCAATCGGC
>PNOM01000057.1 GCA_013824835.1 Syntrophus sp. (in: bacteria) | reverse complement strand
TTTGGATAACGAGACATAAACTCTATGTGCTCTTGCAAGGATTTTTTCAGTTTTATGTGGTGTGAGAAACAAATTTATGATAATTATGGGTTTGATGCTATGTGAAGGAGGGACGATATGCCTATATATGATGATGATGACAAGGACATAACTAATCTGGAGGGATTTTCGAAATATATTGAAACCCAGGAAATGACAAAAAAAAGAGGGATGAAGGATAAGCTCCGGACTATGTTTGCGAAAATACCCTTCTTTTCCATAAGCCTTCTGGTGCTCATTATTATAGTAGGGGCAATAGCGCTTTCACTCAACTTCAGGCTATCGGTTCTGAGCAAGGAAATAGAGGAAGCGAAAGGGGCCAAGGCACAGCTAAGTGCTATGCAGGCAGGTATTGACAAGAAATTTGACGTCTATAATAAAGAGAGGGAAGGTCTGAAATCAGAAATGTCAAGACTTCGCAGTGAGTTGGAGACTATGAAGAATACGAGGAGGCGGGTTGAGGCTGAGGATCAGAAGGCTGCTGCGGCTGCTGCAGCGAAGAAAAAGGCTCCGGCAAAAAAGGTAACCCCGAAGGAAAAGCCCCGCACCAGACCGTAATGTGTTCTCTGCCATTGTCTCACTCAGGTTTGCCGGGCATGACTTTGCTTGCCCTGCTCCTTCCCCGCACCTGTTACGAGGGGTCGAGGGGGAATATGGTACATTGTGAAATACTGACATTTGATGAGGGTAACCGATTGATTAGTAAGAATGACTTAGACAAAATGACCAAACAGGGACACAGGCAACACTTTTGTATTAACTCGTAGACACATGAGGAGGTGTTATAAGTGTTAGATCACACATCATGCTCGGATGAGATCAAGGAGAACACATCAGGTCAAGGAGTCATGGCAACTGTTCCCGCTGAAATAGACCGGTGGAACTGGGGCGCCTTTCTCCTGAACTGGATATGGGGTATCGGTAACAACACGTTTATTGCCTTGTTAATGTTTGTTCCCTTTGTCAACTTTGTCATGGTTTTTGTGCTCGGCGTGAAGGGCAGTTCCTGGGCATGGCGGAATAAAAGGTGGGAAAGTGTCGAGCATTTCAAAGCTATTCAGCGCAAATGGGTAAAATGGAGCTTGATTGTTTATGCCTCTCTTATCGTTTTTTCCGTTGGTCTTTTCTTCGTTATTGCCGCATCATTCAAGAGCTCGGATGCGTTCAAACTTTCCCTTGCCAGACTGGAGTCCAGCCAGGTTGCTTCACAGGTAATAGGAAAGCCAATGTCTACCGGCATACCGATGGGAAGCGTCGAGGTCTCAGGCCCGAGCGGCAGGGCGAGTCTGTCTTTCAGTGTCAATGGCCCGAAGGGGAAGGGCACTGTTTTCATGGAGGCCACCAAAGACCTGGGACAGTGGCAAATCAATCGTATAGTCCTTGAGCAAGATGACACAGGACGTCGCATTGATCTCAACAAATGATTTGACCTGTTTTTCCAGCGAATCGTCCATAAAACAGACCTCCCGGTGACCACTGCTGTTAAGTTTGAATTTACAAGGAGATCACAATATGAAAGTAATTGCAATTAATGGAAGTCCACGGAAGGGTGGGAGCACGGAATATTTACTGAAAAAAGTACTTGAGCCTATTGCAGAAGCAGGTGATGTCCAATTCCCGGAAGGGGGATAATCAATAAAAGCCTTTTAATTTGACAGGTAAAGTCAGTATTGTTATAGTTAGTCTCCGTGTACGAGGAAAGATTTTACCGGCATATTACACAACCCCCTGATCTTGAATGCTATGAGGTGAAGGTCAAGGAAACTGACCTTCTCTGCTGTACCAGGGGTGATTTCAAGGGTTTTATTGAAGACAGGGTATTTTTTTACCGGAACCAGCTTGAGGAGTACATACGGATAAAACCCGCATTCAGGGAAAGCCTGATGCCTATCAGGGAAGATGTTTTTGCCCCCCGGATTGTACAGGAGATGATACATGCATCAGCCCTTCTCAATATCGGGCCCATGGCAACGGTTGCAGGGGCGATTGCCGAGTTTATAGGCGCGGATATTTCTCTCCATTCCGAGGAGTATATTGTTGAAAATGGAGGAGATATTGCCCTGAGAACGCTCCAGGAGAGATTAGTGCTTATGTATGCAAAGGACTCTCCGTTCAGCGGGAAAATCGCCATCAGGATCAAGCTGGCTGACGCGCCCTATGGTGTCTGCACCTCTTCCGGTACGGTCGGCCCTTCCCTGAGTTTCGGCAGGGCAGATGCGGTCTGTATTGTGGGACGGTCGGCCCTTTTTGCAGACGGGCTTGCAACGATGGTGGGTAATATTGTAAAAAAGAAAGCGGATATCCCCCGTGCAATCGACGAAGGGAAGGTCTTCCCGGGCATACTGGGCATACTGATCATATTCGGTGATTACATAGGTATATGGGGAGATATTGAGATTGTGAAGGTATAGAATAGCGGATAGCGTAGAGCGTTTAGCGGATAGATAAAGGGATTTTATGACTTCCCTTAGCGACTTCTGTCGCGAGAGGGGGTGGCTCCGCGGGCTTAGCCCTCGGAGGGGGCGACGTGAGCCCCATAAATAATTGAGAGAGGTCGGGTATGAAAAAGAGAATTATTCTGAGATTTAAGAGAAACACTATAGATAAGCCCATTGTCTACAAATTGGTAAAAGATTTTGACCTGGTTTTTAATATCCTGAGGGCAAACATATCGCCAAGGGAGGATTCCATGATGGTCATGGAAATAGAAGGTGCTGAGGAGGATTTCATGAAAGGTCTTGAGTACCTGAAGAGCCTCAACATTGATACGGAACCGATAGAACAGGATATTAACAGAAATGAATTAAAGTGTGTCCACTGCGGGCTATGTACGAGTGTATGTGCCCCTGAAGCCTTGCACCTGGACAGAGAGACCATGAAAGTGCTTTTTGACTATGAAAACTGTGTTGCCTGCGAACTCTGCGTGAAGGTCTGCCCTGTTAAGGCGATGAATGTCTTCTTTGATTGAACTGTGCTGCAATGAAGAGAATATACTTCGATTATAATGCCACGACCCCGATACATCCTGAGGTGACCCAATCAGTCCTGCCGTTTTTTAATGGTCTTTTTGGAAATCCTTCAAGCAGCCATTGGGCAGGGAGAGAGGTAAAGGGTTATTATGAGAAAGCGAGAGAACAGGTAGGGGCTGCAATTCACGCAAAACCAGAAGAAATTGTATTTACGAGCTGCGGGTCGGAAAGTGATAATCACGCGATCAAGGGTGCCGCATATTCACTTAAAGACAAAGGAAAACATATAATTACGACAGTAATTGAACATCCTGCCGTTATGAACGTATGTAAATATCTGGAGTCAAAGGGGTTTGATGTTACCTATCTCCCTGTTGACAATAAGGGGTGCCTGGAGCCAGGGGATGTGGAAAAGGCTATCAGGAAGGATACGATCCTGGTTACCATCATGTATGCAAATAATGAAACCGGTTCGCTGATGCCTATAGGGGAGATCGGGAGGATTACGAGAGACCGTGGTATCCTCTTCCACTCCGATATGGTGCAGGCCCTGGGAAAGATCGATATTGATGCAGAAGCAATGAATGTGGACCTCATAAGCCTTTCAGGGCACAAGGTGTATGCCCCTAAAGGAGTGGGGGCTCTCTACGTACGGAGAGGTGTGGAGATAGATAATCTGATCCACGGAGGACATCAGGAGGCGTCCCGGAGGGCAGGCACGGAAAATGTAATCGGCGCAGTAGCCTTCGGCAGGGCCTGCGAGATGGTAAAGGAAAGGATGGGGAAGGAGACGGGAAGGATCGAGTCATTGAGAAAGAGGCTGCTCGATGGTATTATGGAGCGTGTAGACCATGTGAGTTTGAATGGTCATCCTGCCCGGAGATTGCCCAATACCCTCAATCTGAGTTTTGAATATGCGGAAGGGGAATCCCTCCTTATTGCCCTTGACCTGAAAGGGATTGCAGTCTCTTCCGGTTCTGCATGTTCATCAGGCTCAACAGAGCCATCCCCTGTACTGAGCGCCATGGGCATTCCTGCACAATCTTGCCAGAGCGCAGTGCGATTGAGCCTTGGATGGGGAAATACAGAGGCGGATATTGATTATGCCCTCTCAACGATACCTCCTGTAGTGAAGAGGCTGAGAGAAATGTCGCCATTCCATAAATAATATATGAAATTCTTTATCCACACCACAGGATGTAAGGCAAATCAGTGGGATTCACAGATGATCTCCGGCAGGCTCACGGAGAAGGGATTTTTATCAGGATCCCCCGCAGAGGCGGACCTGATCATCGTAAATGCCTGTACCGTAACAGAGGGGGCGGAAAGAGACACGAGACGGTTTATAGCGAATTGGGGACAAAATAATAAGGGCGCACAGATCATCCTCACGGGCTGCCATGGTCAGGTTTTTCCCGAGAAGGCCTTTGGCGCCCATACCGTGATTGGCCAGGGGGAAAAATTTGAGATAGAGAAATATCTTGATAAAAGGGGTGTATTTGTCGCAGACACGAGGGCATTTCCCATGGAAGAGGGGCGGATCGCTGGGCTTCCTGCGGGCAGGACGCGATTATTTTTCAAGATACAGGACGGATGTGACCGGTTTTGCGCCTATTGTATAGTGCCTTTTGCCAGAGGAATTCCCCGGAGCCGGTCTATGAAGGAAGTTATAAATACAATGAAGGACCTCAAGGAAAAAGGCGTAAAGGAGGTTGTCCTTACCGGCATAGAACTCTCCGCATACCGTGATCAGGCTACGGGCATTGATCTTAAAGGGTTATTGCGCCTCATAGAGGAAAAAGAGACTCCCCCCAGGATCCGCTTGAGCTCTATTGACCCCCTTTACGTGGATGGTGAATTTATTGAGATCATAGCGAAGTCCGGAAAGATTGCAAAGAGCCTTCATATCCCTCTCCAGAGCGGATCTGACAGGATCCTGAAAAAGATGGGGAGAATATATACGGGCTCATACATACGAGGGATGATAGAACGTTTGGCCACCTCCATTGATGGTATAGGCATAGGTCTTGATGTGATAGCGGGCTTTCCCGGAGAGGATGAAGAGAGATTTATGGAAACCTATGGGCTTATAGACTCCCTTGATATCTACTATCTTCACGTCTTTCCCTTTTCTGAAAGAAAGGGAACTAAAGCGGCAGCCATGGAAGGCAAGGTGCCAAAAGAGGTGAAGAAGCAGAGGGTCTCTTTGCTCAAGGATCTTGATGCAGCAAAAAGGCGGAAATACTATGAACGGTTCCTGGATACAGAGGCGTTGATTATCCCGGAAGGAAAGCTCTATAAGGGGGTATATATGAGGGGATATTCGGACAATTATCTCCCCGTTTATCTGCCTTACAAAAAAGCACTTGAAAATAATCTGATCAAGGTTAAAATAAAGGGGATAGAGGGGGAAATCCTGATGGGAGAGCAGGTTGAAGGGTAGAAACCCTTAGTCTCTCCCTTTTTTGATATCTCTTAAAAATGGGAGGAAACATGTTTGTATTCGGCAATCTTATCGGCGGTATCGCGTATGTCCTTGATAAGCTCCTTGAAGCCTATATATGGGTAATCATCATCAGGGCAGTCCTGTCCTGGATCAGGCCGAATCCTATGAATCCGCTGGTCCGGATCATATATGCCCTTGTAGATCCAGTGACTTACAAGATGTCTCGAATGTTTCCCACGAGAATAGGCATGCTTGATCTTGCTCCTTTCATTCTCATTCTGATTGTCATATTCCTTCAGAGATTTCTTGTCAGCAGTCTCGCTGATCTGGCCATAAGGATGAGGTGAAGGGCTGATAAGTGAATATGTAACTATAGAGATTAAGGTCATCACGCGGGCAAAAAAGAGGGAGATAAGGAAGGAGGGGGTTGGGTTACGGGTAAAACTACTCTCTCTGCCGAGAGATGGAAAGGCAAACGAGGAACTCGTCGAATTTCTTGCCGATTTTTTTGAAGTAAGAAAGGCCGATGTAAGAATTGTCAGGGGGGAAAAGGACAGGAGAAAGGTTGTCTCGATTCCGGTCAGTGAAGGGGAATTCAAGGCAAAGCTTGGAGAAATGGAAGGGGATTTTAATGAATAACAGGAGAAAAGGCAACGGTTACAGCAGGTTAATTTGCTTGACAACCAATAATCAAACCAATTATATTATCAGACCTCAAAATAAGGGGTAAATTTGACTATTAAGATTTCTGATATAGAAGACGAGTTGGCGGTAAAGGGCGAGGTGGAAAGCTCTTCATTCCAGGGTGCGGAAGAGAGTGATATTGTATTTAAAACACCGGTCGCATACAAACTTACCGTGAAAAAGATCGGTGATGTTATAGTGATCAGGGGTTCTATAGGCTGCACCCTTTCACTTATATGCGGCAAATGTCTGGAAGAGTTTCTTTTTCCGGTCGATGCCTTTCTCGATATAGAGCTTGTGCCAATAACGCTTATGCCGTCAGCATCAGAGATTGAGCTGAAGGGCGAAGAGCTTGATGTTAATTATTATGAGGGTGATGAGATAGACCCCGATCCTTTTGTCTATGAGGAGATAATGCTCAGCATACCCCTAAAGTTGGTGTGCAGGGAATCGTGCAAGGGACTCTGTGAGACATGCGGGGTTAACAGGAATTATGAGGAATGTTGCTGCAATGAATTGCCTCATACGATATTGGGAGAGAAACTAAAATCTTTTTTAAATTAGTAAGGAGAGTATCATGGCTGTTCCAAAACGAAAGACGTCACAATCGAAAAGGGATAAAAGAAGAACACATTATAAAGCAACGCCAGTGAGCGTGGTGCTCTGTCCCAGTTGTAAAGAGCAGAAATTGCCGCATATGGTATGTCCTAAGTGCGGAATGTACAAAGGGAAGAAATACCTTGAGGTAAAGGAAGCTTAGCCTTTATGGTGAGGATAGCGGTGGACGGCATGGGCGGTGATTTTGCGCCCCATGCAGTTGTGAAAGGGGCCGAATCTGTATTCAGGGATAAGATAGCGGAGATTGTCCTGGTGGGCGACGAGGCAATATTACGTCCCTTGATACCCGATTCATCGATTGAGATTATTCACACGCCAATATCAGTGGGTATGGATGAGTCCCCTTCGAATGCATTACGGAAAAAAGGGGATTGTTCCATAAACAAGGCCTTTGAATTATTGAAGACAGGAAAGGTCCAGGGGGTAGTAACTGCCGGTAACTCCGGTGCAGCCATGGGTTTTGCCATCTTTACCCTTGGCAGATTGCCCGGTGTAGACAGGCCGGCGATTGCGACCCTTCACCCGAATGCGACAGGGGGTACCACTGTTCTTGTAGATTCGGGCGGCAATGTGGAATGCAAGCCCACACACCTTGCTCAATTTGCGATGATGGGTGATGTCTTTGCCCGATGCGCCTTCGGTTTAGAGGCTCCAAAGGTCGGCATCCTGAGCAATGCTACAGAAGAGACAAAGGGTAATGAACTGACCCGGGAGACGCACAATATCCTGAAATCCGCCGGCCTCGGTTGTTATCTCGGATATGTGGAAGGGACCGATATGCATAACGGGAACGCCGATGTGGTGGTGACCGACGGGTTTGTGGGCAATGTATCGCTGAAGGTCACTGAAGGTGTGGCTGAGATGCTCATGGGATTTCTCAAAGAGAAGGCCAGGGAGAAAAAGGGAAATGATCCTGTCGGTTATACAATCATGGCAGAAGTAGTAACCCAGATATATCAGAGGTTTGATTATGCAAATATTGGCGGCGCCCCCTTGCTCGGAGTTGACGGGGTCTCCATTATATGTCATGGAAAGTCGAGTGAACATGCAATAAGAAACGCCATTGTTATGGCAGCAAGCTTTGTGGATAATAACCTGAACGAGTCTATTAAAGAAACGATGCATAATTATGAATCACTTCAGAAGATAAAGGAGAGATAGAATGGATTATTTTCTCACAGAAGACCAGAGGCACATTCGCGCCCTTGCACGGAGGATCGCAGAAGAAAAGGTTGTGCCTATCCGGGCGGAGCTTGATGAGAAACAGGAGTTTCCCTGGAGCGTAATGAAGGTATGTGCGGATACAGGTCTTTTTGGTGTGAGTATCCCTATGGAATACGGCGGATTGGGCGGCGGATGTTTCGAAAACTGCATTGTTGTTGAAGAGCTGAGCAAGGCATGCCTTGGTGTTTCTGTCAGTTATGCGGCAAGCCTCCTTGGTGCATACCCAATCCTTATCGGCGGTTCAGAGGAACAGAAGAATAAATACTTGAGAGAGATTGCGACAGGGAGAAAGCTCGGGGCCTTTGGGCTCACAGAGGCGAATGCAGGCAGCGATGCCCAGAGTATCAGAACAGAAGCGAAAAAGGTTGGCAACGAGTACATCCTGAACGGTACGAAACAGTGGATTACCAACGGCGGCGAGGCAGAGATATATACGGTTATCGCCATGACGGATAAGAGTAGGGGCGGCAGAGGAGCTACAGCCTTTATCCTTGAGAAGGGCATGGAAGGTTTTACCTTCGGGAAAAAAGAGAATAAGCTTGGTATCAGGGCTTCTACAACACGGGAGCTTGTATTTCAGGATTGCAAAGTCCCCAAAGAAAATGTTATAGGTAGAGAGGGGATGGGTTTTATATACACAATGCGGACCTTCGACAAAACGAGGCCCGGCATAGGTGCCCAGGCGCTGGGGGTTGCTCATGCTGCACTTGAGGCTGCTGTGCACTATGCGCGGGAGCGGGAGCAGTTTGACAGAAAGATCGCTTCTTTTCAGGCCATACAGCACATGCTTGCCGATATGGCAACCCAGGTTGAGGCTGCCCGTGCACTTGTGTATGCAGTTGCCCGGTTTATAGACAGCAACCCGAAGGATACCTCCAAGGTTTCCGCTATGAGCAAGGTATTCCCCAGTGATGTGGCCATGAAGGTTGTTGTGGATGCATTGCAGGTCTTTGGAGGTTATGGATACATGAAGGAGTACCCCATAGAGAAGATGATGAGAGATGCGAAAATACTCCAGATCTACGAAGGGACGAATCAGATCCAGAGAAACGTTATAGGCCTTGAGCTCATTAAGGAAGCAGCCCAGAAGAGGAAATAGATGAAGAAGGTTGGCATTGTATTCCCGGGCCAGGGTTCTCAGTATGTGGGCATGGGAAAGAAGCTGTACGATCAGTTTGATGATATAAGGATACTCTTCAGGAAGGCCGACGAGATTCTCGGCTTTTCCATTACGGACTTGTGCTTTAACGGCCCGGATGATGAGTTGAGACAGACATATAATACACAGCCCGCGTTGCTTCTTGCGAGTTATTTATCCTGGCAGGTTTTAAAAAAAGAGACGGCGATTGAACCCTATATGGTTGCAGGCCACAGTCTTGGTGAATATACGGCGCTCTGTGCAAGCGGTTTTTTTACCTTTGAAGATGCCCTGAGGATCACACGGAAAAGAGGACTCCTCATGGAGGAATCCTGCCCTAAAGGCAAGGGCGGCATGGTGGCGCTCATTGGGCCGGACATGGATAAGGTGGAGTCAATATTGAGGGAAATTTCCCATGATGACTATGTTGCGGTCCCGGCCAACCTTAATTCTAAAGAACAGGTGGTACTGTCAGGGGATATCAATGCATTAAAGGAAGGGGTGGAAAAGCTGAAGGAGTGTGGCGGATATAAAAAGGCTGTCTTTCTTAATGTATCAGGACCTTTCCATAGCCCCCTCATGAAAGAGGCTGCGGAAAAGTTGAATAATGAATTAAAGGAAATCCCGAAAGGGAGCCTCTCGTTTCCTGTTGTCTGCAATGTGGATAGCGCCCCTGAAAATAACAGGGATGAGGTGGCTGATAAACTTTACCGACAGATGTTCTCTCCTGTACTCTGGGAGCAGTCTGTTCGGAGAATGGTGAAGGAAGGGGTGGAGGTGTTTGTAGAAGTGGGGCCCCAGAAGGTGCTTGGCAATCTGATAAAAAGGATTGAGCCAAAAATCCCCTGTTATGCCGTGGAGGGCATGGAGGATATCGCTGTCCTGAAGGGCGTGCTTGCATGATACGTCGGGTCTATTGGAGAGTTTATCCATGAAAGATACAGTTACTATTGTTACAGGCGCTTCTCAGGGCATAGGAAAGACCATTGCGGAGTTTATTGCAGAGAAGGGTGGAGATGTTGCCATCTTTGATATTGCCGACGGTACTGATGTGGTAGAGGGAATCAGGGCTCAAGGCCAGAGGGCAGAATTCTATCATGTTGATGTCACTGATTTTCGTGCCGTGGAAGTTGCAATCAATACAGTGGTAAAGGATATGGGCAAGGTAACCGGTCTTGTCAATAATGCAGGAATCACCAATGATAAACTCCTGATACGGATGAAAGAAGAGGAGTGGGATAAGGTGATCCATGTAAATCTGAAGAGTGCCTTTAATTGCACAAGGGCTGCGGTAAAGCATATGCTCCGTACAGGGGGAGCCATAGTGAACATCAGTTCTATAAGCGGTGTTATGGGCAATGCGGGTCAGGCAAACTATGCGGCGAGCAAGGCCGGTCTCATAGGGTTTACAAAAAGCGTGGCAAAGGAGTATGGAGAGAGGGGCATACGGGTAAATGCGGTAGCCCCGGGATTTATCAGGACAAAGATGACGGATGCATTGAGCGAGAAGACACAGGAGGATATGCTGAAGGCAATTCCCCTGAAACGTTTTGGAGAAACCACGAGCGTGGCCCATGCAGTATATTTCCTTCTTTCGGAATATGGAAATTATATTACAGGGGAGGTGATTAATGTCAACGGTGGTTTACATATGTAGTAACGGGAAATTTTCCCTTATTTTCATTGAGGAGGTGATTCGATGACAGTTTCAGAGAAGGTAAAGAAGATGATAGTAGATCAGCTTGGGGTAAATGAGTCCGAGGTGATTCCTGAGGCAAAGTTTATAGACGACCTTGGAGCCGATTCCCTTGATATCGTAGAGCTGATTATGGCCCTGGAAGATGAGTATGGTATTGAAATCCCCGATGAAGATGCGGAGAAGATAGAGACAGTCGGGGATGCAATCAGATATATTGAAGAGCATATGACCGATAAATAACAAAGGGGTGGCCAGCGTTGAAAAGGAGAGTAGTTGTTACAGGGGTAGGTCTTGTGACACCCCTCGGCACCGGTAATGAGAGTGTCTGGGAAAGGATACTGAAGGGTGAATCGGGCATATCGGCTATAACGAAGTTCGATACATCCCGGTTTGATACAAAGATCGCAGGAGAGGTAAAGGGTTTTAAGGTAGAGGACTATATGGCCCAGAAAGAGATCAAGAAGGTTGATCTCTTTATCCAGTATGTCCTTGGCGCGGCAAAGATTGCCATGGAGGATTCAAAAATCGACATGGCCGTTGAAGATGCAACAAGAATAGGGGTAGTAGCCGGCACAGGGCTTGGGGGGCTGCCGACCATAGAGAAGTACCACAGCGTTTACCTTGAAAGAGGTCCGGGCAGGATAACGCCCTTCTTTATCCCTATGCTCATAGCAAATGAAGCCCCTGGTCACATAGCCATTGAGCACGGCTTAAAGGGACCCAATCTCTGCATTGTCACTGCCTGTGCTACAGGCGCCCATTCCATAGGGGATGCCTTCAGGATCATTCAGTATGGTGATGCTGACGTGATGGTGGCAGGAGGTACAGAGGCAAATATCACCCCCCTCACTGTGGGAGGTTTTAATGCCATGAAGGCCCTTTCAAGAAGGAACGACGAGCCCGTCAAGGCTTCAAGGCCCTTTGAGAGAGACAGAGATGGATTTGTTGTGGCTGAAGGAGCGGGTATTGTCGTTTTGGAAGAGCTTGACCATGCCCTTAAGCGGGGCGCGAAGATTTATGCGGAGCTTGCTGGTTACGGGTATAACGGTGATGCGTACCATATTACGGCCCCGTGCCCTGATGGGGATGGTTTTATCAGGTGTATAAATCTGGCACTTAAAGATGCCCGGTTGTCCTCCGATGACGTGGATTATATCAATGCCCACGGAACATCTACAGATATGAATGACCACATAGAAACTATTGCAATAAAAGAGGTTTTTAAGAAAAGGGCCTATGCGATACCAGTAAGTTCGACAAAGTCAATGACGGGCCACCTTCTGGGTGCAGCAGGGGCTGTAGAGGCGGTGTTTTCCGTCTTAAGCATCAGGGATCAGATTTGTCCTCCCACGATCAACTATGAGAACCCTGACCCGGAATGTGACCTTGATTATGTGCCGAATGTGGCGCGGAAGCATGATGTGCGGGTTGCCATGTCAAATTCCTTTGGTTTTGGCGGAACAAACTGTACCCTTGTATTTCGGAGGTTTGAAGGGTGAAGATTGCCATCGGGTCTGATCATGCAGGGTATGAGTTAAAGGAATATCTGAAAAAGACCCTTAAAGAAAGAGGATATGACTTTATAGACGTAGGGACCGACACAGAGGCATCGGTCGATTATACAGATTTTGGCCTGAAGGTGGCGAAGCTCGTATCGGAAAAAGCGGTGGACAGGGGTGTCCTTGTCTGCGGCACCGGCGGGGGCATGTCCATTACGGCAAACAAGGTAAAAGGGGTCAGGGCTATCCTGGTCCAGGATCTCTATGTTGCCATGCAGAGCAGAAAACATCTTGATACGAATATCCTTGTTCTCGGTGGCAGGGTAATAGGAAAAGGCCTTGCCGAGGAGATTATGAAGACCTGGTTTGACACCCCTTTCGAGGGAGGGAGGCACCAGGGAAGGATCGATAAAATAATGGAGTGGGAAGATACGCACCTGAATTAAACCATGAAGATGAATAGAGAAAATTTTAAAGACCAGGAAATTTACGAACTTGTAAAACACGAGATTGAAAGGGAAGAACACAGCCTGATCCTTATTGCATCTGAAAACTATGTTGATGAGGAAATTCTCGAGGTTCAGGGCTGCGTACTTACGAATAAATATGCGGAAGGATACCCGAATAAGAGATACTACAGCGGGTGCAGATTTCTTGATCAGATCGAATCTATTGCCATAGAGAGGGCGAAGGCACTTTTCGGGGCAGAACACGTGAACGTTCAACCTCACTCCGGATCGTCTGCAAATATGGCAGTCTTTTATGCTGCTCTCAAGACAGGAGATACGATCCTTGGCATGGATATTGCCCACGGGGGTCATCTTACCCATGGGGCCCGTGCCAGTTTTTCAGGGAAATTCTATAATGCCGTCGGCTACAAGGTCTCAGGGAAAAACGAGATGCTTGACTACGATGAGATACGGAGCATTGCCCTGAAAGAAAAGCCGAAAATGATCATAGCAGGGGCAAGCGCATATCCGAGGACCCTGGATTTCAAAAAATTCAGGGAGATTGCCGATGAAGCAGGCGCATACCTTCTGGTTGATATGGCCCATATTGCTGGGCTGATCGCCGCGGGATGTCATCCGAGCCCGGTAGAGCATGCCCATTTTGTCACTACCACAACTCATAAAACTCTCCGCGGGCCCAGAGGAGGACTTATTCTCTGCAAGCAGGAGTTTGCAAAGGCTATCGATTCAGCGATATTTCCGGGCATACAGGGCGGCCCCCTCATGCATGTGATCGCCGCCAAGGCAGTTGCCCTGAAACAGGCCATGACCGAGGAATTCAGGCAGTACCAGAAACAGATTATTAAAAATGCCCAGCGTATGTGCAGCAATATGGAGAAGCAGGGCTACAGGATAGTATCGGGCGGTACGGACAATCATCTCTTTCTTGTGGATCTTACGGCAAAAGGGACTACCGGTAAAGTGGCCCAGGAGGCCCTTGAGAAAAGCGGTATCATGGTGAACAAAAACCTGATTCCTTTTGACGGAAGGGGACCGAATATTACAAGCGGGATACGGATTGGAACGCCGGCGGTTACGACTCGGGGCATGAAAGAGCCCGAAATGGATATGATTGCCGAACTTATCGACAGGGTGTTGACGAGTCCGGAGGATGAGGCAGTCTATAATAAAATAAAAGAGCAAGTGAAGACTTTATGCAAGAGGTTTCCCTTTTATTCTAAAATATATCAGATATGAATAATACCCGCCCTGACTGGGATTCCTACTTCATGGAGATCGCGCAGATCGTTTCAAGAAGGTCTACATGCAGAAGAAGGAACGTCGGGGCATTGATCGTCAAAGACAAGAGGATCCTTTCAACGGGTTATAACGGTGCGCCTATGGGGCTCCGTCACTGCACGGACGGCGAATGCCTGCGAGAAAGGCTCAATGTCCTGTCCGGAGAACGACATGAGCTTTGCCGGGGACTCCATGCCGAGCAGAATGCAATTATACAGGCAGCCTACCATGGCGTGTCTATAAACGCTGCCCATCTCTATTCAACCCATTTGCCCTGTTCCATATGCATAAAGATGGTCATGAATGCGGGAATTTCAAAAGTATATTACTTTGACGGTTATCCGGATGAACTTGCCGAGGAGCTTATGAAGGAGTCCGGCATGGCAATCGAGAAAGTTACATTATCGAGCACGGGTGTCGGCGAGGCGCTATGAAATGTCCTTATTGCGGTCACGGAGAGAGTAAGGTCCTTGATTCAAGGATGAGTAAAGAAATGGATACCATAAGGAGACGGCGGGAATGTCTCAAATGCGCAAAACGGTTTACAACAGCAGAAAGGCTCGAGGAAGGACTCCCTCTTGTAGTGAAGAAGGACGGAAGACGGGAGCAATTCGACAGGGAGAAGATTCTCGTTGGTCTTAAGAAGGCATGTGAGAAAAGACCGGTAAGTATTACAAATCTTGAAAAGGTCCTTTCAAGGATAGAATATAATCTCCTTGAAAAAGGTGAAAGGGAGATTACTGCATCTGAGATCGGCGAACAGGTTATGGATGAATTGAGGAAACTTGATGAGATCGCATACGTGAGATTTGCCTCAGTCTACAGACAGTTTAGAGATATCAACGAATTTATGGATGAGCTGAAAGATCTTGTGCTGAAAAAGGGCGATACGTAGGAATACTAAAGGTGGCATGTAAGCCCACCAAAACCATGCATCATTCAGAGGGTTTATTGTGAAAGAAGAAGATTATATGCGCATGGCACTCTCCCTCGCGAGGAGAGGACTTGGTACTACATCACCCAACCCCATGGTCGGTGCAGTTCTCGTGAAAGGAAAACGTATTGTAGGAAAGGGGTATCACAAAAAGGCGGGATTTCCCCATGCTGAGGTCATCGCAATTAATGATGCCAAGGAAGAAGCAAAGGGGGCAACACTTTTTATAAATCTTGAACCCTGTGTCCATACAGGGAGGACACCCCCATGCGTCGATGCAGTGATTTCGGCAGGGATAAAAAAGGTTGTGGTTTCCATGCTCGACCCGAATCCCCTTGTGAATGGAAAGGGTGTAGAGGCATTACGAAAGGCCGGGATAGATGTAAAAGTGGGCCTTCTTGAAGGGGACGCGAAGAAGCTGAATGAATCATTCATTGTCTCTATGGAAAAGAAAAGACCTTTTATCACTATGAAGGCAGCAGTGAGCCTTGATGGTAAAATAGCAACGAAGACCTGTGACTCGAAGTGGATATCGAATGAAGAGTCACGCCGTTTTGTGAATAAAATGAGGTCTGTAATGGATGGTATTATGGTGGGAATCAACACGGTGATTTCCGATAATCCGTTGCTTGCGCCCAAGGTGCTGAAACCAAAAAAGATACCAATAAGAATTATCCTTGATTCAAAACTGAGGATTCCCCTCTCATGCGATGTGGTGAAAACTGCAGAGAAATACAAAACATGGATATTTACCTCAGAAGATGCGAGGCTTGACAAAGAAACCCGCCTGAAATCCCTTGGTCTTGAAGTGATCAGGATTCCCAAGGATGACAACGGGAGAGTCTCTTTAAAGCATGTATGCGACGAACTCTACAAGAGAGATATACAAGCCCTTCTTGTAGAAGGCGGAGGGGAGATAAACAGCGGACTCCTGAAAGAGGGTCTCCTGGACAAGATTTTTCTTTTCTATGCCCCTATTATTATAGGAGGAAAGAATGCACTCAACCTTGTAGGGGGCAAGGGTATTGATTTTCTGAGAGATGCCCATAAGGTCGACATAGTAGCTGTGAAGCGGTTTAAGGAAGATATATTTGTAGAGGCATATGTTCACAGGGATTATTGAAGATATAGGAAAGATAGGGGATATCAGGAAACTGGACGGCAAATGGGAATTTTATGTCCGGACCAGCCTGAACCCGCTCGGTATTCTGGAAGGCGACAGCATTGCCATAGACGGGGTATGCCTCACTGCTACAAGACTGACACAGGATGGGTTCTATGCCGACGCCTCCCTTGAGACCCTCAAAGTGACGACCCTCAAGGACAAGAAGGCGGGTGAATCTGTAAATGTGGAGAGGGCAATGAAGGCTGGCGGAAGGTTCGGTGGTCATATGGTTATGGGCCATGTAGACGGGATCGGCTTTGTAAGGGAGATGAAGAAGGCAGGAGATTCGGTGAGAATTGAGGTGGAGGTGCCTGCTGAAATCGCACGATATATCGTGAAAAAAGGGTCGATTACCATAGACGGGATAAGCTTGACAGTAAACGAGCAACATGATACTATGTTCGCAGTTAACATAATCCCGTTTACCATATCGAAAACCACACTCAAGGAAAAAAAGTCTCGGGATAATGTGAATATTGAAACCGATATTATCGGAAAATATATAGACAGTTTCATGGAGAAAAAGAAGAGTCGGAATATGGATATCAATTTCCTCTATGAACACGGATACATAAAAGGGGATTAAGAATATGGCAGTCTCACGAATTGAAGATGTAGTCGAGGATATCAAAAACGGGAAAATGGTCATCATTGTAGATGACGAAGACAGGGAAAACGAAGGGGATATAATGGTAGCATCTGAAAAGGCTACCCCGGAAGTGATCACCTTCATGGCGCGCTATGCGTGCGGCCTTATCTGTCTCTCTCTTACGGAAGAGAGGATCAGGACGCTTAATCTCCCATTGATGGTTCGGGAGAATACCTCTCAGCATAATACCGCTTTTACCGTATCTATTGAAGCGAGAACAGGGGTGACTACCGGTATTTCCGCCCACGACAGGGCGCGAACTATAGAAGTGGCCATTGATGATAAGGCTGGACCGGAAGATCTCGCAAGACCGGGCCACATATTTCCCCTCAAGGCAAAGAATGGCGGCGTGCTCGTGAGGGTAGGCCACACTGAGGCGTCAGTTGATTTTGCTCGACTCGCAGGACTGAAACCCTCTGGGGTTATCTGCGAGATTATGAAGGAAGACGGGACTATGGCAAGGATGCCCGATCTTGAGATATTTGCAGAGCAGCACGGTCTGAAGATTGTCACAATCGCAGACCTGATCAAATACAAAACAAAAAACGAAAAGCTTGTGCGAAGGGTCACGGAGACAAGGATACCTACCAGATATGGCGGTGAGTTCCTCCTCGTGGGATATGAGAACGACATTGATAAAGAGACCCATCTTGCCCTTGTAAAGGGTGATATAACACCTGATGACGTGGTGCTTGTGAGGGTCCATTCAGAGTGTCTTACCGGGGATGTGCTCGGTTCCCTGAGGTGTGACTGCGGGGAGCAGCTCCATGCTGCCCTTAAGATGATTGAGAAGGAAAAAAAGGGTGTCTTCATCTATATGAGACAGGAGGGAAGAGGCATTGGTCTGCTGAATAAACTAAAGGCCTATAACCTTCAGGATAGCGGCCATGATACGGTTGAGGCGAATCTTGCCCTCGGTTTTTCCCCTGATCTCAGAGATTACGGTATTGGCGCCCAGATATTGAATGACCTCGGGGTAAGGAAGATGAAGCTCCTTACCAATAACCCGAAAAAGATAAAGGGACTCGAAGGATATGGGCTGACCGTGGTGGAAAGGGTATCCATAGAGATGTCGCCTACAAAGGATAACATTACGTATCTTAAGACCAAGCAGGAAAAACTTGGCCATATTCTTAATAACATATAAGGAGCGGATATGATATACGAGGGGAAACTTGATGCAAAAGGCTTCAGGTTCGCAATAATCGTGAGCAGATTTAACAGTTTTATCACGGAAAGGCTCCTTGAAGGCGCCCTTGATGCCCTGAAAAGACATGGGGCAGAGGACGAGCAGATCGATATCTACAAAGTCCCCGGCGCTTTTGAAATACCCCTTGTTGCCAAACATATCGCAAAAAGAGAGGATATAGACGGCATCATATGTCTCGGGGCAGTAATAAAAGGGGCAACGCCCCATTTTCATTATGTTGCCTCTGAAGTAACAAAGGGGATCGCCCAGGTCTCCCTTGAAAGTGAGAAGCCCATCTCCTTCGGCGTCATTACCAGTGAGAATATCGAACAGGCAGTAGAACGGGCGGGAACAAAGTCCGGAAATAAGGGGTTTGATGCTGCAGTCTCGATCATAGAAATGATAAGCCTTTTAAAGAGAGAGGTTATGTGCGCAGACGTAAAGCAAGAGAGTTAGCATTACGGATGCTTTACCAGATGGAAACAAATGGTAATGATCCTGAAGGCGCCCTTGCTGCATACTGTGAAACCTTTCCTTATCAACAGGACGTTTTAGAGTACACGAAGTCGATATTATCAGGGGTAAAGAAGAACAGGGAAATAATTGACGGGTATATACAGAGTGCCTGTGAGCACTGGAGGCTTGACCGGATTACCTATGTGGATATGGGCATCATGCGGCTCGGCACCTATGAGATGCTCTTTTCACCTGATGTGCCGCCCAAGGTTGCCATTGATGAGGCGATTGAGATAGGCAAGAAGTACGGGAGTGAGGACTCAAGGGAGTTTATTAACGGGGTTCTTGACAAGATCATGAGAGATCACTACAAGGACAAAGGGCCTGAATAAGGGCTGTATCTGCATTGTAACCTCATTTTACAAAGGAAATTTGTATGACCCATATTGTTATTGACGGCTATAACTACATGATGAGGGTCCTTGGTTCGCAGGTGGAGCGAAGCTCAATCATGGATATACCGAGGCGCGCATTTCTGGAGAGGCTGTCCCGTTATAAAAGGCAGAAGGGCGGGAAGATCACCGTTGTCTTTGATGCCTACAACAGTCATTCCCCCAATAGACAAAGGGAGAATTTCCTTGGTATTGATGTGGTCTACTCCAAAGAGAACGAGACTGCCGATGATGTGATCATAGGATGGATTCAGGAAGGAAGGACCAACATGGTGGTGGTCACTTCCGACCGTGCCATTATCGACGCTGCAAAAAGGTCGGGTGTTGCCTTCCTTGTACCCCGGAGTCTGGATGAGATGATCGCAGGCGATATATATGGCACAAATGAGGGTTTTAAGGACGAAGAAGAGGGGTCTCAGGAGAAGAAGGGCAATCCGAGAAAGCTCCCGAAAAAACTGAGGAAAGCAACAAAGACACTACACAAAATCAAATAATACTATTCATCGAGGAAACGGATAACCTCTCCATCCGGTATAGGCCGGACCCGGCCGCCCTGATTCATGTCCCGGACCTTTCCTCCTTCGATCTCTGCCTCATCCGAATAGCCCCGTGTTTCCCAGAATCCTGAAATATAATGGTCCATGAGCTCCACAGCCACAATACTTTTCGCAGATTTATAACCCCAGAGATAGGGACAGAGCACCCGAACGGGGCCTCCATAATCTTCGTCAAGATACTTGCCGTCGAACTCGTATGCGAGGAGGGTCTTTTCCCGGAGTGCTATATCAAGGGGGATAGAGGTATCATAAATGCCTTTTACGGACCAGAAGCGGACAAATCTTACAGAAGGTTCCGGCTTTACTGCATCAAGGATGTCTGAGACCCTGATGCCTCCCCACTTGCCTCTCACAGAAAACCTTGTCACACTCGTGAGGCGCGCATCCGCTATGGTCTTCTCCATTTCCTTCAGATGCTGCCAGGTGAAGACAGCCGGTTTTTCACAGAGCCCCCGTACTTCAATCTGCCATTTCTCCCGGTCAAGCCTGCCCGGATGTCCTTCTGCCCAGAATACAGGTACATTCAAGTCTTTAAGCCTGCTCATAGCGTACCCCTGTATACCCTTTTTTGGAATCAGGATTACCGATCAGGGTAATCTACTGTTCATCTAATATCAATCACGAGTGAGTAATGAACATAATGTAATCACCGGGTCCAAAGATGTAAACACCTGCCCTGGTATGATTGAAATGGAGGTAACTGAGTTTTTCCGAATTCAATCAAAAGA
>PNOM01000056.1 GCA_013824835.1 Syntrophus sp. (in: bacteria) | reverse complement strand
GTGTCAATATAAGTGAGACACTTCCCATCCAATAGTTTAGACTCTAAAGGGCGGGAAGGAAAAAGCGATCATGGAAGAGAAGAAAGCAGTAATATCACCTCCAAAAGTAGTCCCTGATCCGGAGGTACCGGAAAAGACAGTGCGCCGGAAATTCACCGCAGCCTATAAGCTCCGTATCCTCAAAGAGGCAGAGAGCTGTACCATGCAGGGACAGATCGGAGCACTTCTGCGCCGGGAAGGACTCTATTCATCGAACCTTACCTCATGGCGGCGTCAGGTTAACCAAGGTCTTATTCCCAAGAAAAGAGGGCCTGTCACACAAAAGGCTGATCCCCACATCCGTCGTAACATAGAACTGGAACGGGAGAACGCAAGGCTCGCCCATAAGTTGAAACAGGCAGCGCTCATTATCGAGGTCCAAAAAAAAGTCGCGTGCCTATTGAGCGGATGCAGCGAGGAGAAATCATGAATATCACAAAAACGCTTGCCCAGGAGGTGGGTATCCGCCCTGCCTGCAATGCCCTCGATGTATCCCGTGCAGGCTTTTACCGGTGGCTGCATCCGAAAGAGAGAGGGCCTTCATGCCACCTCTCTCCGTTGAGACTCTCCTTTGAGGAACGCAGTGATGTACTCGATATCCTTCACGGGGATCGCTTCATCGATAAGGCTCCCCGAGAAATCTACGCAGCCCTCCTCGATGAAAAGCAGTATCTCTGTTCAGTAAGCACCATGTACCGGATCCTTGAAAAAGAAGGTGAGTTGAAAGAAAGGAGAAGACAGGTATCCCGCCCCCAGTATTCAAAACCGGAGATCCTTGCAAAAGCCCCCAACGAAGCGTGGAGCTGGGATATTACGAAATTGAAAGGGCCGGTAAAATGGACCTATTATTACCTCTATGTCATCCTCGACATCTACAGCCGTTATGTCGTTGGATGGATGGTGGCCCACAGGGAACTATCCTCCCTTGCACGCAAGCTGATTGCGGAGACCTGCGAAAAGCAAATGATAGAGCCGGATAAGCTCCTGATCCATGCAGATAGGGGATCAAGTATGACGTCAAAGCCCGTTGCCTTGCTCATGGCCGATCTCGGGGTTACAAAAAGTCATTCGAGACCCTCGGTCAGTAATGATAATCCCTATTCCGAATCTCAGTTCAAGACTATGAAGTACCGGCCTGAGTTCCCCGAAAGATTCGGTTCTATTCAGGATGCCAGGGCATTTTGTCAAACATTCTTCCCCTGGTACAATACCGAGCATTACCATTCCGGGATAGGCCTTCTTGTCCCCGAGGATGTCCATTATGGAAGGGCGTCTCGGATCATCGAAGATCGCAGGGATGTACTGTTGTCTGCTTACGAAAAACATCCTGAACGGTTTAAAGGGAGAATACCAACGCCGGCATCTTTGCCTGAAGCTGTCTGGATCAACAAGCCATTACCAACGAGTGATGGGGAGGTACACTAAATATTTACTGGAAGTGTCTCATTTTCATTGACACGTTCCGACTTACCCCTCAGTGAGCCTTTAAAGAAACCCTGCTGGAGCAGCTCTGGGATCATCAGAAGGCGTTACGGGAGGAACTTCGTAAACTCTGTAATAAGGAGCGCTATAAGAAAGCTTTTGAGATTGCAAGGAGCCTTCCCGGGATAGGATGGTTTACTGCCATAAGACTTGTCCTGGAACTGGGGGAAGATCTTTCCTATTTCTCCAGTGGAAAGAAGATTGCGAGCTTCCTGGGACTTACAAGCAGTGAGCACTCTACCGGAGAGACGCAGCGGAAGGGGCGTATTACCGGGATGGGATCGGGGTTCATGAGATCGACCCTTATAGAGAACTCGTGGATTGCGATCCGGAAGGACCCGGCCCTTCTCTCCAAGTTCATGCGCATATGGAAGGGAAGCGGCAGTAAGAAGAAAGCGATTGTTGCGGTAGCCAGGATACTTATCGTGCGTTTGAGGGCGTGCTTAATATCCGGCACACCCTACAGCATAGGGACAGTTCATTAATGAAAGAAGATAGGGCCAAGTGGTTGCGGAACGACGGCGTACAACGGTAGGCGTACTGTGCACGAGCACGTCATTCAGTGTGTTGACGCCGGTTCCCTCTTTTCGCATCCAGCATTTTGTGGTCACACCACGGATAGTAGTTTGTAGAGAGCCTGATTTTTCAG
Organism: Syntrophus sp. (in: bacteria); assembly: GCA_013824835.1. Lineage (GTDB taxonomy): Bacteria > Desulfobacterota > Syntrophorhabdia > Syntrophorhabdales > Syntrophorhabdaceae > PNOM01. The sequence continues at coordinate 18,141 of PNOM01000056.1, read as the reverse complement.
AAAAGAATGAACGAACAGAAAAGGAGCGAATGAACGCTATGGACTGGCCATAACTGAAAAAAGAAAGCGGGTAGAAAATCCTGTGCAAAAAAGTTGTTGACTTTTATCATAGTAGTACGTTTCCGGCCTACAAAGCTTCACAGCCTTATTTTGACTTAGCCGGGGACCTGTTCGGAACCAATATATCCGCATAAGATACGCTTTGTTCACGGGTGGCACAAGAGCCACTCCATCATGCGCCAATTAGATATCTGAACACGGAAAGAGACTGCCTCTGGGAAAATCAAGGGAGATGTCATGTGTCTTTTACAGTACGTGCATTGCGTATCTCCGTTAAGACAAAGGCCGGTCTTTCGGGACCGGCCTTTTTTCTGTCATAATCAGCCCGTTATACCCATTACTCCAAGCTCTTTTTCGGGACCTGAAACCCCTGCGCTGCCTCAAGGGCAGGAATAAGATATGTGTCAATAAAGGCAACGGCATTGTCGGGGTCCACGTTGTTAATCACATTTGTACCCACCATCACATTAGGTCCCCCTGAACACTGGTCTGTGCAGAAACGGGCCCTAATCCTGAAATGGTTTAAAAGACCCCGCTTCCGGAGTTCTGCTGAAAACCCCTCAAGGAGATGAAAAGAACCCTTGATATAACAGTGCGTACCCACACATACCCCAACATCTATTGCCACGTGTTCCTGATAAAACTCCTCCACCGTTTCCTGAACCCGCATGGAGCGGCGCCTGTATGTGGTGTGAAGGTTGTGGTGAGATACAATGCCGTCCGGCTCGCCGAGCCAGTTCGTGTAGATTGCCTGAATAGTGGGGTTATCCTGACTCCTTTTTATGGTGGCAATATCGTCGAGGCGGTAGAGAACGTCGAGCCTGTCTTCCGGATCGCTCGTCAATTTCGGAGCAGGATTGCCTGAGCCGTTAATGCAGCCCCCCGGACATGCCATTACCTCAATAAGGTCGTAGGGGGCATCGCCGGAGCGTATCCTGTCAACAAGATACTGGGCGTTTTGAAGACCGCTCACCACGGCAAGACGAACCGTGGTGTCTCCAAGGCGTATCGTCGTTTCCTTGATCCCTGTAAGTCCCCTTACCTGTTCATAGGTAAAGCCTTCCATCCTCTTTCCGATCACCCGTTCCGCTGCAAGCCGCAGGGCTGCTTCTGCAACACCTCCGGTTGCACCGAAGATGATCCCTGCACCGCTCACCTTACCGAAGAAGGCATCCACAGGAACAGGTCGTATGGTTTTCGGATCGATCTTCCGCTCCTCAAACATCCTGATAACCTCGGTGGTAGTAAGCACAGCATCTACATCGGAGATACCGTCGCGGTTGAATTCCGGCCGTTTTGCCTCATACTTCTTTGCATTGCAGGGCATTATGGAGACAAAGAACAGGTGTTCAGGGGGAACCTTGAACTGCCCCGCAAAGTACTGTTTCATCACAGAACCGAACATCTGCTGGGGCGATTTGCAGGAAGAAAGGTGGGGGAGAATATCCGGTGCCATCTTTTCACAGTAGTTTACCCATGCAGGACAGCACGATGTGATCTGGGGAAGGATGCCTCCCTCCCCAATGCGGCTCAGAAATTCCGTTCCCTCTTCCATAATGGTTAGATCCGCGGCCCAACAGGTATCAAAAACAAAGTCAAAACCGAGTTCCTTGAGTCCTGCAGACAAAACTGCCATAACCTCTACTGCATCAATGCCATAGTGCTGCCCGAAGGTCGCCCGGACCGCAGGGGCGATTTGGGCTACAACAGTGAGATTCCGGTTGTGAAGAGCTCGATATATTCCTGGAATAACCGGCTTAAAGGAAAGGGCTCCTGTAGGACACGTGGTGGCACAGTGGCCGCAGGCCACACAGACAGTCATGTCAAGGGGACGGTGGTCATTCGGGCCTATAGTGAGAACATTGTTCGTTTCATAGAAGGAAAGGGCTGATGAACCTTCCATTTCCCGGCAGACCTTGAGACAGAGCCCGCAAAGGATGCACTTCCCAGGATCACGGATAATGAAAGGATGGTTGTCGTCAATGGGGAGCGGCCGGGCAGGGGTTGTCTGGTCAAAGTGGATACCGTATTCACCGGCATAGCGCCTGAGCACACATGAGTACCTCTCTGTACAGCCGCAGGAAAGGCAGCGTGCAGCTTCGTTCATCGCGCCTTCTCCATCCCACGTGCGGGTTGATTCCTCAAAGGTTGCCTTTCTCATTTCCGGAGGGAGAACAGGAATTTCCAATCTGTCTTCAGGGGTTATCCTCCTGAATTCATCATGGGGGATGGTATCCCAGTGACCTTTTGTGCAGTTGTAGGGCTCAAAAAGGGGCGTACATTTCCCTGTACGGAGATATTCATCGATTTCCAGGGCCGCCCTTTTCCCTGCACCAATGGCGTTTATGGCAATATCAGGTCCGCTCACACAGTCACCCCCGGAAAAGACCCCGGTGATAGACGTCTCTGTGGTGTCCCTGTCAGTGAGGATTGTACCGTGCTTTGTTGTCAGGTCGTCTCTCGCTATGCATTCATTGTCCACAATCTGTCCGATGGCGGTTACGATGGTCGAGCAGATAACGGTAAACTCAGACCCCTCAACCGGGACAGGACGGCGCCTCCCGCTTCCATCAGGCTCGCCAAGTTCCATCCTTCTGCACACAAGGGAGAGCAGGCCATCTTCGCGGGTTATGGAGACAGGGGCTGTAAGGTACATCATCTCTACCCCTTCCTCCACAGCCTCTTCGATTTCGATATCCTGGGCCGGCATCTCGGCCCTGGTGCGCCTGTATGCCACGATCACCTTTTCCGTACCAAGACGGATGGCGCTTCTGGCAGCATCCATGGCCGTATTCCCTCCGCCGAAAACAACAACGCAGTCCCCGAGGTCAGGCCTTTCGTTTCTCGCAAGCCCGGCAAGGAGGTCAAGACCGGACATGACCCCGGGGAGATTCTCCCCGGGTATTGCCATCCGGGAAGACTTCTGGGCCCCTATTCCAAGAAAGACCGCCTCAAATCCATCCCGCTTAAGGGACTGGATCGTAAAATCTCTCCCCAGTTCCCTGTTATAGCGCACATCAATACCGAGGCTGAGAATGGCCCTGACCTCACGGTCAAGGATATCTTCAGGGAGCCGGTAATAAGGGATACCCCACCGGAGCATTCCCCCTGCAGATTCCTGCTTTTCAAATATGGTAACCTTGTGGCCAAGACAGCGGAGATAATAGGCACAGGTAAGACCAGCCGGCCCTGCGCCGATAACTGCCACGTTGCGCCCTGTATCAGGAGCACAGAGTGGTGTGTACTCCACAGTCTGGTAACTGTCAAAATCACCGATGAATCGCTTTACCCCGTTTATGTTTACCGGTGTGTCCACTGCATTCCTCCGGCACTCCCCTTCACACGGGTGAGGGCAGACCCTGCCGCACACAGAGGGCAACGGATTGTTTTCTTTGATAACAGCCAGGGCTTCAATGAAATTACCATTCGACACATGATAAAGATACTTCTGTATGTCAATGCCGGCAGGACAGCGGAGAACGCAGGGGGCAACGCAGTCGCCATAGTGACTGCGGAGAAGGGACTGAATATATATCCTCCGGAAGCTTTCGAGGGCAGGAGACCGAGTATGTACTATCATCCCATCCTCTACGGTCGTAGCCGTTGCAGAAACAATCAGTGCCTTGCCCTTTTCCAGCACTTCAACCACCGAAATCTCAACGCTGGTCGGCGGACTTACCCTCGGGTCATACCCGAGACTCGGTATGTCAATACCATTCTCACGGGCTGCATCAATAATGGTGGAACTGTCCTTTGCAAAACACACCGCACTATCTATCGTTATTGTTGCCAATTTTTACCTCCCTTTCGGCTATATGGTTGTACGAATGATGCTGGATTATTACAAAAGGCAAATCACCTCTCAGCAGACACATGAGGCTACATGTAAAAACCCCATTTTAAATGTTCTGCTCCGTTACACATATTCCACACTGACCAGCTTTCCCATATTCTGGAGCTTTTCCGCAAGGAGCCGAACAATTACCTCCCTGGGGAAAATGCCCATCTGCCTGAAGACGATATTTTCGTGTCCCGGATTCATGGCTGTTCCTACAAGAAAGTTTATGGTATCAGATGAATGGAGTAGTTTATATAAATCTGAAACTGAAGAATTGCGCTCAAGCCTCTCTTCCTTCTCTTCAAGGATGTTATAGACCTGATTAAGGGTTATGGCGCCTTCTGTTGCATAATCAAACCCCTTTATTTCATATGACGGCGGCTTATGAAAGGCATTTGAAATAGCCTTGGAATCTACCGGTACGCCAAGTATACGGCCAACCATCTCTGAGGTTGACGAGCCGCACACGATCTTCCTGCCCTGTCTCTCCATAAATTGATGTACCGTTTTTTTATCCTTCCCCTTGTGAGAAGGCGGACCGGTCAGTATATTGAGTGTCTGCGCCTCGCGGCATATCAGGAGAAGGCACGTCGTATCATCGCCGTAGGTGGTGCCTGATATCTCTTTCACCTTATCGAGTATCTCGCCGGGTATGGCATTGAGATCGGTTCTCCGTACAAGACAGCCGTTAATAAAGTCACATGCACCCTGAGTCCCCCACCCCATGCGGAACTGATACCCGAGGCCTGCCTGGCTTACCCCGTCACTCAACAGGACAATCCCGTCTCCGTAATCGAGCATACAGTTCACCTCGGCGATCATCTCAAGACCCATGGGAAAAGACCGCTGCGTTGGCAGATATGCGGCGAGGTGGTTATTAATGAGTATGGGTGAAGGAATTTCATAGGAAATGATCGTTGCGTGACCATCATTCAATACGCGACATACATTAAAGGCGGAAAATGGGATATCCTTTGTCCGCGCCTCATGCATGGTATCGACAATCTTCCTGCATGCCTCTCTCAGGGTAAAACCGAGACGGATAAGCTCCATAAGCCGTGATGCGCACATAACTGCAGCAACCCGGGCCTTGATGCCTGTACCGATTCCATCGGCCAGGACTGCGGTAGTCGCCTCAGGTGTCCGGTCAATGACAACATAATCACCGCAGACACGGCCTGCCCTTTTGGCGCTCTGGGCCAAAACAGCCTCAATGTACTTTCTTGGATCACTGAGACTTCTTTTCATCTTCCACACTCAAGGTGAGTAATTTCCGCACCAGCTCCTCACCCTTGGCAGTGCTTTCACCGATAAACTGGGCAATCGTCTGGGCCATCGTGATCTGATGTTCCAAGAGCTCATTTGCCTGCTCAATCGTCTGGGAACGGATGTCATTCAGCTTTTTTTCATGCTCCTGCTGGCTCGTAATATTTATAAAAATACCGACAATCTGCCGGTCTTCCTTCAGCATATAAAAGAGTTCACGGCATTGAAGGTTATAATGCCGGTGCGTCTCGGTAATATCGAGGAGATCGGTTACCCCTGCGATAAGCTTCTCAAAGGGCGCAGGATCCATAAGATAGGAGATATGTCTCCCCAGGACCGCATCGGAACAAAGAAAAAACTTTTTGAAGGCAGGGTTGATGCTTAATATGTTGAGATCGTCATCGAGGATTACCACACCGTTCGGCGTGGTGCTGAATATCTGGTCGGACCGGCGCTCTGCGAGCCTCCTCATGTAAGGAATACACATCTCCGGCTCTGCCATACCCAGTACCACAGCGATGGCCTTCTCCCGGCAACTGTCGTATCCGCAGGCCCCGCAGTTCAGTTGCTGTTGAGGGTCGGATTTACCTGTCCGTTCCAGCACCTGCAATATCTCCTCTTCTGAAACCTCCCTTGCGCCGTTTTCAGCTTTCTTATAGGTTGCCTCAAATAATCGGGCATCCTCCAGGGGCAGCGTGGTGAGAAAATCCTGAATATTTGTGTCGTAATCAATAATATCCTTTCTCCGCTCAAAGATGTTCTTGTCCATATTGATTCCAGGTCCGTTAATGCACCCCTGGCTGCAAAAAAGGGGCTCAATAAAGGTGTATGCAGATTCATCAGGTACATTTCGTAAAAGCTCCCGCACATTGTCTATTCCGTCGATTCGGAGGAGTTTCATATTAAGCCCGTCGTCCTCCAGTCCGGCTGTTTTGATCATTCCTCCGGGCAGGGGATACAACTGTGCCCACTGAACCGGTTTTTCGTCAAAATTGCTCTCCTCACAGGTTGCAAGATCAATATTATTCTGCTCAAACCAGGTGATAAGTTCCCGGAAGGTAAGGACACAGTCAACAGCACGGGCAATATCCGGTCGAAAAAGCTCCGATTTCTTTGCCACACAGGGCCCGATAAAGACTACCTTTGTCTCCTTGCCCAGTTTTTCTTTTAACATCCGGCCATGGGCTGCCATGGGAGAACAGAGGGGAAGGAGCGAATCTATCAGCTCCGGCTGATATTTTTCAATGTAGTTCACAAGGGCAGGACATGCAGTGCCGATATACGCCTTCTCACTGTTCTCTCCCACCACACGGCGTGTATGAGCAGCTATCTGATATGCGCCATGAGAGGTCTGGCCCACATATCTGAAACCAAGGGCGCGGAGCCCGGAGGCAAGGCGCTTCCTTTGCCACTCGTTAAATACGGCAGCAAAGGATGGTGCAATACTCACCGCAACAAAATGTCCATCTTCAATCAGCCTATGGGCCACATCAATGTCGTGACGGAATGATTTTGCCTGCTGAGGGCACTCCCGGATACAGGTGCCGCAGGCAATACATCGTGTACCATCTACATAGGCCTGGCCTTTTTCCATTCTTATGGCCTTTACAGGACAACTCCTCAGGCAGCGGTAGCAGTCCCTGCACCGCGCCGTGAGGGTAAAAACGATCTGCTGGATTCCTCCATCAGGCATGGTGCGTCACCTCTCTCTTGAATGGGCCCGTCTGCCTTTCAATTGCCTCCACTGCTGCTTCAATGGTACAGCCCTCGATCACCGTGTCTCCGATCCTGATGGTGGGCCCTTTATCGCACTTCTCGTAACAGAAGGATGCGCTTACAGTTACCATATCGTCAAGGTTATTCATTCTTATATGTCCCAGTATATCATGAAAAAGCTTCTGTGATCCCCTCAAAAAGCAACTTGTTCCAAAACATACATTCACTTCCAGGGCCGATTCTCCGTTAAAGCCGCTTAAGGTCATGCCTCCGTCAACCATCCTCTTCCTGTTCTTATAGCCGGTATGGAGAAGCTCGTGTGCCTTATGTCCCCCTATCTCGCCGAGGGTATCCTTGTATAGTTCTATTACATAAGGATTTTGCTGGGACTTGTGGAGCTCAAGCATCCTGTCATTCTCAAAGATGCCTTTTGTCCGTTTCTGTTTGACCGCAGGGTCTCTTGATATGGGCTGACCCGCTCCGCCGATACACCCACCCGGACACGCCATCACTTCAACCAGATCATACCGGGACTCACCTGATTTTATCTTCTCAAGAAGTGTTCGGGCATTCCCAAGACCGCTTACTACGGCAAGGGAAAACTCTTTACCCTTAACATTAAGAAGGGTTTCACGGATACCGCTTTCCCCTCTTACGCTCTTATATTCGTAATTCTCTCTCCTCTCCCCGGTCAACCGTTCCGTTACATACCGGAGTACTGCCTCAGACACGCCGCCTGAATTCCCGAAGATCACCCCTGCCCCTGTCTTGAAACCAAAAGGGAGATGGAATGACTCGGGACTCAACTCTTTAAAATGAAGCCCTGCCTCTTCTATCATACGTCCCAACTCCTGGGTGGTGAGCACATGGTCCACATCAGGTGTTCCATCATGGGTAAACTCATCCCTTTTTGCCTCAAATTTCTTTGCTGTACAGGGCATAATGGATACTACAACCATATCCTCCCTTTTTACCTTGAGAGAACCGGTGAGGATATCCTTTGCAAGGGCGCCGAACATCTGTTGAGGTGACTTGCATGAGGAAAGGTGACTGACAAATTCCGGATAATACTGTTCCACAAACTTCACCCATGCAGGACAGCAGGAGGTAAACTGGGGTATATGCTCATTCTTTTCTATACGCCCGATAAACTCGGTGCTCTCTTCAAGCACAGTAAGGTCGGCAGTAAAAGATGTATCGAACACCTTGTCAAATCCAATGGCCTTAAGGGCCGCAACGATCTGCCCCGTAGTAGTCACACCGGGTTCAAGACCGAACATCTCCCCTATGGCAACCCGTACCGCAGGCGCCACTTCGGCAATAACCGTCTTGTCGGGGTCATGAAGGGCCTTCCACACCTCATCCACTTCGGATTTCGGGGTAAGGGCGCCTGTGGGACATACCCGTGCGCACTGACCGCAGTTTACACACTCCACCTTGTCAAGGTCCTTCCCGAAAGAAGGGGTCACCACTGTATGCATCCCCCTGTAAGCAAAATCGATGGCGCCAACAGACTGGACCTCCGAACATATGCGGACACAGTCACCGCAGAGAACACACTTATTCTGGTCTCTCACAAGGGAAGGCGATGAACAGTCAAGAGGCACATCACGATTCTGGTTCTTGAAACGGATTGTGGTAATACCGAGACGGCGTGCAAGGGTCTGGAGCTGACAGGTCGTGCTCTTCTGGCAGGTTGGACAATTCTGGCTGTGGTTTGCAAGGAGGAGTTCCACAATAATCCGTCTCATCTTCCTCGTCTCTTCCGTATTGGTATGGACCTTCATGCCCGCCAGAGGGGGCGTGGAACATGCCGGAACAAGCCCCATGCCCTCCACATCGACCATGCAAAGCCTGCACGCGCCATAGACGCTTAATTCCGAATGGTAGCAGAATGTGGGAAGATCTATCTGGGCCTTCCGCACAAGCTCAAGCAGGTTCTGTTCCTGTTCTATCAATATTTCTTTATTGTCTATTATTACAACATGACTGTCGTCCATGCCTTATCTCCTTTTATGGCCTGCTTTTTACAGCTTTCTATACAGGCGCCGCATTTTCTGCAAAGTTTCTGATCGATTGTATGAGGTTTCCCTTTTTCCCCGGAGATGGCCTCTACAGGACATTTTTTTACACAGAGCATACACCCTTTGCAAAGATCTTTATCTATCCGGAACTTCGCAAGGCCCTTGCATTTCCCCGCCGGACAGTATTTATGGGTAACATGAGCCGTATATTCCTCCCGAAAATGGCGGAGGGTGGAAAGGACCGGATTGGGGGCAGTCTTTCCGAGGCCGCAAAGAGAACCCTTCTGGACTGTCCTTGCAAGCTCTTCAAGAAGATCAAGAGTCTCTTCCGTGCCCCTCCCTTCCATAATATCATCAAGAAGGGCAAGCATCTGTTTCGTTCCTTCGCGGCAGAGTACACATTTTCCACAGGATTCACTCTGGGTAAACTGCATAAAAAACCGTGCCACGCTGACCATGCAGGTATGCCTGTTCATTACGACAAGGCCCCCTGAGCCAACCATGGCGCCCTCTTTTTTCAGGGAGTCAAAATCAATAGGCAGATCAAGGTGGTCTTTTGTGAGACAACCCCCCGAAGGCCCGCCGATCTGTGCTGCCTTGAATCCGTCGCTCATAGGACTCCCGTTATCTGAGGTGATGCCCCCTGCCACATCATAGACGATCTGACGGAGTGTCGACCCCAGGGGCATTTCTATAAGCCCTGTATTTACCACATGCCCTGTAACAGCAAAGGTCTTTGTACCGGGTGAATACATCATCCCTATCTTTCTGAAATAATCAATACCGTGAGAGAGGATAAGTGGCACTGTTGAGAGTGTTTCCACGTTATTAATGACCGTCGGCTTTCCCCAAAGGCCACTCTGGGAGGGGAAAGGCGGTTTTGGTGAGGGCATCCCTCTTTTTCCCTCAATTGAGGCCATGAGGGCTGTTTCCTCTCCGCAGACAAAGGCGCCTGCACCCTCCATTACCTGTAGATTAAAGGTATATTTTGAACCGAGGAGACCCTTTCCAAGGACCCCAAGTTTATTGGCATCATCGATCGCCTTCCTTACCCGTTTCACCGCAAGGGGATATTCAGCGCGCACATAGACATACCCTTCATCGGCGCCTATTGCACGGGCGGTAATAATCATTCCTTCTATGACGCTATGGGGGTTTCCTTCCATAATGCCCATATCCATAAAAGCCCCGGGATCACCTTCATCGCCGTTACAGATTACATACTTCTTGGAGTTCTCCTCAAGACGGGCTACATGCCATTTTTTTCCTGTAAGAAAACCACCGCCACCCCGTCCTCGCAGGCCCGAATCAACGATCATATCGCAAATTTCTTCCGACGTCATATCACTACATGCATGTGTTGCCGAGATATATCCACCTTCAGCAATATACTCATTGATATTCTCAGGGTCGATCACTCCGCAGTTTTTAAGGACAAAACGACGTTGTTTCCGATAAAACGGTATCTCTTCGCTTGTCTGACACACCTTCTTTGTTCCCGGTTCTATATAGAGGAGCCTGTGAATGAGTTCGCCCTTCTTTAATGTCTTTTCAACGATCTCCCCTGCATCTTTTACCTTTACCTTTGTATAGAAGATATTTTCCGGTAAAATGGTGACAAGGGGCCCTATCTGGCAAAAACCCTGACAGCCGCTTTTTGAAACATAAATACCTTCTTCCTCTTGTTTCAATTCCACGATCGCATTAAGTCCCGCCTCCTCCACACACCTTAAAAGCTCCTGGTAGACCTTTAAGGAGCCGTTTACAAGACATCCCGTCCCTGCACATACAATAACCCGGTGGGTAACGGCATCTTTCCGCGAATGAAATGTTTCTTTAATTTTGTTAAGCTCCATAATGGTCAGGTTCATTTCCCGTCTCCTTTCGGATAATGTCATCTATGAGCGCCAAAGCCCGCTCAGGGGTCAGTTGTCCATATACCTCTTCGTTAATCACCATGGCAGGCGCAAGGCCGCAGGCGCCAAGGCAATTTACCGTTTCTACGGTAAAAAGCATGTCAGGGTCAGTGTCCTGCCCTGCCACGAGGTTGAGTCTTGTACAGATAATGTCATAAAGGTCCATGGATTGCTTCACATGGCATGCAGTGCCATTGCAGATCCTGATGACGTGTTTGCCTTTCGGCTTTAATGTAAAAAGGGAATAAAAGGTTGCTACCCCGAATACCCTTGCCGGCGATATGCCGAGAGAGGTTGCCACAAAAGTAAGGATTTCTTCAGGGAGATACCGGTACTCGACCTGTATTGCCTGAAGTATGGGGATTAGACGTGCTTCGTTTCTTCCGTTCTGATCAACAATCTCGCAGACTCTTTCAAATTTTCGTAGCGTTTCCAATTGATTCACCTCATTTATCAGTATTTGCCTTTATTGCCATCGCCAGCTTTTTTGACAGCACCCCCAGTGATGATGCAAGGTTCTCGTGCTGGACAATAATATCCGGCGGGGCATTGATCTTAACAGGGGAAAAGTTCCAGATCGCATGAATACCTGCCTTCACCATAATATCGGCAATCTCCTGGGCTGTGGAAGCAGGAACCGTTATAATGCCGATCTTGATACTCATTCGTTTGATCATCTCATACAGTTTTGATGCACTTAAAACCCTTTTGCCTCCTATCTCTCTGCCGATCTTTTCATCATCAGTGTCAAAGGCGGCAATGATATTAAGTCCATACTCCCTGAATCCCTGGTATCCAAGAAGCGCTGCCCCAAGATTTCCCACGCCAACCAGATATGCATCAGTCGTATTATTCCAGCCAAGAAAATCCTCTATGGTATTAAGCAGTTCACCCACGCTATACCCAAGCTTCGGCTTTCCTATCGCATCGGCAACCTGGAGATCTTTTCTTACCTGGATTGGAAGGACATTTAAATCATTGCCGATCTGCGTACAGGATATAAAATCGAGTTTTTTATCGCCGTGCATTCTTTTAAGATACTGGTAGTACATGGGGAGTCTTCGCAGCGTTGGCTCTGGAATAGCCTTAATAATCTCCGATTTCTTTTCCTCTATTTCAGCCATACACCACCTCCTGTCCTTCTAATAGATAATATTTTATAGATAACTTATTATCGATAATAATATATCGATATATATTTATCGTGTCAACAAGTTTTTATGTTTTTTCTTCCTTTATTTAAAGCGGGGTCAGCCGTTGATACTTCTGACTTCTGACTTCTGACTTCTGACTTCTGACTTCTGACTTCTGACTTCTGACTTCTGACTTCTGACTTCTAATTACACCCCCAGATAGGCGTCAATAATACTCTTTGTGCCTTTTATTTCCCCGGATTTGCCCTCCATCACGATCCTGCCGTTTTCGAGAACATAAGTCCTTCGGGAATGTTCAAGAGCCATATGGGCATTCTGCTCAACAAGTATAATGGAAATACCCCTTTCTCTGTTAATAAGACGGATGAGGGTAAATATCTCCCTTGTAATAATAGGGGAAAGGCCCATGGAGGGCTCATCTAGGAGGAGCAGTTTCGGGTTTCCCATGAGGGCTCTCCCCATAGCAAGCATCTGCTGTTCGCCGCCGGACAGGGTGCCTGCATGTTGTTTGAGCCGTTCTTGAAGCCGTGGAAATGTGGAAAGAACGAGGTCAAAGAGTTCCTTCTTCAATGCTCCGTTTCGAAGGGTATAGCCGCCCAGTTCCAGGTTCTCCTTTACACTCAGATCCGGGAAAACCCTTCTCCCCTCCGGCACCATAGTAACACCAAGGCGCACTATCCTGTCGGGTCTCAGACCATGAATGTTCTTTCCTTCAAGCTCGATACTCCCTGCTCTTGCCTTGACTATGCCTGTTATGGTCTTCAAAAAGGTGGATTTGCCGGCGCCATTGGCTCCTATTACGGAGATGATCTCTCCCTTCTCTATATCTATAAAGACATCATTTAAGGCATTGATCGCACCGTAATTAACAGTAAGGCCCCTGATCTGCATCAACATATTTCGCTTGTCCACCAACTCTCCTAACCCGTAAATTCCTCTCCCAGATATGCCTCAATAACCCGGGTATCTTTCCTTACCTCATCCGGCAGGCCTTCCATGATCTTTTCTCCAAAATCCATCACGATAACACGGTCGGAAAGGCTCATCACAAGCCCCATCTGGTGCTCTATAATAAGGAGCGTTAAGGAAAACCGCTCTTTCACCGCCCTTATGGTCTCAATGAGATCCTGGATTTCCTTTGGATTCATGCCTGCCCCCGGTTCATCGATAAGGAGCAGATTAGGCTCTATGGAGAGCGCCCGTGCAAGCTCCAGCCTCCTCTGCTCACCATAGGGGAGGCTGTTGGCAGGATAGTCCTCTTTCCCTGAAAGGTGAAAAAAGTCGATAAGCTCCCTTGCCTTCTCCTCTGCCTTGCTCTCAGTTTCAAAATAATGATTCGTCCTGAAAAGGGTAGAAAAAATATTATACCCGTTCTTACGGAGCATACCTGAAAGCAGGTTTTCAAAAACAGTAAGTTCGCCGAAAAGTCTCATGTTCTGAAAGGTCCTGCCCATACCGAGACGGGGCAGTCGAAAGGGAGACAGGCCGGTAATCTCCCTGTTGCGGAAAAGTACCGAACCTTCATCCAGCTTGTAGAAACCGGTAATCAGGTTAAAAACCGTTGTCTTGCCGGCACCATTAGGCCCTATAATACTAACCGTTTCCCCTTCCCTGACATGGAAAGAAATGCTGTCTACGGCCTTTACACCACCAAAGCTTTTTCTCAGATTTTCGACTTCAAGTACATTCATTTTTTAGATTTCTCTTTAGGGACATGGTAAATACTGATATACCATGTCCCTTACCTCGACCTTTTTGTGATAAGTCCATAGGGCTTCCACATCATAAGAAGGATCAGGAGCAGAGGGATGATAACCCATCTCAAATCAAGCATCTCAGCGGGTAATACAATCCGGAGTCCCTCTATAAAGCCCACCCAGATCAATCCTGCATAAATCGTACCCGTAATACTGCCCATACCGCCTATTATCACAATGATCAGGAAATCGATTGATTTTAGAATGTCAAAATTGGAGGGGTGGAGAAAGGTATATAAATGGGCATAGAGACCCCCGCCTATACCTGCGAGAAAACAACCGTAGGAAAAGGCCATGAGCTTCATCTTTGCGGTATCAATGCCTATGGAGACTGACGCAAGCTCGTCCGCTTTTATACTTCTCCAGAATAACCCGTATCTTGAAAATATCAGGTTACGGGTAATGAGAATAAGAAAGACGGTGACCGACAGGGTAAGTTCCAGATTGGTGATCCGCGGAATGCCCACAAAACCCCTCGATCCGCCGAGGGCCTCAGCAAACTTGTCAGAATTATCGAGCAATACCCTGAAGAGGGTCCCGAAACCGAGGGTAGCGATGGCAAGGAAATCATCCCTGAGCTTGAGTATCGGTATACCGATCACATAGCCCGCACAACCCGTTAAAAGGCCGCTCAGCAGCAGGGCAGGCAAAAAGGGTATAACCCCCTCGATTTCAAAAACCTTCGTCAGGTACGCAGACGTATACGCCCCTATGCCGTAAAATGCGGCATGGCCCAATGAGAACTGGCCTGTATACCCGTATATGACGTTCAGACCAAGGGAGGCAATGATCATGATAAAGGAGAAGAGGGTAATCTGTTCAATATACTGGGATAAAAGACCGAACACAAATAAGACCTTCAGCGCCCCGTAAACAAGGAGGGCAAGGAGAAGAATCTTTCTCGATTCTATAAAAAAGTTCATACCTTCTCAATCCTCTTCCCGAAAATACCGCTTGGCTTCAACAGAAGGACCAGAAAAAGAATGACAAATATTACACCATCCCTGAATGTAGACGACAGGAAGGCAGACACAAAAACCTCGGAAATACCGATTATGAATCCGCCGATAACTGCCCCATGGATTATCCCGATACCCCCGAGCACTGCTGCAATAAAAGACTTTATGCCGGGCATGACCCCCATGAAGACATTTATCTGGGGGTATGCAATACCGTAGAGTATGCCCCCGACACCGGCCAGCGCCGCACCGACCATAAAGGTAAAGGAAATAGTCCTGTCTATGTTGATGCCCATAAGGGCAGCCACCTCCTGGTCATAGGAGACGGCCCTCATGGCCTTGCCCTGTTTGGTCCTGTAGATGAGAAGATAGAGGAGCACAAGGGAAACCCCTGTGGTTGCAAAAATGAGGATCTGGATATTGGTAACTGTAAACAGGGAAAGGTCATAGTTTACTACTTCAAAAGGCCGGGGAAAACCTATATAGTTCGCGGTAAATATGGCATTTAAACTGAGAAAATATTCAAGAAACAGCGAGACCCCGACTGCGGTAATTAGAAGGGATATTTTAGGGGCGCCCCGAAGGGGCTTATAGGCCACCTTTTCAATGATATAGCCGACCCCGGCGGTACAAAACATGGTAATAATAAAGACAAGATAAATCGGGATAGCAAACTTTGAAATAAGATAGTATGCGATAAAAGCACCGAGCATAAAGATATCGCCGTGGGCAAAATTAATGAGCCTCAGTACACCATATACCATGGTATACCCGAGGGCAATAAGGGCATAGACAGCCCCGAGCTGCAGGCCGTTTATAAATTGCTGCAACAGATACCCTGTTATTTCCATAAATCTCTGTTCCCAGGCTTCATTTAGGGGTTCACCGTGGTCACATACCGTACTGCGTCCTTGTCCACCTTCAGGATAACGACTGATTTTATCACATCTCCGTTTTTATCAAAACGGAGAGTGCCGGTGACCCCTTTAAAATCTTTCATATTGGCAATGATCTTCGCAACCTCTTCAGGAGTTGGGTTCTTCGCGCTGTCAAGGGCCTTGAAGAGTATCATGGTTGCGTCGTAGGCAAGGGCTGCGAGAGCATCGGGCACCATGCCGTGTTTTTCTTTATATTTTCTGATAAATGCCTCTGCAATCGGATCTTTCCTGTCAGGGGAATAATGGTTCGTAAAGTAGCCCCCCACTACTGAATTTCCAGCAATTTTTATTAATTCAGGGGAATCCCAGCCATCACCGCCTATCATGGTCCCCTTGAGCCCTTTCTCTCTTACCTGTTTTGCGATAAGGGCCACTTTATTGTAATAGTCGGGGATATAAATCACATCCGGCTTTTTCATTGCCACTTTCGTGATAATACCGGAAAAATCGACGTCGTCTTTCTGATAGGACTCATAGGCAGTTATTATGCCTTTTCCTTTTGTAAAGGTTGATTTAAAAACCTCTGAGAGACCCTTTGAATAATCATTGCTCACATCGTAGAGCACTGCCGCTGTTTTTGCCTTCAGATTCCTGAGGGCAAAGTCTGCCCCCACTGCACCCTGGAAAGGGTCTGTATAGCATGACCTGAATACATAGGGTTTCCTTTTATTGTCGCTGATCGTTACCTTCGGGTTTGTTGCGGACCCTGTGATCATGGGCACCTTGTTCTTGTTCGCAATCTCGCTTACAGGGATTGCAACTTTTGATGTAAGGGGCCCTATAATCGCCCTCACCTTGTCCTGGGAAATAAGCTTGAGGGCTGCGTTAGCGCCTTCCGTAGGATCATTCCTATCGTCAGCAATAAAGGGAACTATGGTATATTTTCCCTTTTTAGAGTATTCCTCAAGGGCAATATTGAAGGCATTTTTGGTAGACTCTCCAAATGTCTTTACATCACCGGTCAGAGGGGTGATAACCCCGATTCTGATAGTCTCCTTGGCATGGGAAAAACCTACAAGGAGAAATAAAACCGAGAACAAAACACATACAACCAGGGTTTTCTTCATACTTGTTATCTCCTTAGTGCATTTATATGTAATCAGGATTTGCCGTCATTGATATAAATCAAAACATAGCAACGGCGTCTATTGCAACCACTTTGTGCACTCAGTTCTATGGGGATATTAAGAAAACCCGGCTCTTCACCCCATCCCCCTTCTTTGATAAAGAGGGAGGATGGGTCATTCCGGGAAGTAAATCAACTACCCCGCGGCAGAGCTGCGAGGAATCTATTGATCGAAGCTATTGGAAAAGATATTTATTTTGTTACCAACACAGGACACTTCGCTCCCTTGAGGACATTCCGGGCTACACTGCCGATCATATATTTTGCAATGCCTGATTGCCCAAGAGAAGCTATAACAATCAAATCAATACTTCTATTTTCCGCCTCTTTCAATATTTCTTCATAATGGAGACCTGTTCTTATATCTGAAATTACCTCAACTTCTCTCGCCTGAGGAAATTTTTCAAGCTGTTCCTGCATATTTCTCCTTGCAGTAGCGAGTGCAATGTTGCTGATCTGCTGCACCATGTCTTCAGGGATACTAAAATCACCGGCGCCATGGGGGGTCTCCACGCGAATAACATGAAGTACATGTACCCTGGCCTTATATTGCCGTGCAATATCCAATGCCTGCTTTAATGCCTTGTCTGAATATTCGGAAAAATCAGTCGGGACAAGTATATTTGAAGGTCTTAACATAGCAGCCACCTCCTTGCTATTTTGTTAACAGTACCGGACACTTTGCTCCCTTGAGAACATTCCGGGCTACATCACCAATCAGAAATCTCGAAATCGCCGATTTCCCGAGTGAAGCAATGACAATTAAATCAATACCAAGTTTTTCCGCTTCCAGAAGTATTTCCTCATAGGGAATACCCTCGGTCACCTTTTGAATTATCGAAACTTTTGTGCTCCCTGCACACCTCTCAACCTGATCATGGAGTCTCTCTTTTTCATGTTTCAATATGCTTTTATCCAGTTTCCTTATCTCGTCAAAATTGAGCACCATATCGGCATGATCCTCCGTCATGGTGCTCTGCAGCTTTTCATCAGCCACATGGAGAACATGGACTTCTGCGTTATAGTCAGACGCAATATCCAATGCCTGCATTAACGCCTTATCTGAATACTCTGAAAAATCTGTAGGTACAAGGATTTTTGTTGGTTTCAGCATAACCATTACCCCCTTTCAAGGAAAATTCAGTTCCATCAACTAAGCAAAACAGGTTCTATAGATATTATTAGCACCTAATTCCCTTTTGTCAACTGGTCCCGGCGCCTATTAAAGGGGCTTGCGTCGCCCCCTTGCTTCATGTTCAAGGTTCGGGGTTCAAAGTTCAACGTTGAACATAGAACAATCAATTACCCCGCAGCAGAGCTGCGAGGTATCAGCGGAATGAGGAACATGATTACGCCCCCTCACCCTACCCTCTCCCGCGAGGGGCGA
>PNOM01000055.1 GCA_013824835.1 Syntrophus sp. (in: bacteria) | reverse complement strand
AATTCCAATTCTAACTCAAAGCCCTATCTTCGTTGCCTTCGTCATCTGCTCCTCGATGTACTGTTAAAGTACACCTCCGTCGCCTCTTCCTCGTCGCCTTGATATCATCTATGATTTAGAATTGGAATAACATACCATAATTGCATGACAAAGGGTTATTTCTTATTATGGATTGTCGCTAACGATAAACATGCTTTCGGTGTTTGATGGTGAGAATATAGACAATCTGACGTGCTGTATCAAGCTCGTAGACAATACGGTAATTGCTTAGCCTGAGAGAAAATTCACCCTTATGATTGCCCACCAAGGGCTTTCCTTCCCGTGGCGACACAGCAAGTGATTCTATCTTGGCAAAAACCCTTCCGGCAAGCTTTCTATCGGAGCGCAGCAGAAAGGCAAGGTCGGATTCCGCTTCTTCCGTGAACTCTATAGAGTATGTCATTCAAGATTATACTTTTCTTTTATGTTCTTGAGGGATACCGTTCTCCCCTGCGTCACCTGCCTCCTGGCCCTGGCAATAGCCTCCCTTTCTTCCTTATTGGACAGAATATCAAGGGTCTCCATGAGCCCGTCAAACTCTTCGGCGCTCAGGATAACGGCCTTATCAACCCCGTTTCTCGTGATCGTAAACCGGTCGTATTTCTCCTCTACATCCTTGACAACTGTGGAAAGGTTTTTCTTGGCTTCTGCGAGTGGAATGGTTTTAGTCATATCGGCGCTCCCTATGGGAAGATGTTATGACTATAATTATAGTCTAAATAAAGCAGAAAAACAATCGTGCATATTATGCATGGCGGTCATTGAAGAAGAACTCGATGCCATGTCGCTCGTTGTCTTGCTCACGCCCCGGTTCGCAAGTATTGAACTATACATTTGCTGCAGCGGGCTTATTTTTCTCTCGTACTATGACCAACGAATTTGTAGGCGCGATATCAGTCTGTATTGAACAACTGAAGGGCGTCTCCCTGTCATTAATGCTGAAGTGATTTCATCGGAAGTAAAAGCGGGGAATTTCGGGCTCATACTGCTACCCTGAGGGTCGTGATTGTTACGTCATCCTCAGGTATTTTCTCGCCTTCTTCTTTATAGTCTTCTATGAATGCATCAACGGCTGACCGCATTTCGCTTATGGTCTCCTCATAGGTTTCACCTTCAACGTGGCAGCCGGGAAAGACCGGACACATGGCATAAAACCCACCTTCTTCGCAAGGCTCGATAATCACCGTGAATCGGTATTCTTTTTTCTTATCCATTTTTATACCTCCGACTCATCATATCATATTTTAATGACTTTCAAATCTCTCTTTCAACTTTGTCAAGCCAACATAATTAAGCACCTGGGAAACGACTTCCCCACCGCCTATTTACTTATTGATCCCTGGGAAGTAACTCTCAAGCATCAACTCGTTTACCACAAGAGTCCTACCTTCACATACTTGTTGAGCGGCGCCTGCCAGAATCTCGGCTCTGACCGACAGAAAAGCACCGTAGTCGTTCTTTGCTCGACCGCGCCTCTCATCGTCTGACATGCCATTGTAACCAACTGCCAGTTTGGCGTAAGGTATGAGGTGAGTTCTCAATCGGCGTTTCATCTCCTCCTCACCAAGGGCGCAGTTATCCGCCCGCTCCTTCAGGTACGTGATTGGATCCTTATCCGAGATGGTGCGATTGGTACGCCATGTCACCAGAGCACAGTTGAGTCCCCGGAAAATCTGTTCATCGGCAATCCCAGCATCTTCAAGCATCGCGGCTGGAAAGAGGTGGTGATACTCTCGGGGATGCTCTTTGGATGTAATGGTGGCGACCATTGCACGTGCTCCGTCAGCCAAGTCTTCAGCGCCGCACTTGATTTGCATAGCCAACACCCCTCGGCCAAGGATGCTCTTTCGTTTCGGCCAGTCGGCCTGCAGAATCATTTCCTTTGTAGGAATCGGATAGGATTCCTGGTTCAGGATCGGCACAACATCCTCAGACGCACCCTCGCATATGACCTTTCTCAATCCGCGATAGTCCTGCAAAGCGCTGGATGTGGATGACTGCTCGTATCGTGAGGTTAGAAAAGCCCGCCAGAGGAATTTGCGCAGGAGAAGTCTGGCGTTTCCCAACTTGTCCGGCTGTGTCGGCAGGTGCTCCCATAAAGCGGCGAGGATGGGAATGGGGGTATAACTAGGTAGGCGCTGGGCATCAAAGATACACTCGTCTTCCAAAAAACTCACCATCCCCTTGATGTTTTTGACAACTGTGTCCCATGCGCTCAACATCTGTCCATATTTGATGGCACGGTATCCGGCTTGACTTGGAATGCGATCTTGGCGGAGAGCCTCCACGTCTAACACCAAACTTGGCAGGTCGGCATATTCGGACGCTCGCGGGACAGACGCACCGAGCTCGTGTTCATTTTAATGAAAACGTCTAAGGCCACTTCCTTGGCCGTTTTGGCTGGCAGCGCCAGATATGGTAGGTTGAACTCTCTGACTTTGGTCCTGAGATCGTTGATGATCTTCTTGAGGTTTTTGTAGGCCCGAAACTTGTCTATGGTGTCGTCTGGAATCGCCTTTTCCACCCATTGGTCAATCAGATCTTCCATGTCTTCCGGCCTCAGCAGGGTGATCGGAATAAATCCACGACCCCAACATTCCAGGGGATCGTCCACCCATATGGGATATTGGCTGCCGTTCTTTCTCCATCGGGCTTGCCCATAGACATAAGGTGGCTTCACGGAACCCTCGTCGGCGTCTTCCTCAAAGCCGATCAGATAACTCCGGTCCTCATATTTGTCGTGGAGGCTGAGCCACAAGGCCGTCAGCCGCTGTTGGCCGTCGAGAAGTTGTTCAGTCACCTTCCCGCCGGACTCCGGTGCGTTAACCATAGTTCGACTCTTAAACTTTTCCTCGTCGCCCACCTCCAGGATCAGGGTCGCACCCGAGGGTAGACCACGAAGGACGGTTGTCAGAAGCCCAGAGACCTCTCCGTGGCCCCAAGCCACAAACCTTTGAAACCGCGGCAGTGTGATTTGCCGCGACCGGATACGGTTAAACCATTCCGGCAAAAACCGATCATGCGCATGCATTCTGTTTATCTCCTCAGCTTATTATTCTGCACTCTATTGTTTTTCATCAGCCCAGCAATAAAAATATGACTACTTTTTTTAATACTATCAACATCAATAAACATAAACAAGCAAAAACAAGCAGCATTTTAAGAGAGAAATGTATTGCCTCGTGTTAATTGCGGGTATATTAACCGGCAAGATCCAGTTCAATTTGGATTAATGGGATATTTTTGAAATATTTGCAAAAGATCACCTTGGTCGTACACCAGTGCGTGCCCGCCCAAAGGAAACTAAAAATCGGCTACATTGTAGCACCTATAACACAAAAGATAATGAATATAACTTATCAGTCATTTTGTCTTGTTCTCCCCACGAATCCTTCCAATACTCTTAATCCCCGCCTCCATCTTCTGACGGGCAGAGGGATTTGCTGAGTGCACAGTAATTCTCGGAGGCACAAAGCCCTGAGTGACTACTGCTTCCTCAATCCAGAGAATTACATCATAGCCGGTACCATGAACATCGTCTCCAAGGTCATGGTCAAGGCTGATTTCAGCGACCTTCCCTGTCTTCAGGGTTTCAATCGCCTCCTCCGGTTGACGGACATGTATCCATCCTTCGGGCGCGATACGTTCATCGTCGAGGAACAGCTTGATATCGGGAATCGGAATTATCACCGGAAAGGCACACAGAAATAGATCTTCTCCTTGCGTCTTTGTTTGTTCAATGTCCCCTTCTTTGACAATTTCGGCCCATCTGGAGTTACCTTCCTCTCCAAAAAGTAGAATCCAGTAATCTGGCCGGACATGCTTGTTGATCCACTGCAGCAATGGCTCGAAACTGTGTTTTGAAAGCAATTCCTTCCTGGAACGGTAGAATTTTCTTGATTCCGGCAAACATAAATTGCAAAAATGGTCTCCTGCGGAGTTACGACGTGGCGCGACATCGAACTCCCTCAAGATGTCCCAGCAATCATCGTGATAATCTATACATACTGAAATACCGCCCGTCCCACCAACCCAGAGAATAATTTCTTGAGCGACGCCCGTAAACCTGATTTTAAGAAATCCCTCTCTTAATTTGGGTACGAGAGGTACCACGACGAAACGGCTTTGATTCTCCGAAAACCATGATAGAAATGCTCTTGCGAATCTATTGTTCGTTCTCTTCTTTCTGCGCTTTCTGGGTGATTTTCCAACATTATTCCCAGAGGCCCCTATCGTTATTATCACATATCCCTCCTTAGCATACTCAACTACTCATAAGCACGAGTCAAATGCCATTCCTTCCCCAGGCACTTTGTTATCCGGTCCTATCTTTCTTTATATATCCCATAAATACTCTTAATCCCCGCCTCCATCTTCTGACGGGCAGACGGATTGGCTGAGTGCACAGTAATTATCGGAGGAACAAACCCCTGTGTGGCTACTGCTTCCTCAATCCAGAGAATGACATCATAGCCTGTCCCACCGGCATCATCTCCAAGGTCATGGTCCAGACTGATCTCGGCAACCTTCCTTGTCTTCAGGATTTCGATAGCTTTTTCAGGCTGGCGAACATGCGTCCATCCCTCGGGCGGAACACGTTCATCGTCGAGGAACAGCTTGATATGGGGAATCGGAATTATTACCGGAAAGGCCCGCACAAAATACTCTGCACCCTCCCCTTGTTTTCTTGACTCCACATCCCCTTCTTTTAGTATCGTGGCCCACCTGCCCCTCATTTCAAAAAGCAAGACCCAGCGATCACACTGAAAGTGGTCGTTGATCCATTCCAGGAATGGCTCGAAACTGTGTTTCACGAGTAGTTCCTTGCGGGAGCGGTAGAATTTCTTAAATTCGGGCAAGCACATATCGCAGTAGTAATCACCCGCTGAATTGCGACGGGGTGCAATATCAAAATCCGTTAGAATATCCCAGCAGTCCCCATGAGGGTCTACTGACACTGCAATACCATATCCATAAACACTGACCCTTATTTCAGGCGCGACGCCGGGAAACCTCATTTCAAGACATCCATTCTTCGGCTTGGTTATTGTAGGTTCGATAACGAACCGTGACCGGTTCTCGGAGAACCAGGACATAAATATTTTAGTAAACCCCTTCGTTTTCCTCATATTGTGCTCCCTATATCAATAAACGACCGCCTCTTCATTCAAAAGAGTCCCATAGCCACATACTCCCTCTCATCCCTTGGAAACCGGTCCTTTTCCGTCCAGCCCTCTTCCTTGAGGTCAGTGATGATGTGCATCCGCGCAGCCACACCCGCCTCTTCACCGAAAAGCCTAATCACCTCCTGGATACCCTGTTCGTGGTGCTTCTTCCGTCTGTGCCTTGCCCCGTACTCTTTGCTCATGAAGAATTCATCAAGCCACAGGTGTACCTCGCGGTAGGGCCTCCCCAATGCCTTTTCAGTCTCCTCGCAGTGTGCTTCTAACGTTGCCATTGCAATCCTCCCTTAATCTCCTACCAATTCGCCTTCATTTTGCTCAACACTGCCTTCGTAATTAAACTGCTTAATGCCTCAGCTACGCTGGGGTGAAAAAGTTGATATTCCTGGACGGCACCAATTAGATATCTTTAACACTATGGTTGCCGGAATATACTACAAACTGAAGGACCTGCAACCCCCCCCGGTTATTCATTTATTGTATCCCCACGACATATCTCATGAACCATTACCCCGCTATTCTTGCAAATATCATGAATACATCTATCAGCCCATCTGCTCACATTCTCCCTTGTCCTGTCATCCATCTGCCATACCTGGACTATCCAGTAACCCTGTTTTTTATATCTGCATCTAATCCAGCCTGCCTTTATCAGTTCACCCATAATTTCTTCCCGTGCCCTGCCCTCTAATCCCAACGGTTCCTTGTGTTTTCTATAGACTGATTCTATATAGGCTCTGGTCAGTCCGAACTTTTCTGGATCACTGATGACCTCATTGATGTGCCTCCTGCGGACAGGATAGATCGCTCCATCAGGGCTCATCCAGAAGGCTCTATGTTCCATGTTTGGTAATACTGATAAAATCATTATATCCTTCCCCGTGGTTAGACTTCTTGATATCTGTCATCTCTCTATACATAGAATATCATACGTCACTGCCATCACTATGGCAGGATGATCAGCGGGGAATGTTCTCCTCTGAGTAAACATGCAATTTTGATCGCACGCTGGAATATTTTATGTGTTTACATATCCAAAAGAGTAATATATAGTATCAAAATGAAAAAAATAGAGAGTCGGATTTAGAATGTTTGCCTTGAGATCAACAAAAGTTGTCTCAATCGTCTCAATAGTGTTAATTCTTTTCTTTTTAGTTTCAGCCTTAACAGTCGAAAATAACCAGGATAAAAGCAGGAACTTCCGCTCCAGATGCCCGACCTGTATTGAAGCAGATATTGGGCTTCCTGACAGCAGCCCTGTTACAAGCGCCACGATATTTTATAAGACATCAGAACCATTCAAACTTTTTGTTAAAACATTAAATAATGAATTACTATTAGTATTTTCAAATATATGCCGGGGACCACCCCGACCAATCCTTCTATAGCCCAGGAAGTTTTCCTAAAATAACCTTAAGAAAGAGAGTGCTGAAGTTGACAAGCAAGAAGCGAAGAGTCTATATCACCATACTATGGGTCACTCTATTTGCCTGCTTTTTTGAGTATGCACAGGCAGGAGAAATACCCCTTCACGAGGCCGTGGAGCTCTTTTATAAGAATAACTACGACATCATCATTAATAGATATGAAATAGACAAGGCCCATGGGGACTATATTGCTGCACGGATCATTCCGAACCCGAATCTGTCCACCGAATATACAGGCCTGAGGCCCGGTCTTTACAGGGGTGAATACACCCAGCTTAAAATCAGGCTGGAACAGCTCATCGAGTTGGGGGGGAAAAGAGGCCTCAGGATCAAGACTGCCAACGAAATGCTTGAAGCAAAAAGGCTGGCCCATAAGGATGCAATCAGGAGCCTTCTCATCGGTTTTTATACAAACTATTACGACCTCCTTCGCTATGAGCTCAGTTATGATCTGGCAAAGGAAGAATTAAACCGGTTCGACAGGATCCTCTTGGTGGGAGAAAAGAGGCACTCTGCGGGTTTTCTCACTTTTATCGATTACACAAAACTGAGAATTGCACGGATAGACATGGAGAATAGCCTTACCACCATCGATACCCAGTACAGGAACGATCTTGTCACCTTTAATCTTCTCCTGGGCGGCGAAGGCTCCTACAAACCATCGAAGGGACAAATGGGAGAGGGATTTCCGGCATACCAGGAAACCGAACTCATAGATATCGCCTACAACCACAGATTTGATCTCCTCTCCCTGCAAAAACAGCTTGCTTCTGCCGAGTATGCAGAGAAACTTGCCAAATCCCAGCGGATACCGGACATTACGGTCGGGGGAGAATATGGCGGGTTTGGCCCCCAGTTGAGCACAGGCTACGGTGCGGCAGTGGGCATAAGCATCCCTCTGTTTTACAGGAATGAAGGTGAAATTCTTAAGAGGAAAGCCGAGTACAGTCAGATAAGGGAGCAAATTAAAAGGGTAAAAAAACAGATTGAGGTAGATATAAAACAGGCCCTGAACAACTATTCATCGGGTATCAAAATCTACGATTCTTATAAAACACGGAAAGCAGAAATGGTAACCCTCCTGAACAGCAGCGAAAAGGCCTTTTCCCTGGGCGGGATTACCGTAATCGAGCTCCTTGACACCCATAAAACCTACAGGGACTTTATTACAAAATATCATCAGGCCCTCATTCAAGTTACCCTTAATAAGGACCTTATAAAGGTATATACAGGAGAACTCAAATAATGAACCGGTTTATTCTATCATTTATTGTATCAATGCTGCTTTTTTCAGGGTTGAGCTGCAGCAGGCCGAGCCCGGGGAAGAAGGCAGAAGAAAAGCAGGTTGTAAAAACATACAAGGTTGCCTGCTCTGAGATAAACACCTATATCGAAGCCACTGGAAGCGTGCAGGCAGACACTGAGGGCTCCGCAAAGATACTGCCCCACCTTGCCGGCGTAGTAAATAAAATCTATGTAAAGGTCGGCGACAGGGCACAGAAGGGAGACCCCCTTGTCGCCATTACAAGCCCGGATGTAACCGATATATACTCAAACTACCTTTCAGTCCTGACTCAGTTCAAACAGGCAGAACGGATATATGGCCTCAACAAACAGCTTTTTGAGATCGGGGCTGTTACCAAGAATGATCTGCTGAACAGTGAGTCAACCCACAAACAGTTGGGGGCCGTTCTGGAAGGCCTGAAAGGCAAGCTGCATATATACGGTTTCTCAACAGATGAGAATGTTATCACAAAAAAGCAAGGCCGCACTGACACGGTTTTGATTAAAGCCCCCATGAACGGCAATGTTGCCAATATTCAGGCCCATATAGGGGACAAGGTGGACGCAGCGACCCCCCTTATGACACTGGCAGATCAAAAAAATATTATGGTTGTGGCGAATATATATGACACCGACATCCAGAAGGTCAAGAAAGGAAGTCAAGTTACATTTTTTGTAGATACCTTTCCGGATATAGAATTTAAAGGCATGGTTACCTATGTAAGCGACATATCGGACGTAGACCTGAAGACCGTAAAAACCTACATCAGGATCATGGACAGAAAAGATCTCTTCAGACACAATATGTTTTTGCAGTTGAAAATTGAAGGCGAAAAAAAGCGAGCTTCCTTGATACCACAGTCGGCTATGGTTTACAAGGAAGGAAAATTCTATGTCTATCGCCCTGATAAGAGCGGAAAAAATATACTAAACGAGATCAAGCCCATCAAGGAAGTCCCGGGAAAACTCATGGCAGTTGAGGGAGTAAGGGAGGGAGAAGAGATTGTTCTTACTGCCATAGAATTGGAAAAACCATGAGAAAGCTGACCGTATTTGTTGCCACCCACAGCGGTATTCTGCTGGTTCTCACATTTACCATATTTATCATCTCACTTTTTATCGTAAAGGATCTCAATATTGAGGCCTTTCCCGATCCATCAGCCCCAAGTATTGAAATTGTTGCCATATATGAAGGGAAATCAGCTGAAGAGGTGGAGAGGCGCATTACCATACCCATGGAAGTAGGCCTTGCGGGCATGAGAGGCATGAAGCGGCTGAATTCAATCTCTATCTACGGCCTTGCAGATGTGAAGTGCAGATTTTCTTATGACATTTCATACAGAGAAGCAAAGCAGGAGGTTATTAACAGACTCTCAGGCATATCGCTCCCGGATGGCGTACAGCCCAATATCATAGCAGGCGACATGGGGGAGGTAATGCAATACATCGTCTCAGGCTCCAATAACCTGATGGAGCTGAGAACACTCCAGGACTGGACCATAGGCCGCTACATCAAAACCGCCCAGGGCGTCGAGGATGTGGCAAGCTATGGAGGATACATCAAGGCCTATGTTGTCAAAGTAATACCGGAAAGCCTGATAAAGTACGGGATAACCCTTTCCCAGGTCATGGAGGCCCTGTCAAAATCAAACGTGAATGTTGGCGGGAGGACTATCGAACTGGGCGATCAGTATTATATGGTGCGGGGTATAGGGCTCATAAAGAATATCGGGGATATAGAGAATAACGTCGTTATGTACAAAAACGGAAAGGCAGTGCTCATCAAGAACATAGCGCAGGTAAGCCTTGGAAATATACCGAGGACAGGCATCATACTGTTTAATAAAAGCGACGATGCGGTAATGGGGAATGTAATACTGAGGAGGGGAGAAAAGAGCATCCCTTCCATACAGTCTATTAACGAGAAGGTCAAGGAACTTAACGATAAAATCCTTCCGAAGGGCATTCAGATATCCCCATACTACGAGCGTTGGCAGCTTATCAGCACGGTAATAAAGAAGGTTATCGAATCTGCCTCAGTGGGTGTGGCCCTTGTTGCTATCACTCTCTTTGTTTTTCTCGGTAATATCCGGGCTGCGATTATGACAGCCCTGGTTATACCAATTTCCCTTGCGATTACCCTGGCAGTAATGGCAATCACCGGTGATTCCGCAAATCTTCTTTCCATCAGCGCCATCGATTTCGGTATTATTGCAGATATTGCCCTGGTTCTTACTGAAAACTATATACGGGTTGTAAGAAAGCATGGGCCTATAAGTGGCAATCAGGCGAAGGCCTTGCACGAAAGGGCGCTGGTTAAAGCGGTAAAAGAGGTTGGAGCACCGATAATCCTCCTTGTCTGCATTATCATCATCGCCTTTATTCCGATTTTCACCATGAAGGGCGCTGAAAAACAGATATTTTCACCCATGGCAAAGACATATTCCTATGCCCTTTTCTTTACGTTAATCCTCACCTTTACCTATCTTATTGCATCTATCCATACCTTTCTTGAAGGACATGAAGGAAAAGGTTTTAGATTTATCGAAACAATGAGCGAACACTATGTACGATGTGTATCGTTTTTAATACAGATATCCCGGCCTGTTCTTCTCATAACAGCAGGCGTAATCATCGGTGGGTTCCTGATAAGCTTTGCCGTCATAGGCACCCAGTTTCTTCCAAAAATGGAAGAGGGGAATATCTACATCAGGATTACACTGCCCTACTCCGTCTCCCTCAATAAAACACATGATGAGGCAAAAAAGGTGAGGGATATCCTGATCAGTTTTTCTGAAGCAAAATCGGTTGCAGTCCGTGTTGGAAGACCTGAAGACGGCACAGAGGCAACAGGACCGTTCAACAGTGAGTACTATATGAATCTCCATCCATACAATACATGGAAACGATCCATAACAAAAGAACAATTGGATGAAGAAGTAAGAGAAAAACTTGTACGCTTATTGCCCAACGCTACCATCAGCCTGTCCCAGTATATGCAGGACAACCTCGATGAAGAGAGTTCAGGAATAAAAGGCGGTGAAAATGCAATAAAAATATTCGGGGACGATCTTCACGAGCTCGACAGGGCTGCAAAGGATGTAAAAGGGAAGATTGAGAAGATTCAAGGCATAGAGGATGTCGGGGTATACAGAGAACTGGGCCAACCGAACCTTCTGATAGAGGTCGAAAGGGAAGATGCAGCCGCTCTTGGTCTCAGTATCCAGGAGGTCCTCGATATGGTCTCCGCGGCATTGGGAGGAAAGGTGGTTAGCCAGATCATTGAGGGCGATAAAAGCTTTGCCCTCCAGGTTAGCTTCCCCTTTGATTACAGGAGTGAGCCCGGCAAAATCGCTCATATCCCTATTGTTCTTCCTGGTGGAGGAGTTGTGCCTCTTTCAAGAATAGCGAAAATACGGTATGAAACAGGAGCATCATCGATTTTCAGAGAGAATCACAGACGTTTTATACCTATAAAATTCCGTGTGTCATCAAAAGACCTTGGCGGAACAGTACAGAAGGCACAGAAAGAAGCTGTGAAAACCCGCATGCCCGAAGGGTATTTCATGGAGTGGAGTGGTATATTCAATGAGATGAAAGAGGCTTTTAGAAGATTTTATGTTTCAATACCCCTGGCAATCTTTCTTATTATGATCCTCCTTTATATATTTCACGGAAACATGAGAAATGTTCTGCTCACAACGGTAGCGCCCATATGCGCCGTATTCGGCGGCCTTGTCAGCCTCCTTGTAACAGGTCAATCCCTCAGTATCTCTGCGATAGTCGGCTTTATATCAATTATCGGCATCGCAACCTTTAAAACATGCATATTAATAAGGCATTATCTTGAAGTATATAAGGAAAGGAAGAACCGGCAAGAGGCAATCATTGAAACGGTAAGGGATAAATTCAGATCAGTCCTTATGGTAGGTCTTACCGCATCCCTGGGGCTCCTTCCCGCTGCCGTAGCACATGGTGTGGGCAGCCAGATTCAGAAGCCTCTCGCAATTGTGGTGGTCGGCGGTATGCTGATTGGAACCGGTATTATCCTGCTCGTAATGCCGCTCCTTTTCAAATATGTCCGCATTGAGGAATAATAAACAAGGGGGCTAAGATGTCAGAATTTGTAAGAATTAAGCAGTACATTATCAATCTGGAAACCTTGACGTATATCAGGGTTGGGGATAACTACATAGATTTTGGATTCACCTTCCCCACTCAAAAACATGACGGTAAAAACTATGTGAGGCTTGAAAGGGGTGTCGATCTTCAGGATACTGAATTTAATGAGGTTAAAGACTTTGTAATCCAGCTTCCGGACCCGGACAGAATTGTTGTGATATGATACTGAGCGTGTTGTTTTTTTAAAACAGACAGCTACAAGCTGTTGAGAAGCTCTTCATAGCCCTGGATCACATGATCGGGCTTTGCCGCCAGGATTTCGTCCTTTATATTCTCTCCATCTGCAATGATTATTACCCGGAGACCCGCGTTTCTTGCACCATTGATATCATCCAGGCTATCGCCTATAAAGATGGAACGATCCCTTTCTACGCCCATTTTTTTGAGGGCAAGGTTCATCCCGTCAGGGCTGGGCTTAAGATTCAACACATCATTGCGGCTCAGGGCAACCTCGAATAACCCTTCCAGACCAAGTCTCGATAAGGCATTCGACAGGGTCCTGATCCCCACATTACTCACAAGACCAGTGCGGACTCCCTTTGTTCTGATCCCATGGAGGAATTCCTTTGCCCCTGGTCGAAGGGCCCAGCGCGTCAGGGCATCCTCATCGTATTTGTCGTAGATAACGCCAATCTTCTCCCGAACCTCATCGGGCAATAATCCAATTTCAGCCGCCCTTTCCACAGCCTCAGTCAAAAGGGTAGAATATTTTCTACTGGCAATCTGATCTCTCCCGAAACCCATACCCCAAAGCATTTCCAGGGTTTCTTCAATCGCTTCTAAAAGCTTCCACTGAAAGTCTACGAGGGTCCCTTCAAAATCAAAGAGTACTGCCTCTATGTTTTCAATTAAATGAAGTCCCATCATGTTCTCCTTTTCATCGTTATAGCAATTTATTCCTTTTTATGCAAAAAAAAGGCGCCCTTTTCAGGGCGCCTTTTGAATGCTTTTTGTTGCTTTCCTTCTACTCGAGTTTCTCGTCGCCTATCCTCATGCTATAGAATGAGCGATATGCAAAGATAAGGGCAATACAGAAAAAGACGATACCGAGGCCGGTTTTGAGAGGCTGATTGGTCATAGTCACGGCGATCTCTGTTGCAAGAAGGCCAAAGAGAGTCGTAAACTTAATAACAGGGTTCATGGAGACCGATGAGGTATCTTTGAAGGGGTCGCCCACGGTGTCACCGACAACAGTTGCCTCATGGAGTGGTGTACCCTTTTCTTTCAGGTCAACTTCCACGATCTTCTTTGCATTGTCCCATGCACCACCGGCATTTGCCATGAAAATTGCCTGATAGAGGCCGAAGAAGGCGATGCCGATGAGGTAACCGATAAAGAAGTAAGGGTTAAAGAAAGAAAGGGCCAGTGCCATAAAAAACACAACGATGAAGATATTGAGCATACCCTTCTGTGCGTACTGGGTACAGATCTTCACAACTTCCTTGCTGTCCTCAATGGATGCCTCTTCTTTGTCGAGGTTGATGTTCTTCTTGATAAAGACAACTGCACGGTAAGCGCCGGTGACAACCGCCTGGGTTGCTGCGCCACTGAACCAATAGATTACGGCACCACCCATGAGAAGACCAAGAATTACCTCAGGCTGGACAAGGCTCAGTTTTGCTATAACATTTTTATACATGTTTTCGAGAAGGATAATAATGCCGAAGACCATTGTGGTGGCACCGACAACAGCAGTACCGATGAGCACCGGCTTTGCCGTTGCCTTAAAGGTATTGCCTGCGCCGTCAGCCTCTTCGAGATAATCTTTAGCGGTATCAAAATCCGGAGTAAAACCGAAATCTTTCTTGATTTCTGCCTTTATGTTCGGAATTGACTCAATTCTTGAGAGCTCATATACTGACTGTGCGTTATCAGAAACAGGACCGAAGCTATCAACAGCAATCGTCACAGGACCCATTCCGAGGAAACCGAAGGCCACGAGACCGAATGCAAAGACAGGTGCTGCAAAGGCAAATTCTTTCGGCATAACAGCGATGATTGATGCATTCTGCGAAACCATATAGGCAACAAACATCAGAAAGATAATAACAAGGCCTTCCCAGAACGCGGAGAAGTTACCGGCAACAAAACCGGAGAGGATGTTAAGAGAAGCGCCGCCGTGACGGGCCGCACCCACAACTTCCTGGACGTGACGGGACTTGGTACTCGTAAAGATCTTCGTGAATTCAGGAATTATTGCACCTGCGATAGTACCGCAACTGATAATAATAGACAATGCCCACCACAGGTCAGAGAGTGGTCCCTCCATGTTGCCGATGAGTACATAACTTGACCAGAAGGTAACCCCGATTGAAATGATCGATGTGATCCATACCAAGTTCGTGAGGGGCTGCTCAAAGTCGAATTTCTTCTTGTCGCCGAATATGGAAGTGGTAATGCCGGCATTGATGAAGTATGAAAAAAGTGACGTGAGGACCATGAGAATACGCATTGCAAAAATCCAGATAATCAGTGTTGCTGCCATGGCGGGAGCGCTTGCAAGGGCAAGGGCAAGGAAGGCAATAAGGGCAACACCGGTAACACCGTATGTTTCAAAACCGTCTGCGGTGGGGCCAACGCTGTCGCCCGCATTGTCACCGGTACAGTCAGCGATAACGCCGGGGTTCTTTGGATCATCTTCAGGAAGCTTAAAGACGATCTTCATGAGGTCGGAACCGATATCGGCAATCTTCGTGAAGATACCGCCTGCGATTCTCAATGCGCTTGCGCCGAGAGATTCGCCGATAGCAAAACCGATGAAGCAGGGTCCTGCGAGATCCTTGAGAAAAACAAGGATGCAGATCATAAAGAAAAGCTCAACACTGACAAGGAGAAGGCCAACGCTCATACCGGATTTGAGAGGAATATTGACTACCCCGACCGGCTTTCCTGCAAGAGACGCAAAAGCGGTCCTTGCATTTGCCTTTGTGTTAATTCTCATACCGAACCAGGCAACGCCGTAGGAACCGAGAATTCCGAGGACTGAGGCAGCGAGAATTAATAGCATCTCACCGAAGGGGGTGTGGGACAATCCCATGAAATAATAGATCATGCAGATGGCGATCAGCACCCAGAGGCCGACAAGGAACTTGCCCTGCTGGGCGAGATAGGACTTGCAGGTCTCCCATATAATCTCCGATACAGCAAGCATAGACTTGTGTGCGGGAAGTTTATCGGTTTGTTTATACTGGATGAAGGCAAATATAAGCCCGATGATGCATACAAAGAGGCCAAAATACATAATGGAAAGACCACTCATTTCACTGCCGAAGACAACAAATTTTGTCTGTGAAAGGTCGGGCAGTTTAATGTCCGCTTCACCAGCAAACACCCTCGAAGCAGACAAGAAGAGCATCATACTGATGGCACTAAGAATTGAAACAGGATTACATTTCTTTAAAAAGCTCATTTATTACCTCCTTACAAAAATTTTATAACCCATACCTGTACTGTTAATAATTGCCAACTTTCTTGTGATACACCATACTTATTGATATTTTGTTTAAAACTTACCCTTATTTTTACCTGATGTCAAATTAAAAAATTCACAATTGAAACCAAAATAAAAATGTCCGGTTTGATCTGTTGTGTTGTTTCCCCATACATTAATGAACTACCCCGCAAAGCTACGGGGCAATCAGAGCCCTATACCGTCTATTGTCGCGCCGCAGAAGGTGCAGGCACCGCCTTTAATGTGGTATTCCTTTATTTCGTAGCCGTATCTCTTAATGACCGCATTCTTGCATATAGCGCAATAGGTATGCTCCCCCGCAAGCCCCGGTATATTCCCCGCATAGACATAGCGGAGGCCCTCCTCAATGCCGATCTCTCGTGCCCGCTCAATGGTTCCGACAGGCGTCCTTTCTGCATCGAGTAGTTTATAGGTGGGATAAAAGGCACTCACATGCCAGGGTGTTTCTGCGCCGAGGCTTTCTTTGATAAACCGCGCAATACCCCGTAATTCTTCCTCTTTATCATTGTATCCGGGAATCACAAGGGTCGTCAGTTCTATCCAGATACCAAGGGATTTATATAATTGTATCGTGTCGAGCACCTTTGACAGTTCTGCGCCGCAGATCTTCCTGTAGAATTCATCGTTGAAACCCTTCAGATCGATATTAGCTGCATCGAGAAAAGGTCTGATAGCCCTCAAGGGCTCCTCTTCAATGTAACCATTGGTGACAAAGTTATTAAATATGCCCTTTTCCTTCGCCAACTGCGCAATATCAAAGGCGTATTCATAGAACATTGTCGGTTCTGTATAGGTATAGGAAATACTTTTACACCCTGCCTTTTCCGCAAGTCCAACCGCCTCAGAGGGTTCCATCTTCTCCCCCATGATTTGCCCAGCACCTAAAGGCAATTGTGAAATCTCGTGGTTCTGGCAGTGTTTGCAGCGAAAATTGCAGCCTGCTGTAGCAATAGAGAATGCCTTGGAGCCGGGGAAAAAGTGATAGAGGGGCTTTTTTTCGATGGGGTCTACATGATAGGAACAGGGCACCCCATACACAAGGGTATAGAGGGTACCATCCTTGTTCATACGGACGCCGCATATCCCTCTCCGGTCATCGGCGACGACGCAGTGGTGCCTGCACAGCGTGCAGTGAACCTTCTTCTCCTCCCCTTTCTCGTAAAAAGATGCCTCTCTCATAACGACACATTTATAATTTAAGAATTATAATTTAAAATTTAAAGACAGAGCACCCAAATGCTGATGATTTCATAAAAAGTCCCAAACCCGTCACTCCGGTGAAAACCGGAGTCCAGACGTCGTCCCGGCGAAAGCCGGGAACCATGAACAACTCACTGGATTCCGTGTTAAGCACGGAATGACAAAAATGAATAAAACGACTTTTTACGAGTTCATTAAATCCTAAATCCTAATTTCTAAATTGTTCTTTCACCCGCCAAATAATATTCTCACCACGTCATCCATGTTTTTCACAGGAAGAAATTTTATCTTTCTCTTTACATAATCGGGGATTTCGCTCAGCTCTCTTTTATTCTCATCGGGGATGAGAACCTTTTCCATATTGGCCCGAAGGGCCGCAAGGGTCTTTTCCTTTAATCCACCGATGGGAAGCACCCTTCCTGTGAGGGTAATCTCTCCTGTCATGGCAATCTTTCTGTTCAAAGGCCTGTTCGACAGGGCGCTGATCAAAGCCACTGCCATAGTGATCCCTGCAGATGGACCGTCCTTTGGAATGGCGCCCTGAGGCACATGGATGTGGGCCTCAAGGGTATCAAAAACATCTTCGCTGATGCCGAGAATCTCAGCCTTTGATTTTATATAGGTGAGGGCCGCCTGGGCAGATTCCTTCATTACATCCCCCATGCTGCCTGTAAGGGTCAGCAAATCCTTTTTCCCTTTTCTGCACATTGCCTCAATATAGAGCACCTCTCCGCCCGCCTCAGTCCAGGCAAGTCCGCTCGCTACCCCCACGGTATCAAACTCCATGCCTGTTTCCGGGAGATACTTCGCGATCCCGAGATAATTGTGGAGATTTTTCGTGGTAATTACCACTTTTCTCTTATCCCCTTCGGCAACCTTCTTTGCGACCTTTCTTGCCACAGCCGCAACCTCCCTTTCGAGGTTCCGGAGCCCTGCCTCACGGGTATATTCCTCTACTATCTTTTCTACCGCGTGGTCCGCTATGTGTAGCATACCGTCTTTCAGGCCGTTCTCGTCGAGTTGTTTGGGGATCAGGTACTTCTTCGCAATGGCAACCTTCTCCTTTCCCGTATAGCCCGGTATATATATGGTTTCCATTCTGTCCTTAAGCGCTGACGGTATAGTATCAACCCGGTTTGCAGTGGTGATAAACATTACCTTCGAGAGGTCAAAGGGGATATTCAGGTAGTGATCGCTGAAAGCATAGTTCTGCTCAGGGTCGAGGACTTCAAGAAGTGCGCTGGAGGGATCACCCCTGAAATCATTGCCTATCTTGTCAATCTCGTCCATCATGAAAACAGGGTTATTCGTACCCGCCTGCTTCAGGTTCTGTATAATCCTTCCCGGCATGGAGCCCACATATGTCCTTCTGTGCCCCCTTATTTCAGCCTCGTCTTTCATACCCCCAAGGGATATTCGGGAAAATTTCCTGCCAAGGGCCTTGGCAATCGATTTGCCGAGGGATGTTTTTCCCACCCCGGGAGGTCCCACAAGGCAGAGGATCGGACCTTTCAACTCACCTTTGAGCTTGATAACGCTCAGGAATTCAAGGATCCTTTCCTTCACCTTCTCAAGGTCGTAATGGTCTTCATCAAGGGTCTTCTTTGCAAGTTTTATATCAATATTGTCTTTTGTAGATTTGCTCCAGGGAAGCTCGATAATCCAGTCAATGTATGTCCTGAGCATGGTCGACTCGATGGCGTCAGGATGCATCATGTCAAGGCGTTCGAGCTGTTTCAGCGTCTCCTTTTCCACATCCTTGGGCATCTTCGCCTTTTTTATCTTCTTTCGGAGATCATCGATTTCTTCCGACCTCTCATCCCCCTCTCCAAGCTCGCTCCGGATCGCCTTCATCTGCTCTCTCAGGAAGTATTCCCGCTGGGTTTTTGACATCTCATCTTTTGCCTGGGAGAGTATTTTTGCCTGCATATTGAGAAGCTCTATCTCTTTCCCCAATATCTCGGAAAGTTTTTTCAGCCGCTCCACAGGGTCAACAATCTCAAGGACTTCCTGGGCTTTATCGACTGCAAGAGCAAGGTTTGCCGCAGCAATATCGGCAAGCTTTCCCGGTTCATCAATAGTATCGAGGACCATCAGTATATCAGGGGGAACCATTCTCCCCATGGAAACAACCTTTTCCATCTCCTCTTTCACGTAACGCATAAGGGCCTCGATCTCCAGGGTGATCTCCGTGATCAGAGGTTCTTCAATGGCCTCTACCCTTACAAGAAAGGTGGGCGTCTCCTGCACATACTCGAGTATCCGCGCCTTCTTGATTCCCTGAATCAGCACCTTTACCCTGCCGTCAGGGAGCCGGAGCATTCTCATGATCTGCGATACTACGCCTACCGAATAGATACGCTCCGGGAGAGGGTCTTCATCGGTGAGGTCTTTCTGGGCAGTGACAATGATCAGCCTGTCCTTGGACAGGGATTTCTCTACCGCGTTTATGGACATATCCCTTCCCACAAAAAGGGGCAGGATCACAGAAGGATACATGACCATGTCCCGAACAGGGAGCAGGGGAAGTGTATCAGGCATATCAAATGTTTCAAATTCCGTCATTTAAGTTGAGCCTCCGTTGAACGATTTTACGATTTAAAAAAGGCGCTGAAAGCTCTGAATGTTTCGTACACATCGAGCTTGCTCGATATTTCAAAAGGGGAGTGCATTGTCAGGAGTGCAGGACCGCAGTCTATGATATCCATGCCATATTCGGCAAGATACTTCGCTACTGTTCCACCTCCTCCCTCATCAATTTTACCAAGCTCTCCAGCTTGCCATATAATCTTTTCCTTTGAAAAAATCCTCCGTATTTCACCTACATATTCGGCATGGGCATCGCTTGCGCCGCTTTTACCCCCATGGCCCGTATATTTTGAGATACTCACGCCCCGGCCAAGGAAGCAGGCGTTCTGCTTTTCGTGGACTTCCTGATAGGTAGGGTTCAGGGCGCCATTCACATCGCCTGAGAGCGCCTTTGATGAAAAAAGCATTCTTCTTACCAGCACTTCATCCGCCTTTATCTTCATCCCCTCAAGGATGTCATAAAGAAATATCTGGAGTACATTCGATTTCATACTCGTGTTGCCTTCTGAGCCTATCTCTTCCTTGTCAACAAAGATGGCGAGACACGAACGTTCAGGCCGGGCAGTCCGGGCAATGGCCTCAAGAATGGCATAGGCGCATACCCTGTCGTCCTGTCCGTAAGCCCCTATCATGCTCCTGTCGATCCCCACATCCCTTGCTTTAAAGGCAGGCACAACCTCAAGTTCCGCACTGATAAAATCATCTTCCGCAATGTCGTATTGGTCATACAGAAGCTTGAGAATACCCCTTTTGATGCTTTCCTTCTCTTCCCCTACGAGATGAAGGCTACCGAAAAGGAGGCACAGTTTTTCCCCATCGATTGCATTGGATAAGGTCTTTTCGTCCTGAGTCTTCCTTGAAAGGTGGGGCAGAAGATCATCTATAATAAAGACGGGGTCGTCTTCCTTTTCGCCGATTACGATATCAATAACCCTTCCGTCCGTCTTTACTACCACACCATGGATTGCAAGGGGTATTGCCACCCAATGATATTTTTTGATCCCTCCGTAATAATGGGTGCGGAGGAGCCCGAGGTCCACATCTTCGTAAAGGGGGCTCTGCTTCAGATCAAGACGCGGGGCATCTATATGGGCTACAATAATATTCATGCCTTCAGCAAGCCCTTTTGTACCCCGGACAAAGGCAAGAACCTCTTTGCCCTTATGGACACGGAATACCCTCTCGTCTGCGGCATTCTGACTGAACCTCTGTCCTGCAAGGTACCCTTCTATAAACCGGGCCGCTTCCCTCTCGGTTTTTGCAGCATCCAGAAACCTCTTATAGCCCTCACAGAATTGATATATATCGTGTATCTCTTCTTTGGATTTTATTTTCCAGCCGGATTCTTTTATCATTGTAATTGCAATAGATTAACAGAATTATGGCCTTGAGTCAATCACCCGCAGGCTCACGCCACAATACAAGCTCCATTACAGGGCACCAATAACTAACGGGAAAGCCAGTCAAGGGCCTTTGCGCAAATCCGTTCGTAAACCTCTTCATCTGTAGTCGCCGCTGATTTGGGCACATGAAAGGAGTGATCGCCACCCTCAATGGTAAAAAGATCCCAGGGGGCCTGGAGCCTTTTCAGCACCCTGTCAAGGACGCCCAGGTCGCACAGAGGGTCGCGGGTCCCGGCAAAGGATAACCTGCGCGGGCAAGGCCCGCTGAAAAGGCGGCAAGGAAAGGTGTATTCATGTTATTTCCCGCGCCATGGGCCAGAATGACCCCCTTCTTTAATGTTGACCCTTCCGGCAGGAAAAGAATTCCGGAGGTGTTTCCGTCGCCTTCAACAGGGATAGCAACGTTTTCGGTTTTAAATGTATAATCCATCAGTCTATCTCCTCCATCAGCGACAATACGGGACTCCTGCCGGGAATCTCCGCAACACCCCATTTTAATCACTTTTCTCGAAAACTTCAATCCGCCGCAAACCCCTGCATGCCCCTCCTGTTCGTCCTGG
>PNOM01000054.1 GCA_013824835.1 Syntrophus sp. (in: bacteria) | reverse complement strand
AATCTCTTCAAGAAATTCTTTAAACCTTACGATCCTCAGAGATAGTCCCATCTTCTATCCTTACCAGCCTCGTCCCGAATGATGTGAGTTTCGAGTTATGGGTAACGACTATGACAGTCTTACCCTCTTTATTCAGCATACTGAACAATCCCATGATCTCGTTGCCTGTTTTTGAATCAAGCGCCCCGGTTGGTTCATCAGCAAGAATGAGGTCCGGCTGGTTCATCAGGGCACGGGCTATGGCTACTCTTTGCTGTTCACCACCGGAAAGCTGGGAAGGCTTGTTGTGCATCCTGTCGAGAAGCCCGAATCTTTCGAAGAGACGTCTGGCCTGCTCCCGCGGGTGTTTTATATCTTTCCGTGAATAGACAATGGGGATCAGAACGTTCTCGATTGCGTTTAGATAGGGGAGGAGAAAAAACTGTTGAAAAACAAACCCTATATGGGCGTTTCTCATTCCCGCAAGGCCCTCGTCCGCAAGATCGCTCACGGGTGTAC
Organism: Syntrophus sp. (in: bacteria); assembly: GCA_013824835.1. Lineage (GTDB taxonomy): Bacteria > Desulfobacterota > Syntrophorhabdia > Syntrophorhabdales > Syntrophorhabdaceae > PNOM01. The sequence continues at coordinate 20,947 of PNOM01000054.1, read as the reverse complement.
CCATAAACCGGAACTCTCCTTCAGTCTGCTTGTCAAGAAGGCCGATGATATTCATGAGCGTTGTCTTCCCGGAACCGGAAACCCCCATGAGGATCACAAACTCACCCTGGTTAATCTCAAGGTTTATACCTTTGAGGATGGGCAGCTCCCTTTCCCCGATAAAATAACTCTTCGTGATATTTTTAAGGAGAATCACTTCTTTATGCCCGAAGGAACCTTCTTTGCTGAAAAGATGATGCCCTCGCCTGAAGTAAGACCGGAGATAATCTCCGTAAAAGTATCATTCCTTGTCCCGGGCATTACCTCTCTCCGTTCAGTTTTACCATTGATCTTCACATAGACGATATTCTTCCCGCCTTCAAAACGTATTGCACCGTTCGGGACAATCAGCACATTAGTCTTTTCTTCAATAATAATTCGCACGTGAGTAGTCATCTCCGGTTTGAGAAATCGCGTATCTTCCGGATCTATCTTTACAATTGCCAGATAATAGACAATATTCTCCTTTACTTCCGGCTGCGGATATATCCTGCTGATCTTCCCGGAAAATCTCTTATTTTTATACGTATCCACCCAATGCTCGGTCTTCAGCCCCGGCTTCACCCTGCCTATATCTGTCTCATCGACATATATCCACATTTCCAGCTTCGCAGGATCAATTATTGTAATCAGAATACCTGCTGAAAGACCTGAAACAACGGTTTCACCTTCTTGAGTGCCTACAGCAGAAACATAACCGGAGATGGGTGCAAAAATCTTTGTATAGCTCAAAGATACCTGGAGGGCCTTAAGCTTCTCCTCGACCTCTTTGACTTTTGCCTTTGAAAGTTCAACCTGGGCAGCGTCCACATTCTTCACAGTCCTGGCCTTGTCAACTGCATCTTTTGTAGTAAAATCCTTTTCGAGAAGCCGCTTTTCTCTCTCATAGTTGGTTGCGCTATAGTCATGCTGGGCCTTTTTGGCCTCCAGATCTTTATTTGCCTCCTCAATCTGGGCCTCAGCGTTTCTTATGTTGGCCTGAACTTCCCGGTCATCTATCCTGGCAATAAGCTCACCCTTTTTTACCGAATCCCCCACCTGATACTTGAGATCCACAAGGGTCCCCGTTGCCCTTGTTCCCACTTTTACTATAGCGCCAACCTGAGCCTTAATAATGCCTGTCTGTTCCGTAAAGTGGGTAACATTGCCTCTCTTCACGGTAAACAGCTCTCCCGTCGGTCCCTTTTTTGTCTTATTTAAGCTTATGTAGAAAATAAGGGCAGCAACGATCAGCACAATGATTGCGCCGAAAATAATGTACCTTTTCACTATTCTCCATCAAGATAGGCAACCCTTTCCAGAGAGGTCAAAGAAGTATTCGCCTTGTAAACTGAACCGATATAATTCTCTTTTGCCTTGGAAAGGTCTTTTTCGCTCTGAAGGAGGGCAAGGATATCACCCTTTCCCTCCTTATATTCACCAAAGGCCTGTTCAAAGTTTGAGGTTGATTCTCTTACCAGTTCCTTGTAAAGCCTTGCATTCTGGAGACTCAACTCATACTCTTTAAAAGCCCTGACAATCTCCAGGCCCACGTTTCTTTTTATCTCTTCGAGCCTGTACCTCGCTGCAGCAATATCCCTCGCAGCGCCTTCCATATTGTAATACCTTCCAACCCCGTCAAAGAGGGGGTAAGAAAAGTTTATAAGGAATGCATCCTGCCTTCCATCAGGGAAAAAAGTCTGGTCTGACCTTGTTTGCTGCAACTGGGCGTCGATTCTGGGAAACCAGAGGCTCCTTCTCTCCTTGTATGCCATATTGAGCCTTTCAACTTCCTTCATCTGAGCAGCAACATCCGGTCTTACCTTTATTGCCCTCTCGGTAAGGTTTCTAAAATCCCCGCTATACCGGGGCTCTGAAAGCGGTCCTTCCACGTCCTGTGCATCAAGGGGATTGTAGAGAAGAAGGGATTTGAATTCCTCCAAAGCCTTTTCATACTCCTTTATGGCCTCATAATACTCTATTTTTGTGGTAGTCATCCTTACTTCTGTCTGAAGGACTTCGCTTCTCTTCGCAACGCCTTCATCGTACCTTCCCTTTGTGAGGGCATACACCTTTTCAGCGGTCCGGTAGGCATCCTTTCTTGTTTCAACGATGGCCTTGTTCCCGAGGGCTATATAAAATGTAGTCTTCACAAAATACAATACATCTACCCGGACCCCTTTTAACCGTTCCTGTTCCTTTTCCAGCAAAGAGTACGCACCTTTTCTCTTCGAATAACGCTCACCGCCATCAAAAAGCCTTAGGGTAATGCTGCCGGTATAGGTAAATAGATTTCTGGAGGCAGAGGTATCCGCAACCCCCCCTACGATAGGTATACCCGAAGACAATTGGCTACGAGAAGACTGACCGTTCAGGGACCATACATAAGAACTCTTTATGTCTGCCCTCGGCAGATAAGGGTCAATGGTTGATATATAAGAAAACTCAGTTCGCTTTACTATTTCCTTCTGCTCTTTTACTGTATAAGAAACTTCAAGGGCCCTCTTGATTGCTTCGTCAAGGGTAATGGAAAAAGCCGGCATAGGTATGCATAAATGAACTGCAAAAACCATGCATGCACTTACTGCCTCCACAAAAAGGAATAAACCTCTCGAATTGTTCCTCAAAAAATCTTCATTCGCCTTCTTTGGTAAAAGATCGTTCATATGTCTGCCCTTAAGGAATTATCATTGTCCAGCACATCTTATAGTTTCAATCAATATATGTCAAGAACCTGGGCGAGACATGTCAAGACATGTCGCGAGATAACATTTTTTCATTCAACATGATCATATCGGTATTCCACGCTTGAAAAATATTTATTCTTATCAGATTGCTTCAGACTAACGATTGCGGGAAAGAACACCACAAAACCGATGTTCTTTGAAAAGAAATGCCGAGGGACGGAATTGAACCGCCGACACGGGGATTTTCAGTCCCCTGCTCTACCGACTGAGCTACCTCGGCAATGTTTTATTTTAAACACAACTCCTCATACTATGTCAAGACAATCGTGTCATGTTTTTTCCTATAATGGGCATTCCACACAGTTTATGGAAAATGGAGTGGCCATAAAAGTAATTTAGCGAGTACAAGAGCGAGAGGGGGAGGCCGGGTACCTGCTTGCGGGTAGGACCCTGCTGCTGGCGGGGGCGATGCAAGCCCCGGTAACGGAAAAGCTTTGACATTCAACTCAATCATATGTTAACAATTTTTATATGAATGAATCATACACCAAGCCTTTTCGTGGTATTCTTTACAACAAGGAAAAGATAGATGACATCGGAACATGTGTCTGTCCGCCTTATGATGTCATATCCAGCGACAAGATTTACCTTGAAAAAAGCCCTTTTAATGCAATCAGATTGGAACTCCCCGCCCCCCTCCCTGATGCTGATAAATATACAAATGCCCTGCGGACCTTCGAGGATTGGTACGGTAAGGGTATACTTGCAATTGATGAGAGGGATACTGTTTATATCTATGAGCAGGAATTCGATGTAGAGGAAATCTCGTATCTCAGGAGAGGTTTTATAGCCCTGAACAAACTTGATAAAAACCGCATACTCACCCATGAACAGACAAGGAAAAAGGCAAAAGAAGACCGCGAGATGCTCATCACTACCCTGAAAACCCTCACGAGCCTCGTGTTTGCCCTTTATGAAGACAAAGATCAGGAGATCGAAAAGATACTCGCAGGTTCTCAAAGAGAGATGGTGTATGATTTTGTCGATGAACAGTCTATAAGAAACCGGTTTTATCGGATGACAAAGGATGACGAAATCAATCATCTCATGGCCCTTATGGACGAAAGAAAGATCTATATAGCTGATGGACACCATAGACTGGATGTTTCCTACAAACTCAATATCCCTTACATCCCCCTTTATCTGACAAATATGTACTCAGAGGGAATCGTAATCCTTCCCTATCACAGGTTAATTAAATTTGATAAACCCGGGACCCTTCCCCAGATGCTTGACCTGTTGCAGCATGGTCATATAGACATAGTAAAATTTCCCTTCAGCGACCAGAAGTCCATAAAAATGGTTTTGCATACCATTGCTGCATCCTCTATCCCCTCCTTTGCATTGTATTCAAAAGATGATCTTGATAATCTCTACCTCCTTACTGTTCCGAAACCCCTTCCAACATTCAGCGGGAACGGGCCTTTGGAAAGATTAAAGGTCAATGTCCTACACACAGGCATACTGAAAGAGATACTCCATTTCATGGAAGAAGAGATTTCATTTACTCAGGACCCCCAGGGATTGATACGTTCTGTGCAAGAAGGAATCGCTGATTGTGCATTTCTTCTTCCTCCCACCACAACGGGAGAGGTAAAAGAGGTGGCCGACAATGGACTCGACATGCCGCCAAAATCGACTTTCTTCTATCCCAAGATACTCACAGGTCTGCTATTCCACAAATATGCGTGAGAGTGCAGGACCAGATGAAACCCTGGATTCTCTGTGCAATGGCAACCTGACAATTATTCAGAAAAGGGCAGGATACAGGTTCTCTATTGACCCCATTCTTCTTGCAAATTTTGTGGTTCTCAAAAAAAATGAAAGGTTATTGGATATTGGCACCGGTTGTGGTATTATACCTATCTATATGTCAAAAAAGGGCTTTCAGAATCCCATGGTCGGTATCGAACTCCAGTCTGCTTTATATCATGTAGCCCTTAAAAACAGAGAGTTGAACAATTGTGAAAATGTCCTTTTTTTACAGGGAAACATCGTATCAGAAGCTGGCAGCCTGAATAAAATGCACTTCAACGCTATTGCGTGCAACCCCCCCTACACCAAAAAAAATACCGGAAGAAAATGCCCTGACGATTCTCGGTTTATTGCACGCTATGAGTCTTGCCTTGATCTTTCTCTCCTCCTCACCGCGGTCTCTTCTCTTCTTTCCAAAAAAGGGCGCTTTTATGTGATATATCCCACGAAAAGACTAGGAGAATTGATCTATAGCGCAAAATCACAGAGGCTTGAACCAAAACGCATACGTTTTATCCATCCCAAAAACGAAGAAGAACCGAATCTTTTTCTTGCGGAATTCCTGAAAGACGGAGGGGTCGGTGTTATCGTTGAAAGACCTCTATATATATACCAGAACGGTGATTATACCGACGAGATAAAATCCTATTATTCTTTAAAGGGCTGAATATGGAAAGTATATCAAAATTAATCGAAGAGGATCTGAAGCACCTTGAGATGTCGATTCAGAAGCTGATCACCACAAAGGTAAGCTTCATTAAAGAAATCGTTAACTACATCATAAAGTCAGGCGGAAAAAGGGCGAGGCCCATTCTTGTGATACTCTCCGCAAGGCTTTCAGGCTATCAAGGCGACCTCCACATCCCCTATGCAGCGATCATCGAGTTTATCCATACCGCTACCCTCCTCCATGACGATGTGGTGGACAACGCAAAGACACGGCGGGGAAACTCCACGGTAAACACCGTGTGGGGAAACGAACCAAGTGTGCTTGTTGGTGACTTCCTCTACTCAAAATCTTTTGAATTGATAGCTGAAAATGGAAACCATGAGATTATGAAAACAATATCAAAGGCAACCACCGCACTTTCCGAGGGTGAAATCCTTGAACTGCTGAAAACATCGGATATTGAGACCAGCGAGGAAGAATATTTCGAAGTAATAGGGAATAAAACAGCGGTTCTCTTTTCGGCAGCATGTGAGATAGGCGCGCTTCTGGGAAATTCAGACAATGAAAAAAGATCGGCCTTAAAGGCCTTCGGTTATGACCTTGGCATTGCATTTCAACTCAAGGATGATGTGCTTGATTATGTTTCCTATGATGCAATTCTTGGGAAACATGTAGGAACAGATCTGAAGGAAGGCAAGGTAACCCTTCCGTTAATACATGCCCTTCAAAGTGCAAAAGAAAACGAAATCGCCTTTGCAAAGAAGGTTCTCGACAAACCGAATATGACCGCAAAAGACTTTGAGAGGGTACGCACCATTATAGGAAAATACAGAGGAATGGAATACACCTCGGATATGACTGCAAGGTATATTAACGAGGCGATACAATATCTGAATGTCTTTGAGGCTTCTCCCTATAAGGACGCCCTCATTACTCTTGCCAATCACATGTTGAAGAGGGAGATGTAATCTGTCAAAGGGGCTCACGTCGCCCCCTCACCCGGTAAAACCGTGTGAGCCTCCCCTTCTCGCTCGCCATGCGAGCTGAATAGATGCCGCTCCATTACACTTTCGAGGCGAATCGTTCCCCACGAGGACGTGAGTCCGTTGAAATTTATTTTAAAACGATATCCTTAGGAATCACCACAATACCTTCATCAGAGACAAAAAATCTTTTTTTATCTTTGTCCAGATCGTATCCGATTTTCATATTGTCGGGGATTCTCACATTTTTGTCAATAATAGCCCTTCTAATCTTTGCCCCCATACCTATGACAACATCGTGGAGCAGGATAGATTCCCTTACATCGGCATAACTGTTTACCCGTACCCCCGGGGACAGGATTGATCTCTCCACTCTGCCGCCGCTTATAATCACCCCGCTGCAGATAATTGAATCAAGCGCCTTCCCTGCCCTGCCCTTATCTTCATCGGCAAAGACTGTCTTAGCAGGAGGATATTGGCCTTCGTAGGTCCTTATAGGCCATTTTTTATCATAAAGATTAAAAACAGGACTCACGGAAGCAAGATCCATATTAGCATGCCAATAAGCGTCGATAGTGCCTATGTCCCGCCAATAATCAGCATTCTTACCACCTCCCGTACCGAACCGGTATACAAAAACCCTGTGTTTGGGATACATGTAGGGGATAATATCCCTTCCGAAATCATGGGCTGTATCCATTTTCGCATCTTCATTCAGGGTGTCAAACAATATATTCCTGTTAAAAATATAGACCCCCATAGAGATAAATGCCTTTTCAGGCCTTCCGGGAACCGATTTTGGGTGCTTGGGTTTTTCCTCAAACCCGGATACCCGGCCATCACCTTCCGCTTGAATAATACCATACCGTGAAGCATCTGCAATATCAACCTCAAGGGCAGCGATAGTCAGGTCAGCTCTCTTTTTCTGGTGGTACCTGATGAAGTTGCCGTAGTCCATTTTATATATGTGATCACCGGAAAGAATCAGCACATGGGCCGCGTCAACCTGCTCAAGGTGGTATAGGTTCTGGTAAACTGCATCTGCAGTTCCCTTATACCAGTCATCTCCGACCCGCATCTGGGGAGACAGGTGGGTCACAAATTCGCCCAACTCAGGACTCAATATACTCCATGCATCCCTTGTATGCCTTATGAGGGAGTGAGATTTATACTGGGGCAAAACAAATATTTTTCTTATGCCTGAATTAACACAGTTACTCAGAGTGAAATCAATAACCCGGTACTTGCCGCCGAAGGGCACCGCCGGTTTTGCTCTATCTTTGGTAAGAGGATGAAGGCGGGCGCCTACACCCCCTGCGAGGATCATTGCTACTGCGTTATGAAGTACCTTCTGTCTCATTGCTTCTTTAATTAATATCACACAATCAGGCAAAAAAGAATAATTTCCTTGAACTTCATTAATATTTTTTGTAAGTTCAGAACAGACTGATGAGTATTTACAGTATACCGCCCCTTTTAAGTTCCATCATCCTATTTGTTCTTTTCCTTATGGGCATCTTTAAAGCGAGAAAGTCTTCTACAAACCTTCTCTTTGCCCTTATATGCCTTCTCGGCTGTTTCCTTAACATCGACAAAACAATCCTTACGGTAATTAATAATGAAGGTCTCGCCCTCAGGATAAGCCGGATAGATCACGTTTTTCTGGTTTTTGTCATCCCCCTCTATTTTCATTTTATTATAATGGTAACCGGCTACAGGCAATGGTTACCCCTGGCGAAACTCTTCTATGTCATCTCTGTCGTGCTCATACCCCTGACACAGCATCATCTTTATATAACCCATGCAAAAAGATTCTTTTTTGGATACTTTGCCTTGTCGGGCCCTTTCTTTTTTCTCTTTGGCATGATAAGTGCCGTCAGCCTGGTTTTATCTCTCTATCTGTTGATAAAAAATCTGAAGGAGGAAAAGATATCTGCTAAAAGAACGAGGATTAAATATATCCTCCTAAGCTTTGGCCTTGCTGCTTTCGCTAACCATTTCGATGTTGTTACCATGGAAGGTTATGAAATTTATCCCTTAGGCAATTTCGTCTTTATTCCCATGTCTCTTCTCGGATATGCAATCTATAAACACGATGTGATGGAGTGGAAGATCTTCCTCAATAAAGGTATCCTCTTTTTAACATTCCTCTTCATATCAACAGGTTTCTTCATAGGCCTTGAGGTGTTGATGAAAAACGCCTTTTCCGGCGCTGTGAATACAGATGTTATTAGTATTGCCGCCATGATATTTACCTTTCTGTTGGTATATCTTTCCAGCGCAAAGGTGCAGCACTTCCTCGAACAGTTTTTAAAACAAGAATTTGTTAAAAACAGAAAATCGATTAAGGATATGAGTTTTGAAATACTAAAGCTCTATAGTGTGGGGGCCATAAAAACAAAGGTTACTGATGGATTATCCAGGATTTTTTCTCTTGATACGTGTAATATAAAAATGGTTTCAAAGATTGATGAACAGGTCGCCCCGATTTTTCTCGATGAAGAAGATTCTCTTTGGATTCAGGGTTACAGGCTCTCTATACCCATTCCATCTTCCTCCCACCCCTCATATCTACTGCTGGGGGAAAAAGGCGCCATGAGCCTCTATACAGGGGATGAGATAGAGATCCTCACCATGCTTGCCCTTAACATAGCCCTTGCCTTTGATAATGCAAGGGCATACAAGAAGATAGAAGATTTTTCCTCTTCCCTCGAAAGGCTTGTTGATGAGAGAACCAGGGCATTAATACAAAACGAAAGCCTTGCTGCTGTTGGGAGGCTTGCTGCCGGCATTGCCCATGAATTGAATAACCCTATCGCGAGCGTCATGAGCACCCTGGAATACTTAATCGACCATATGGAAGAAAAAGGCGAGCTGTATGATGACTTAATTTTTTCCCTCGGGGAGTTGAAAAGGGCAAAGGACATTGTGCGAAGCCTCCTTGATGCATCGCGGCAGAAAGAAGAAGAGAAGACGCTGGTCAATCTCAATGCCCCTATTGAAGATGCCCTTAAAATCCTTTACAACCATTACAAGACAAAAAGCATTACTATTAACAGAGACTTCATGGCAGAACAGGGCCTCTTAATCGGAAATCAGCCAAGATTATGTCAGGTATTTATAAACCTCTTTAAGAACTCCATAGACGCCATAGGCGAAAAAGACGGCACCATAACCGTCCACACATCGAATAAAGACGGCCTCACACATAATGGGCCCCCTGGCCGCAGCATAGTATGCACTATTACAGATACCGGGCATGGGATAAAGAAAAAACTAAAGAAAGATATATTCAAGCCTTTCTTTACCACCAAAGAACAGGGAAAGGGGATCGGGCTTGGTTTGTTTATCGTCTTTGAGATCATAAAGGACCATGAGGGCTCCATAGAAGTGGAAAGCAATGAAAGTAAAGGTACTGTTTTTACCCTTACTTTCCCGTGCCACTCACAATAATAGTATATTCTCCTTTAGGCTCCACTTCTTCAAGTTCTTCAATCAGGTTCGTTAATGTGCCTCTCCAGACCTTTTCGTGCACCTTCGTCATTTCTTTAAACACTGCCGCCTCGCGATCCCCGAACTCTTCTTTTGCAATACAAAGGGTTTCCATAAGCCTTCGTGGAGATTCAAAGAAGATTACAGGATACGGCAGTAGCGCCAAGTCTCTGATAATCTTTTTCTTCTTTCCTTTCTTCAGGGGAAGGAAACCGTAAAAAAGAAATCTGTCTGTATACAAACCCGATATGGATAAGGCCCCCATCGCTGCTGAAGGGCCCGGTACGGCCCTGACTTCAAGACCTGCTTCATGGCAATGGTTTGCTACAGCCCTGCCGGGGTCTGATATGCAGGGAGTGCCCGCGCCCGTAATAAGGGCACAAGACTTACCGTTCATCAGACGGGCAACGATCTCAGGAGCCTTTCTCTCCTCGTTGTAGCTGTTAATTGAGATTATCGGTTTTCTTATATCGAGGTGACTTAAGAGTTTCAGGGCCCTGGATCGATCCTCCGCAATCACAATGTCTACGTCCTTCAGAACTTCAATGGCCCTTAGGGTGATATCCTTCAAATTCCCAATGGGTGTTGCAACTATATACATTATTCCATCCATTTCCTATTCCTGCCCGTTCTTATTTGTGGAAATAACCCTTTCTCAACATTTAAAAGACTTGACATGGAACAAAAAAATGAAGAAAATAAGACCATGATGCTCCAAGCACTCATAATGGTGTTTATTGTTCTTTTTCCCCTCTGCGGCTATAGCGCTATATACGGGTATGTTGATGAAAGAGGCATTTACCATTTCACCAATATAACCCCGATCGGGAAAAAATACCATACCGTAATTCCCGACAAAAGCAAGTATTTATTGGGAAAAGGCCTGGACTCCTCCAACACAAACAATAAGGTTTACGACCCTATGATCGTCCGTCACTCACAGACCCACGGCATTGATCCGTCCCTTGTAAAGGCTGTTATGAAAGCAGAATCAAATTTCAACCCTAACGCAGTTTCCCCCAAAGGGGCACAGGGACTCATGCAGCTTATGCCCGATACCGCAAAACTGATGAAGGTTGAAAACCCCTTTGACCCTGATGAGAATATTAAAGGCGGCACCCGTTACCTGAAATTTCTGGAAAATACCTTTCAGGGCAATATTGAATTGATGCTTGCCGCATACAATGCAGGACCTTCGAGGGTCATGGAATACAAACGGACCGTGCCCCCCATAGAGGAAACAATAAATTTTATTAAAAGAGTAAAATACTACTACAATAAGCTGAAAAACCCTCATGAAGGATAAAGATGAAAAGGCATCCCTATGGACTCTTCCAAATAGATTAAGCATCATCAGAATACTCTTCATACCCATAATAATCGTTTTTATTTCGACCGATGATGAAAGGTTCTTTTTTGCCGCATGTCTTCTTTTTATTATTGCGGGCATAACAGACGGTCTCGACGGCTACGTAGCCCGAAAAATGCGCCTCACCAGCAAGCTTGGGCTTTACCTTGATCCAATTGCCGATAAGCTGCTCGTTTCATCCGTCCTTATCACCCTGACCTATTATAGACTCGTGCCCCTCTGGGTAACCATAATTCTTGTGGCAAGGGAATTTCTTATAAACGGCCTCAGGTCTTTTTATGCCATGGAAGGAATTGCCATCTATCCTTCATTCTCGGGAAAATTAAAAACAGCCCTCCAGCTCATCGGAATCTCATGTATTCTCTTTAATGTACCGGAAAAGAGCAACTACAGTATGTGCGATTATTTGCAGTACCTCGGCATATCCTGCCTGGATTTCAACAGTTCACTCCGCCAGATAGGTCTGATCATTGTCTATATTGCGCTTTTTTTCAGTATATTTTCCGCAATAGATTATATGAAAGCCATCTTCAAATGGCCCCACAGCCCCGGCAAGAAAGATCAGAAAGAATAATCAGTCTCCCTATGTATTTATAGGATTGTGGGATTTGCAGACACCACACTTCATACATCTGCTTTCCATGCCATTATCCATGTATGTGCCAAAACCCGCCAAAGGGCTTTCTATGAGGATTCTGTCGTGTTCCTTTCCTTGAATGTATTGGTAATCTACAGGAACCTTGCCGGACCCACCCGGGATATCAAGGGCATACTGAGGCATTGCAAGACCAGAGATAGTCTTCCTCAATGACCGCATTATTTCAATGCCCGTCTTTAGCCTTACTTTAAAATGAGATACTCCCTTCGCCTCATCCAATTGAAAGAGATAGTAAGGCTTAACCCCCTGTACAACAAGACCTTCGAAAAGAAGGCTCAGGATATGGGGGCAATCGTTCACATTTCGCAACAGGACTGTCTGACTTACAAGCATTGCTCCTGCCTGTCTTAACCTCTTTACCACTTCGATGAATTCAGGAGAGATCTCTTTGGGGTGGTTGATATGGAAAACAATCCACAGGGGTGAATTATCGTCAATTGCCTTGTAATGATCCTCCGTTAAGCCCTCAGGATAGACCACAGGCATCCTGGAGCTTATTCGCAGAATCTTTTTCCCCATACCTCTGAGCCTCGAAAGGATATATGCCAGCTCTTCGGGGGGCAGCATGAATGGGTCACCTCCGGAAATAATGACTTCCCCTATGGTTGTATCATTTTCCAGATATGTCAGGGTCTCTTCCCTGAACTGCCCGGGATTCCAGCCCCTTCCCACCATCCTTCGCCTGTTGCAGAAACGGCAGTACATGGCACACTCGGCATTCACCATAAACACTGCCCTGCCTGGGTATTTTTGTATGAGTGCCGGGGTAATCATATGGGCACCCTCATTAAGGGGGTCATTCTCCCCTGTTTCGTCAAACTCTTCAAAAGAAGGTATCGACTGCCTGCCTATACCACAGGATGGATTTGCCTTATCAATAAGGGATACATAGAATTGTGTAATACGAAAAGGATAGATCTGTGAAACCTTATGGATGGCATCCTTTATTGGCTGCCCTAAAGGGATAAATCGCGATACTGCTTCTACGCTTTCGATAAAAGGGAGGGTAGCCGAAGTACCCTCCTCATTTCTCGACAACTTACTGGAGCGGTACGAAATGGGCTCTTCTGTTGTTTGCCCATGCTGCTTCATTATGTCTTGGATCGATCGGTCTTTCTTTCCCGTAGCTGACGGTGTCCATAAGCTTCCCGTCTACCCCAAGATCCATGAGATATTTCTTTGTAGAATCTGCCCTCTTCTGACCAAGGACAAGGTTGTACTCTACTGTTCCCCGCTCATCGCAGTTCCCTTCGATTTTTAACTTTATACCTGGATTTGCTTTAAACCAGTTAACATTACCTTTCAATATTTCTGCGTCATTAGCCCTTATATTGTATTTGTCAAAGTCAAAATTTATATCTTTGAGTGCGACAACAGGGGCTGGAGCAGGTGGTGGTGGTGGTGGTGGTTGAACAGGTACTTCTACCTTTACTTCAGGTGGAACCACTTTCGCTTCCGGCGCTGGAGGTGGTGCAGTTTCGCCCTTCTGGGCTTGCATGAAACATCCGCATCCGCTTAAAAACATCCCTAATGCAATAACTAAAATGATAAGGCCAAATGATCTTGTTTTCATGGTCCTCCCCTTTCTACAAGGTTCAGGGTATACCCTTTTTCAGGATATACCCTGATATTTTATAACTACTTTTTCTCTGGTGCTGCCGGGGCTGCTTTTCCGGGCTCACCTGGTTTTCCGGGCTCACCTGGTTTTCCGGGCTCACCTGGTTTTCCGGGCTCACCTGGTTTTCCGACCTCACCCTGCTTTCCGGGCTCCGGTGCAGGTGCTGCTGGTTTCGCCTCTTCTTTCGGTGCGGGTTTTGGCGGCTCTGCCGACGGACCACAACTAATCAAAGAAAAGCTTGCAAAAAATGATATTGCAATAAATAACACCACTAATTTCTTCATCTACTTCACCTCCTTTTTTTTATTGATACACATTATACTGATAAACATAATACAACAATTTCAATAAGTAAATTAAAATTTTTTAACAATTACATCTTTCTTTATACTATCAACATCTTCACTCACGCATAAATTAGTGCCCGGATTGAGCGTAGACGCCGTACCACAGGCAACTCCCATGTGCAGGGCATCTTCAAAACTTCCTCCATTGCTCAAAATAAAAAGAATACCTGCAATAAGCGAATCGCCTGCCCCCATGGAACTCCTTACCTTAACCTTCGGGGGCATTACATAATAACTTCCTTGATTCGAGATGCCCACAACGCCCCTGGCGCCCATTGACACTACTATGTATTCAACAAACTCCTGATAGGGCTTCGAATACTCAACTATTTCCTCAACTTCAGATACGCTTTTCCCCACAAGTCGGCCAAACTCATGGATGTTTGGTTTTATAAGATACGGACCGGCATTCACGCCCCTCCTTAACACCTCCTCGTCCGCATCAAGGGCTACTTTCACGCCCTTTTCCTTCAAGGTGGTAATCAACTGGGCAAAAAAGTTCTCATTGACGCCCATTGGGGTGCTGCCGCTTATCAAGACGTAACTGCCCTTTTGTATCTCCTTTATTTTATTGAAAAAAGATATAATCTCAAGAGGGCCAACTTCCGGAGACAAAGTGCTGAGCAGGGTCTGGAGTTTCTTCTTTCTCTGATAGATAGTAATATTCATTCTGGTAGAAACACTGATTGCAGTAAAGTTGCATATCACACCCTCATGAATCAGCCCTCCCTCCAGTTCAAGCCCGCTGTATCCCCCTGCAAACCCCAGCACAACGCTCTCTCCCCCCAGTTCCTTTATTGTCCGGGAAACATCTATCCCTTTACCTGCCGCCCTTCCCTTTTCCTCTATAACACGGTTCACATCATCGTAAATGAGTTCTTCTACATCAATGATACGATCAAGAACAGGATTTAATGTAACGGTATATATCATAGGTATTCAGGAATATTTTATTAAATAAAATTTAAAATGGCTACATAAAAATTGTTGCATATTGTTTTTTTTTGAATAATAATGCAGATGAGACGCTACACACATTGAAAAACAGCATCCTCAATTGTGGAGATTATTGTAAAAACCTCTCTTGGAATATTCTTTTTCTGTGTTCTCATGGTGTTTCCCTTAAGCCTTTTCGGCGCCGCCTTCCTTATCTATAACCAGGATGCCCGTGCAAACGGAATGGGATTTGCGGCAATATCTTCCATAAATAACCCCTCTGCCGTTTTCTACAACCCTGCAATGCTCGTCTATGGAAAAGGATTCGGCGCTTCGATAGGAGACACAATAATTATTCCGGATACAAGTTATGAGGACCCTCAATCAGGTGTAAAAACTCATGCAAAATCAAAAACACACCATCTTCCAAATCTATTTGTAAAATATACCCACCCAAATCTCTCCTTCGGCATCGGCGTCTTCTCCCCTTTTGGCCTATCCACCGAATGGCCCCAAGGCTGGCCCGGGAGATATGAAAACACCTTTGCAGAGATCAGGACTACATTCGTCAACCCGTCCATGGCGTTCAAAATAAACGATTATGTCTCCTTCGGCGTTGGCGTCTCCTATGTAAAAAGCACAGTAGAATTTAAAAACGCCATTAATCTATCGGCCCTTGGGCTCCCGGACGGCCTTGCGAAACTGAAGGGTGAAGGCGATGGATTCGGCTATAATGCCGGCGCCACCTTCAGGCTGCCAAGGGAATATACCCTCTCTTTTACTTACAGGAGCCCTGTTGAAATAGGATACGATGGTAAGGCACGCTTTTATCTCCCATCTCCTCTTGCATCCTCCTACACAGGAGCCTACACAAGACTCACCCTGCCATTTATTGCTGCGGCAGGCATTGCAAAGACCATAGGACCTCTCGTTATAGAAGCGGATATTCTCTACACAGGCTGGTCGTCCATGAGCAGCTACCGGGTCTCCTCGGATAATGGCCAGGCCAACAGGTTTGTCTATAAAAACTGGTCAAATACCCCAAGTTTCATGATAGGGGCAAACTACCTGGTAAACCGGTCCATTGAATTGAGGTGCGGGTATATGTACGATAAAAGCCCTGTCACAAATAGTACCATAGGCCCGGAGCTTCCTGACAGCACACGGAATATACTTACCTTCGGGGGCACTTACCGCAAGGGTGGATTTGCTATAGACATGGGATATCAGGCAACCTTTTTCGAGAAAACGGACTCCCTTACAAGCATTTCAGGCCCAAGGGGGCGTTACAATAATTTTGCCCATCTCATCCTCTTTGGCGTAACATATACCCAGTGATCCGCTCATGAGGTATCTACCGGTGGAATAAGCTCCTTAAGCAATCAGGTTTAATGCAGCACAGGGGAGTTCAGAAGGTACAAGCGGAAGCTCCCATTGGTTCTTGGTTCTCATGTCTCTCAAGGTGATAATCCCCCTGTCTATCTCATCCTCTCCAAGAATCAGGACAAAATCGGCATTCAGGCTGTCTGCATATCTCATCTGGGATTTCAGGGATTTTCCCTCCAGGGCATATCTCAAAGAAATGTCATTCCTTATAAACTCTCGGAATAGAGGAACAATATAATGTCTGGCCTTTTCGCCCACATAGGCGAAGAAATAACATGGTTTACAGGGCACATCCTTAGGTTTCATGAGTAAGGCCAGTCTCTCTATACCAATAGCAAAACCTGATCCCGGTATATGAGGACCGCCCATCTCTGCTACAAGATTGTCGTATCTGCCTCCGGCAATAAAGGCCTTCTGGGCGCCAAGGGCATTCGAGGTAACCTCAAAAACCGTCTTTGTGTAGTAATCAAGACCTCTCACAAGCCTTTTGTTTATTATCGCCGGAACGCTGAAGTTATTTAGATACCCTTGCAGTATCTCAAAGTGATCCTTGCAGGATGTACAGAGGGAATCGAAGAGAAAGGGAGACTGTTGGCTCGTCTCAATGCAGCCTGCCTTTTTGCAGTCGAATATCCTCAAGGGGTTCCTGTAGAGCCGTCTCAGACAATCCTCGCACAACTGATCCTTTTTTGCCTCAAAATAGGCCACTATATCCGTTCTGAAAGTTTCCCTGCATTGGGGGCATCCCACACTATTTACCTCAATAGTAAATTCGCCTATATCCAGCTCATTCACAATGAGGGAGATCATCCAGAGCAGTTCTGCGTCTACTAACGGGTCGTCCCCACCAAAAACCTCCACATCTATCTGATGGAATTCCCGGAATCTCCCCTTCTGGGGTTTTTCATGGCGAAACATGGGACCTATGGTAAATATTTTACTTATCCTTTCTTTTGAATAGAGACCCGCCTGAAGATAGGCCCTTACAACCCCTGCCGTAGCTTCAGGCCTCAAGGTAACAGAATCTCCCCCCAGGTCCGCAAAGGTGAACATCTCCTTTTCCACGATATCAGTGGTATCACCGATGCTCCTCACAAAAAGCTCCGTTTTTTCGAGAATCGGCACCTCAATCTCAGTAAAACTGAAAAGACTAAAATACCTTCTCGAAACTTCTTCTATGGCGCGAAACTTGTTAATTTCTTCGCCGATTATATCCCTGAATCCCCGTAAAGTCTGAATTTTAGCCATATTTTCCTCAACCGGAACAGTTTAATTATCAACTCATAAGTACCATAATTATTGGTCAATTTAAAGTTAAAAAAGACTACGGGTGTAGCAAACTTTGACGGACTGAGGTATACTATCTGAGCATAAAAATGCATTCTTAGTAAGTTAAAAATTATTTTATGTATTCTTTTGGCAGAAAATAATTTAGTAAACTTACTTATCCCGTTTATCGGGGTTAGGGGTATGGAGATGAGAAACAGAGGATATACCATACGGAGAAACACAGGTTCAAAGATGAAAGAGAGCGGAAAATCCGTTCAGGAAATCGTAAGGGAGTTGAAAGAAGCCGGCGCCCCCCGGAATGACTATAGAGAACAATCCCTGAAGATCTACGGCCTTATCTGTGCAAAATGTGCACGGGAGTTTGACCACAAGGACAGGCATCTTCTCACCGTCCACCACAAGGACGGGAATCATAATAATAATCCGCCTGACGGCTCTAACTGGGAAAACCTCTGCGTCTACTGCCATGATGAGGAGCACAGCAAAGGCATACTCGGGGACTACCTGAGCGAAGGAAAATAGGCGTACACTTTTTCGAGAGGATTCATCATGGGTATTGAAGATAAAGAAGAGACCTGCTGCTATAATACTTCCCAGCCGCCGAAAACAGCTTACAGGAAAGCGGCGGCAGGGCTTGAGCTTGGAGACCATGCCTTCCTGAGGCCTTTGCCTCCCTGCTGTGCACAGAGTGCATCTCCTTACTGGGCAAGGATTATCGGCACTGTAAAAAATAATGGGCCCGTTGAGGCAATGGTAACCATTGCTGCCGTTATTTTCAACGGGAATAGCGAAAACATGGGGACACATAACGATTTTATGGCCCTTGACCCCGGGGAGAAGGGTGAGTTCGATATAAAGATCAAAACCTTTTATGATGATATAGCGGCCTATGGGCTGGAAGTAACAGAATCTTTAGAAACAGGAAGTGAGAAGTAAGAAACAAATAAATCATACCAGAAAGAAGAGATAATGCCTGACAAGACGGTACCACCCATGAAAAACCCTGAATTATCATTAGAAATAGTCGACATTGCCTTACCGGACGGTTATGGCGTTGGGAAAAAGGGAACCTTCGTCTTCTTTGTCCACGGCGCTGTGGTTGGGGACCAGGTAACGATCCGGGTCATAAAAGAAGACAAGCGTTTTTCTTATGGAGAAATTATAGAGATTGAACAACCATCCCCATTCAGATGTGAACCACAATGTCCCCATTTCGGCCCATGCGGGGGATGTGTATTGCAGCACCTCACCTATGAAAAACAACTGGAAATCAAGGAAAACAACCTTCGCCAGACCCTTGGAAGGATCGGAGGTATAGACATATCCTCTCTGGACATGATGCCCATAGTGCCTTCTCCTGAGCAATATTTCAGCAGAAATAAGATAGAACTGGCCTTTGGGAAAGATAAAAATCATGTTACTCTTGGGTTTCGGGAAAGGGTAAACCCTGCGGAGAAATATAAGGGCCGGGTAATACCCATACAAAAATGTCTGATCTTCAGTAAGGCTGCTGAAACAATCATTCCCCTTGTTCTTAATTTTGTAAAAAGGCATGGTCTTCTCCCCTATGATCCCCTCACAAAAAAAGGCTTCCTGAGGCATCTCGTTCTAAGAGAAGCAAAATCAACAGGCGATCTTATGGTCATACTCGAAACCACAAGAGGTGAACTACCGGGTATGGGAGATTTGTGGCGCGCCCTGTCGGAAGCGCTTCCAAAGGTCAAGAGTCTTTACAGGGTCATTAATACCCAAAGCATTGACACGGGTCGTTATGAGGCAGAAGAACATCTTTTTGGAGAACGCTCCATTGAGGAATCGATAGGGAACTTCAGGTTCAATGTCTATCCCCAATCCTTTTTTCAGCCTAATACAAAGGTAGCGGAAATGATGTATCGCACGATAATCGACCTTTCGGAGCCCGACATTAATGACCGGGTATTGGGCCTTTATTGCGGGGCAGGGCCAATAGAGATATTTTTCTCCTCAAAGGTCCGGGAGGTAACGGGCATTGATTCAAACCCCTCAAGCATTGCAAGCGCCCGGGAGAACTGCAGGCTTAACGGCGTAGAGAACTGCACCTTTATTGAAGGGAGGCTTGAGAGATTCAGGGAACGTCTCCCCCTCAATCCGGATATTCTGGTCATTGATCCTCCGAGAGGTGGTATAAGCAAGGAAGGGCTGACCATCATACAGGGATTAAAACCCGAAAAGATCGTCTATGTCTCCTGCAATCCGTCAACCCTTGCCCGGGATATACGGTATCTCCGGGAACATCGTTATATGCCGAAGCGAATCGCCTCTTTTGATGCCTTCCCCCACACCACCCATCTGGAATCTGTTACCATTATTGAGAAAATATGAGTTGTCACTCACCGGTTTCATCTAAGCCTCATTATATTTCTCTATGCTTCTGGTCGGCCAACTGCTTGTTCGTGAATACTCATCTGCGGCGTCCTGCTGCGCTTGCGTCCTTCACCGTATCTCGATACGGCTACGGCCAGCAATGCTCACAGCCCATCCACATCTGAAGCATCCACTCCAAGCCGTCGTCCACCCACACCGGTAACCATACGCTTTAACTGTGCGAATGATTACCGGTAAAATAGGGCATAACCGGATACTTTCTATGGGTTCTTCAGCGTCCAAAAATATCATGTTTTTCACCCCAGCATAACTGAGGCCAGCCAACAGTCCCTTTTCATGGTCCACCGAACATGCTATAATAGGCCCATGAAAAAAATTATCTCTTTTGATCTTGATGGAACCCTTGTAGACGGTCTTTATGGTGAAATGGTATGGAACCACGGTGTCCCCGAGGAATTTGCCGATGAATACGCCATTCCCTTCGAAAACGCCAAAACCCTTACCCGAAAAGAATACGAGTCAATCGGTGATGGAGGGCTCGAATGGTACAACATTGACTACTGGCTTGACCGTTTCGGCCTCGAAATAACAGCCGATGAACTCCTCGACCGATACGAGTCCTACATACAACTCCTCCCTTTTGCGCGGGAGGTGCTGGAGGCCCTTCGGGAAAGGTATACCCTCATTATCGCCTCCAATGCCGCCCGGATATTTGTGGAAAAAGAGCTTTCCTACGCAGGCATCGGTCACTACTTTACCCATGTCGTATCCGCCACCAGCGACTACAAGATCGTAAAAAAGGGTGATTCCTTCTATAAAACCCTCTGCGACGAGCTAAATATCTCCCCTCACGAGATCGTCCATGTAGGAGACCACCGCATCTTTGATTTCGAGGCCCCTACCCGCTTCGGCATAGAATCCTACCATGTGCATCCTGAAGGCAACGGCCGCGAAAGGGTGATACCGAACCTGAAGGCGCTCCTTGACAAACTATGAAGAAATGCCCCAAATGTCAGGCCCCTATTGACACAGACAAGATTTCCTTCAAGGATGAATGTTTCTCCTGCAAGACAGACCTGCACGTCTGCATTTACTGCACTTTTTTCGATGAAGGCAAATCAAACCAATGCCGGGAACCCCAGGCGGATTACGTAAAAGAGCGGGACAGGGCAAACTACTGCGAATATTTCATATTTAAAGAAGCTGGCAGCGCCAAACCGTCCGGCAAGGAAGAGGCCGAGAAACTCTTTAGCCAGTTGTTTAAGAAAAGCTGACCACACCGTACCTTACCCTTATTGTTCCTCTCTGGAAATT
>PNOM01000053.1 GCA_013824835.1 Syntrophus sp. (in: bacteria) | reverse complement strand
TGGTAACAACAATAAATTCGCATCGTTTACTGTCTTTGAAGAGACTGTGTATCCTGGTGACGGTCTTTTTCATTTCCACAAGAAAATCATCACCTTCATCAGGCCTGTATTTCCCGCCGAAGGTTGTTGCCACATAGCGGTATTTCCATCGCATCTTTGCCATAACCTTGATCCAGTCATCGAGCATATCCGGCAGGGTTAAAAGCCTCAATGCATGACCGGTAGGCGCTGTATCGACAACAAACTTGTCGAATCTCCCTTCTTCTATCAGATCTGTTATTGTTTTTAGCCCCATGACCTCATCTATGCCGGGGATGGGAAGGGCAAAGATTGATTCAATATCTTCCGGATCTAAATAGGTAGAGGTGTCGATAATCCTTTTAATTTCTTTTTCGTAACGTATCTTGAAAACAGAGAAGGCTTTTTTTGCACTTATTTCGATTGCACTCAAATTTTTTACACTTTTAATATCTTTAATGCCATCGCCAATCTTTTGCCCCAGGCTGTCCGACAGGGAATGGGCAGGATCAGTAGAGATAATTAATGTTTTGAATGTTTCTGATAAGTAAAGACCGGCGCTCACAGCACAGGTTGTTTTTCCAACACCGCCTTTACCGCCAAAAAGAATCAGTTTCAAAGGGGCATTGTTCAGTCCGGTCAATACCATCAGCAATCCCCTTCATTACCCCTCGGCTCTGATACCTTGAAGCTTACCTCGAGGTGATTCATTTCTCAATTTTGATCTCCAGGATACCATTTTTAAAAGAGGAGGTGAACGCCTTGTTCGTTCCCTTAGCCGGCAGCAGCATCTCCTTACGGTATTTCCTGTCTCCGCTTTTTGCGGAAATATTGAGTATATCCCCTTTCAAGTCTATCTTTATATCGTTCTCATTCACACCCGGCATTTCCGCATATACCCGGATCTCATCTTTTTCATCAAAGATATCGGTTATCGGTTCCCTGTCTTCTTCAACCTTGGCGCCACGAGGTGTTTTTTTGATGTTGCCGAAATGTTCAACAACCGGTCTTCCTCCTGTTGCTGTTTTTATAGAAAATCCGAATACGCCCTTCATACCCTCTTTCAAGTTGCTGAAATCTATCTCGCCTTCTTTCTTTATCTCGCCACCTGCCTTTTCCAGTTCAGATGCAAGGTCCACCAGCTTCTCAATACCCTTAAATAAGCCGCCCAGCCTCAGATCTCCTATCCCGAAATCAATATTAAATGCATCGTCACCCTTTTTACTGCCCTTCTTTTCTGTTGTCATATTTTTTACTCCTTTACAAGTAAGTTCCCGGTTCTATGTTCTATATTCAACATTGAACGTTGAACGTTGAACTTTGAACGGCCTTTCACCTTCATTAATACCTGATCGGCATTGTCCTTAAAGCGTTCGCCTTTGTATTCGTAACGGTCTTTATCTCTCCTTCTCTCTGTATCTCTTCCTGTAAACCCGCAATCGACTTATTTACATCGTTCAACAAGCGACCTGTTATTTTCCTTTTCTTTTCCAGTATGGAAGCTTCTTTCTCCAGTCTGTCCTTCTCTTTCTTCAGCGTATAAAGGTCAAGATAGGGAGACCTTTGAGCCTTCGGTACAGACCTTGCGCCAATGGAGTGCATGCTTCTTATATTCCTGATTGTTGCAATCTCATGCAAAGCTTTCATGTATATGACCTCCCGCCTCCGTGTGATGACCGTCAGTTGCTATGTGTTGCCACTAAACCTTCAACAATCTCCTTCACCCTGTTTTGATTTGTTTTTGAACCCACCCTGCTTGTAACAGATGACAATACGTCCTGGCACATCTGGCTGAACACCCCGTTTGAATGAGATGAGATATTCTGAATCTTTGCTGCTTTTGCAATCATGATACAGGCGCGAATGGTCGGTGCAAATTCGCACTTGCCTGATTCTCTCAGGCCCCTTACGATCTTTACTATTTTTTCCACATCTTTTTTGGAAAGTTTCGATTTTGCATGGGTAATGGCAACCTCTGTTTCATAGTCAAAATGGTCTAAATCCATCGTAACCATTCTGTCCCTCAGGGCATCCTGACTTCTGTGCACACCTGCATACTCCTCGGGATTACTGGTAAATAGCGCGGTAAAGTCAGGGTGTACCTTCAGGTATGGCCCTTCCGCACCTCTTCCCGCCGGTAAATCCATAATCCGTTCCTGCAGAATAGACAGGAGGATATTGTTCGCCTCCGGGCGTGATCTCGTAAACTCATCGTAGATAAGGGTGAATCCATACTTGCATGCCACAGTGAGACGGTTATCAACCCATCTTTTGACCATGTCTTCCTCTGTCTTGAGAACCCTTGATTGAAAACGGTCAACAACCTTCCTCATCCTGTATCCATATTCACCGCCCACAAGATTGGATGTGGTAAACTCCTCATCCCCATGAATCAACACAACCGGTCTCCCTATCTTGTTTGCAACATGCATGGCAAGGGTAGTTTTACCGGTGCCTGAAATCCCCCTGAAATGAACCGGGAAACCCGCCTTTATATAGAATACTGCCCTATTGCTCACATCCTTTATGTATTTTGTCTCCACAAAGTCAGGTAAGGCAGACGGCTCCAATATTGTAGTGTTTTCTTCAATCATCCTGGTTTTCCTCCCAAAATGTTCTTCATATCGCTCCAAACCTTTTTCGCTTCCGCTAAGTCCGCCTTCACTTCCTTTTCTTTTTTCTTGAAGTCATCCCTCATAGCATTGACGTCTTTCAAGAGATTGTCCCTGTTTTCCCTTAAATCCTTTTTCAGGTCTTTACCCATCTCCGCGTGAAGCCTTCTGGATTCATCGAGAAATCGTGCTGTATCCTTTTTAATGACATCTGTCCGTTCTTTCAGTTCCTGTATCCTGCCTTTTCTGTCATTATGGCCCGTGATAATATCTTCAGAGAGATTTCTCATATTGCCCGAAAAATCATCCATAGGTCGCCTCCTGCTAAAATTCGTTTCTTCGTTAAAGCCTCAAGTTTCCGGTTCAATGCGTTTCTGTTGATAACCCTGAACCAGGATCCATAAATGTTGAGCCTTGAAATGCCCCCAGCGGGTAGTACAGATTAGCTTCTTTCATTACCCTGCCTTCTTCCAGCAGCTTCTTGGCTTTCAATCCCAGCTTCATTCTCGGAAGACCGAGCGCTATTTCCATATTTCCCACTTTTACCCCTTCAGGATGCTTGTTGATATACTCCAGCACCTTTTCTTCAACCTCTTCCTCCGGAATTGCCTCCTTTTGCTCTGGCTCTTCTGCGTCAATCGCTTCCTGTACCGTAGAAACCTTCGCCTTAACTTCTACTGATGGAATTGTGGCCTTCATTCTCAAATCCGATAACGTTGAAGACATCCTGTCCCACGATTTTCCTGCTTTCTTCATATCAGCATCGTAACCATGCAAGAGCCGTGAGACATCCTTTGTCAGATCATTTACATATCCGGTTAAACTCTTCTTCAGCGCATCGCTCATCCGGCCGTGTGATTTTTCGAATTCTTTCAGCTTATCCCTCGTGTACGTCCGGATGCTTGTCAGATTTGCTGCAAGTTTACTCTTGAGTTCTATCGACATTTCTTCATGCGTTTTGTTGAAACCGTTCATCATTGTGCTTGTATCCCTGGTCAGGTTGTTTACAAAATCTCCCAGATTTTTAGCCTGTTCATCGCTCATCTGCTGGTGGTCTTTATAGAATTCCTTAAGCATTGCGCTCACATTTTTTGTGAGGCTTGCAACAAAACCGGCCAGATTTTTCGCCTGCTCATCGCTCATCTGCCGGCGGCCTTTTAATAACCGGTTAAGCATATCTGAAGTATTTTTAGTAAGATCATCAGCAAAATTCTCCAGATTTTTCGCCTGCTCATCGCTCATAGTTTTACGGTTTTTGCGATAGCCCTTCAGTATTTCATCCACATGTGCCGACAGGTCATTCGTGAAATCCAACAGATATTTGCTTTGTTCCTTTCCCATGTTTTTCCGTTCTTCAGCAAACTCACTGAGGGTTTTCCGGGTATCGCTCACAAGATCACCTATTGCCTTTACCCTCATAGTGTACGAAGTAAGGATATGTTCCGTTAAATTTTTCATGCTGTTTGCGACTTCCATGATTTCCTCCTCGTTATTTCAAATAGCTATTTATACATGTGCTCTTTCAAGCCTTTCTTTCCTGAATGAATTGAGCATCATTTGTACATCTTCCTTTCTTTCCCGGTGTTGTATGGCCCTTTCCATAGACCGGGCTTCAAACTGCCTGAGCATCAATTTTAAATCCTTTGTCCTGAGGTCTCTTCCTCTGGAAAGAAGCTCTACAAGAGTGCTGGATATCTCATTTTGTTCTTTCTGGTATGTCTTAAGTTTTGTGGTAACTTCCGTCTTTCTTTTTTCCTGCTTTTTCAAAATATCCTGTAACATCTGATGGAATTCCTTAACCCTGTCGATATTATCCCTGTTCAGGGAATTCCTGAAGCTTCCAAGGTTTTCCCTTAGCATCCTTGCCATATCTCTCTGTTCCGCAAAGTAGCTGCTCAGAAGACCCCTCACTTCTCTTTCCCTGTCATCCTGGGATAGGAGAATGGTATTCATCATGGTATCAAAATCCTTTTTCCTGAGAGACTCGTTTCTCGCAAGGGTATCCCGCAAGTCGATATTTAATTTCTCTCTTTCCTGCTTTGTATTTGACATGGATTCCTGGAGTTTGCCGAGAACCGTCTCGGTATTGTCAATAATAATGCCGATGCTCTCAAGCCTTTCTTCATATGAAGTGATAATTTCTTCAACTGTATGCTCAATATTTAAACTCTTTGCCATATCGCCTTTGCCTCCAGTCTTAAAAAAGTTCCTGGCGTGTCATGCTTTCAGACCCTTTACCATTCATCGTAAAGGCTTGAGGATGACGCGGCAAGAACCTTCATTTGCCCCTGTTGCAGGGCTTGACAAAAATCCTTACGCTGCTGTTGCGGTTAGGCCGATTGCCTCAGCATACTTGAGATACGTTTCTACTGATGCAATAACAACCCTGGCTTCAACAGCAAGTATTTCAATACCCACCAGAGAAACCCTCACCCATGCATCGACAACCACTCCCTTGTCAAGGATTCTGTCGATCACTTCCACCAAGCTTGAAGATCCTATTGCTTTTTCCACTGCCATCACAGCACCTCCATTCTTTATTCCGTTTTTTTTAAGGAGGACACGGTTAACCTCCGCTACAATTATCAGCCTGCCTTTTACATAGTGCTTTCTTGACGGCTTTTAAAAGGACGTTCACGTCAAAAGGTTTGTCGATAAAATCATACACTCCCAATTCCCGCGCCCTTGCCTTTACCGATTCACTCCCAAAAGCCGAGATCATTATCGTATCAAGGAGAGGCGTTGTTCCCCTCAATTTTTCCAGGACTTCCAACCCATTCATATCGAAAAGCTTATAATCCAGAACCATAAGGTTATAGGTTTCCTTTTTGAGCTCATTTAGCGCCGATTCACCATCGCACGCAATCTCTACCATATGTCCTTCCGCCCTAAGAACATCCGATATTATCAGACACATATCCTCATTATCATCCACGACTAAGATATTTCCCATTCGCCTTTACTACCTTTTGTGATGAACTTGCAAAAAATCCAAAACCTGTCACCCTGGCGGAAGCCGGGGTCCAGAATTTATTAAAATGACTGGATGCCGGATCAAGTCCGGCATGACGATAATGAATAATTCAACCCTTTGTGAAACCATCTATCGTTAACTTGTCGCATGTCTACCGCATTTGCATAGACCGTGCCAAGTCAACAGTTATGCGTTCTCATTCCTTTGGATGTTTTGTATCTCGCTGATTTATAATGATACTTTTTCTAAAATGGTTTTTTATCAAATTGTCACAAGACGGAAATGCGCGGTATTATTCTGGGAGTTTGTAGAATGTTCTCTGCATTTTTGTAGAGAATGACTTACATTGCTCTGTTATTATTTCAATTCATATTTACTGAGCCTGGTATAAAGTGTCATGCGGTCTATTCCGAGCATCTTTGCAGCTTTCGATTTATTTCCGCCCGTAAGGGATAATGCCTGTCTGATGATGTTCTGTTCAATATTGTCAATTTCCTTTCCGGCAATCTCATGAAGTGAAGAGCCCTTCTTCAATTCTGCCAGAATATCAAGTTGTTCCGATAGATTGTCCAGATCTGAATGGGATTCGGAAATGTTATCCAGGAAAAGGTGTGACGGGGCAATCTTCTCCAATTCTGCGAGAAGGGCGGCCCTTCTCACAGAATTTTTCAGCTCCCTCACATTTCCAGGCCAGTGATAATCGAGAAGCGCTTTCATCGCCTCTGGCGAAAATACCTTTTTATCTTTATTAAATTCTTTCCGGGCTTCTTCGAGAAAACGATTTGCGAGGTGTGGAATATCTTCCTTTCTTTCCCTTAAAGGGGGCACGGTAATGGGAAATTCGTTCAACCTATAAAACAAGTCGTTCCTGAACCTTCCTGCTTTCAGTACATCGGGAAGATCTACATTTGAGGCCGCAATAATCCGGACATCAACCTTTATGTCTTTTTTCCCGCCCAGATGCACAATCTTTTTCTCCTGCAAGACCCTTAATAATTTTGCCTGAGTTGAGTCCGGCAGGTTTGTGATCTCATCCAAAAAGAGTGTGCCTTTGTTTGCCTGTTCAAATTTGCCTTCTTTGAGGATATCTGCGCCCGTAAAAGCGCCTTTATCATAGCCGAAGAGTTCACTCTCAACAAGGGATTCCGGTATGGCGCCGCAATCTATGGCAACAAAAGCCTTATCGCTCCTCTGACTTCTTTTGTGTATCAGTTGCGCAACCAGTTCTTTCCCGGTTCCGCTTTCCCCTTGCAGCACTACCGTCAAATTCGTAGGAGAAACAATATCAATCTGCTTCAATATCTGCTTCATTGACCGGCTTTCTCCGGTAAGTTCAACTATCAGGTCTGAGGTGGTTTTTTCACCCAATTGTTTTCGCAGGTCCTGGACCTCTTTGCTCAGGTTCTGTGTCTGCAAGGCCCTCTTAATAGTAATGATCAGATCATCATTATCAAAGGGTTTGGTGATATATTCAAAGGCGCCCAGTTTCATGGCCTGCACAGCTCCTTTGACATCTCCATACGCAGTCAACATAATAATGGCAAGGTCTTTATTAAGCTTCTTTATATCTTCAAGAACCGCCATCCCATCCATATCGGGTAAATGTATATCAAGCAAAGCAAGATCAGGCGACCATCTCTTTGTCTCTTTCAACGCCCTCTTACCTTCTCCAGTGACCAATGTTTCATACCCTTCGCTTTTTAATATGTTTGAGAGGAGGAATTGCATGTCCTTGTTGTCTTCAACTATTAAGATTTTCTCCATTTTTTAACTTTCCCTTGCTATCGGCAGATCTATGGTGATCGTTGTGCCTTCCCCCGTTTTGCTGGCAACGGAAAGCCTTCCTTTGTGAGAGCTTATTACCTGATCTGCAAGGCATAACCCTAATCCAATACCGGTACGTTTCGTAGTAAAAAAGGGATGAAATATATTGTCAAGGTCTTCCTGTGGAATACCCTTGCCTGTGTCCTGGATAGTGATGATTACCTTATTTTTATCAAAGTAGGGGTAGGCATTTATGGTAAGTTTTCCGCCTTTCGGCATAGCGTCCAGGGCATTCAGAACGAAATTGAGGAAGGCCTTCTCCATACGTTCTTCGTCCATTAAGATAGGGGGCAATCTCCTCGATACCTTCTTATGCAAAAGTATGTGCTGTTTTTCGAACCGTGTTTTTACAAGATCGCATACCTTGTTTATCACATCGTTTGTGTCGCCTGGTTTCAGAGAAACCTCGCTCGGTTTTGCAAGATCTATCAGGTCTTTTATGATCTTGTTCGCATGCTCAGAATTCCTCAACATGATTCCCAGGTGTTTCTTGATTTCTTCATCGAGTTTGTATTGGGCGAGGCAAAACTGGGCAGATGCACGGATATTTGCAAGAGGGTTTCTGATCTCATGGGCTATACCCGACGAAAATTTTCCCAGAAGGGCCAGTTTTTCGATGCGGATCAATTCCTGTTGGGTCTCTTTCAGCTCTTCATATGCCTTCGTGAGTGATTCCTTCGCCTGCCTGCGCTCTGTCATGTCATGGATGACAAGAACAGCGAAACTCCCTTTTATCCGGTTTATTTCATTATTTTTTGTGTCGGGGTTTGTCATGAATGCTTCATTCTGCTGAGTATGGATAGGCCTCATCCGTATATTGAGGTACCGCTTCAATACCTCGTCCTTTACCTCCAATTCTGCGGATTTACCTACCGCTGTATCCTTTAAGGCGTTTGATATAAAATCCTTGAGGTAACAGTCTGACTTTGTGCAATATGGATGGAGGATATTGTGTGGTGTCTGTCTTCTTGCATCACCGGGATGTCCGAGGCTCCAACTTACAGATCCCCGGTTGGAACGGATAATATATCCCCTTTCATCAAGAAGCAAAACAAGCTCGCTGAGGGAATCTACCAATGATTCCCATTCCTCTTTTGCCTGTGTGATTTTTTCAATGTTCTCTTGAAGCTCCTTTTCCCTTTGTTTGCGGCTGGTGATATCTCTTAAATAAGCAAGAGAAGCGGATTCTCCATGGAACAATATGCTCGTCGCGGAAACCTCTATAATAACCGTCTCGCCATTTTTCTTGATGCCTTTCATTTCATATATTGACGGTACGGATTTGTTTTTCTGCCTTCCCCGGTTATACCCCAGGATACGTTCACAATCATCGGGATGTGCTGTAATTGATATGGGTTTCCCGACAACCTCTTCCATACGCTCATAGCCGAAAATCTCCAGAAATCTTTTATTCGCAAAGACGTGTTTATCACCATGGACGATAGCAACACCGTCATTGGAGTGTTCTATCGCTATCCTGTAGCGATCTTCGCTCTCTATGAGTGCATTATGGGCCTGTTGTTTCTCAAGTGCACGTTTGATATGGAACATCAATTCTTCCGTTTTATAGGGCTTCAACAGATAGGAGAAAGCCCCCATCTCCGTGGCCTCAATGGCAGACTCGAGAGACGCGTTTCCGGTGAGCATTATCGCTTCAGTGGAAGGATTATCACCCTTTACCCTGCTGAGCACATCGAGCCCGGACATATCGGGAAGTCCCAGGTCAATAACTACCAGATTCGCAGGAAACTGCTTCAGAAAAGCAAGCCCCTCTTCTCCACTCGTGGCCGCAAATGCTTCATACCCCCTTTCCTTCAGGATGTCAAAGAGGGATTTATTTATAATCTGGTCGTCTTCTATAATAAGGATTTTCTTTGCCATCGGAGCGCCCACCAGTCTCGCTATAAGCTTATTCTTTCCTCGCATGAGCTTTCCTCACATACAAGGGCATGATGCTTCTCTTGGGACATTCAGAACTCTTATCATACATGTATCAGGTCGGCAATGTGTGCCATGAATGCTGTGTTTTTCATTGCAAAAAAGGTCTTTATTCCTTTTTTCATTTAGCCTATACATACAATCCCTCTGTGTCAATATATATGGGACACTTCCCATCAAATAGTTCAGATGCGGATGGCATATAAGAGCATCTTGCCTGCTTCTAAAGACTACAGGCCTAAAAATGCCTTCTGAATAAGCTCTGAGGAGAGCAGCTCCTTTCCTGTGCCGTTCAGGACCACCCTGCCCGTCTGGATCACATAGGCCCTGTCGCAGATGTCAAGGGCCTCCTGGGCAGTCCTTTCCTTCAAAATGGGGAAAATCGTGTATACATAGTCGAGCCTTTGTGCAATCTCGGCCCCGTCATTGGTAAGATAGGCCCCGAGGAGCAAATTCTTGTAGACGCTCAGGTTCGGAAATAATCTCCTGCCTTCAGGCACAAGGGATATGCCTTGAGAGACAATCCTGTGGGCTTCAACCTTTGTAATATCATGACCCTCGAAGATGATGCATATAATCAGGTCGATCCCCTGGCCTTCACTACCGAGATAGACCCTTGTCAGTTCGGTAAGGGGGATCATCCGATAATCAACCTTCCAGAAAAACTGGGCAAGGTCCCGGAGAAATAGATCACTCTCCATCTCTGTTACCTCTTGTTCCATTTAGGAAAGGGCCAGACCACTTCTTTTGTGGCGAGACCAAAGGGCCATACCGTATAATACTCTCCATTCTGAATCTGAACGATAATGCCTTTTCCAAGGACATTCTGGTGGGTCCTGGGATCAAATCTTACCCCATCCCAGGGCATGATAAGCTGGTCGGCCTTCATGTCCGTTTCGAGGAGCGCCTTCTGAATCTTCCCTGGCTCGGTAGAGCCTGCCCTGTTGATTGCATCGGCAAGGACAATCATGGCGGTAAAGGCCCTTGAAGAACTTCCGTCCATTGGTTTACCTGTCCTTTTCTGGAACATATCAGCCACTGCCTTGGTAATCGGCTTCTTTACGGCAAGGTCTTTTGCCCATACTTCCCTGCTGAGTATAAAATTTGCATCTTTACCAAGGGTTTTCACAAATTCTGGATCAATAAACCCTGCATTGTTGGCCAGGATTGCATCAGGGGCAAAATTCAGCTCCTTATAGGTTTTCATGGAAAGAATCGCATCTGCAATGTAGGACGTCTGCAGCACAACCTTCGGGTTGAGACCCTTCAGCTTCTGGACCTCGGAGGTAAGCTGGGTGCTCTTCGGGGGATAGGAAATGGTCCCTCCAACCTTGTAACCATGTTGTTTTGCATACTTATCCTGGAATTTTGCCGAGTCTGTGCCAAAGAGTGTATTCTCATTAAAAATGGCAATCGGGCTCAGATCAACATTCCTCCTTTTTTTCATGTCGCTAAGAAAGTGAAAGAAATTTTCGCTCAGAAGATCATCGTTCGGGGTTGTCCTGAAAAACCACTTGAAACCCCGTTCCGTCAATGTGGGGGATGTTGAGGTTTCATTCAGAAAAGGGATGCCCAGGCGCTCTGCTGCCTGACTCGCAGTAGCAGTAACATTGCTGTTATAACAACCGAGGATCGCGACTACCTTTGACTGGGTGATGAGCCGTTCCGCTTCCGCCATGCCTGTAGCGGGGTTGCTCTGGTGATCGCCGGCAACGATAACGATCTTTGCACCATTCAGATTGGGCAACCCTTCAGTTTTTGCAAGGAGCATATTCAGATTATTTTTCGTGTTGATAATATCAACTGCAAGCTTCACCCCCTCAAGGAGCACCTGACCGGTACTTGCCGCAGGACCTGTCAGCGGATATATCACGCCAATCTTGATCTCATTTGCTCCAAAGGCGGAAAAGGCAAAAGAACAGATCAGCAATATTGCGGCACATATTGCAATACCCTTTTTCATAGCAACCCTCCTGGCTTTGTCAATCGCTTCTGTTCCTTTATCACAAAACTGCTTTGATGCCAACCTTTTATTTGAAAAGACCGTGTCGCGCGGAATGTCCGCTCACTTCCGTTTGAGGAGAGTCATCGGGGGCTGATCGACAGAAAATACTATCCGCTATTCACCCTGGTTATTCGCTTTGGCCCCATAAGGATTTTCACGACTCAAGCGGCTGCGAACAAAGTCAATATCTTTGCGCAGACTGTAGTAGTAGTAATTGCTGGCCAGAATCTTGGGGAGCTTCATTCCCAGGGCATCACTCTCCATGGCGTTGAGCCGCAGGATATACTCATCATGTCGTGCGGAGTCATAGGATTGTAATAGCTCCTGTTCAAAAAACTTCAGTTCACTATAAACCTTGTTAATCCTCGCTTTCGCAGGTTTGAGGCGATACTCAGGCATTGCTTTGACAATCGGATAGGCAACAACAAAAAATGGCACCAGCAACAAGAACATCCTGTCGATAAATTCCGCCAACCAGAATGGCAGGTAATCCATCAAGAAAGGAGGGCCCTTTTGACGAAAACGAACAGCCACCTTACTCTCGGGCACAACAGGATCTTTGAAGGAAGGGAATTCGCCGCGACGGGCAAAATAGCTTTCCTTTCCGTTTATATCTTGAGCTGCCAGCAAAAACAACATTTGAATTGCAGGGTGCATCCGGTCATCAATCAGCAGATTGGTCGTTGTTGCTATCAACTGCGTATCCTTGGAGGGAAAATTGCGCGCCAAATCAAATCCGCCCATGGGCACCTCTAATTTTTCGATAAAGGGCGACAGCCGGGTGTACGCAGCAGCCCGCCGGAAGTTAGCCAGGCGAATTTTCGGGTCCTTGAGTAAGGTCTGAACATCGGCTGATTCAATACCATCGACCATAAACACTGCATCGATCTCTCCCCGCTGGAGCGCCTGTGCGGCATCGGGATTCGGCATGGTCAACAAGATGGAGGTTGGCGCGATACCGTTAAGCTCAAGAATATGCATCGCCTGTGTGTGCGTCCCGCTGCCCACCGGGCCAATGGCAATCCTCATCTTGAGAATTCGATGGATATCTTTATCGTTCTCAATAGCATCGCCGCTACGGTAAAAAAACCACACCGGCTCGTAATCGATACTGCCAAGGGACAGAATCCCCGACGTATCGCCTGGTTTGGCTATTCCACCCTGAACAAATGCTGCAATAACAGGATCTTGACGATCTTTCAGCCGAGCCAGATTTTCCTGGGCGCCATGGGTTGGGAACAGCTCAAGGGTGACCCCATTTTTACGAAAAAATTCAACATACTTTTGCGCCAGCACATGGTAAGACCCGCCCTTACCGGAGGCCATCGTCACATGCTTCGGCGGTGCCGGTTTTGCGAGCAGGATCACAAATCCCAGAGCTGCAAGCAATAAAATAAGCAGCGGCCATACGTCACGGATAAACCCTTGCCAGGTCATCAATTCTTCGACAGTCGTTTGATAAATGGCACTGGCGTGCTCCCGCAAACCTTCCTTCAGAAATTTATTTTTCAGCATATGATACAAATAACACAAGAAAAGTAAACTATCAAACCAATAAACGCCATGAGGCGGAAAGGCCGTAGGGTTGAATCGGAAAGACGCTAATTGAGTATTTCTTTATTAAACTGCATATATTTGTCTTTAATCCTGTTTCTGATCTTCAGGACCATGACATGGGATATACCAAGCTTTACACCAATCTCCCTCATGGACATGCCTTCGAGAAAAAACATCAACACCTTCTTTTCCCTCTCAGTAAGGCACTCTTTTCCCACTGCCTCAATCTGCAGTTTGCTTTCAAGATAATCATAATTGGAACCACTGTCCGGGACCATAGAGTCTTCCAGTACTACCCCGTCTTCTCCTATGGGTGTATTAAAACTCACAATGGTAGCACTATCCTGCACCTTGCGGAGATAGTTCCTCAGGTGGAAATAACATCCCTGGAGTATATAGCTGTCGGTTTTATCATGAAGCATCCCTTCCTTGTAATCAATCCAAAGATGGACTAACGCCTCCTGGTATAAATCGTCGTCATTGAAAAAGGAATGGTGGCCATTCAGCTTTTTCGTAATCCTTTTCAGGGTTGGCGATATTCTGTGCAGCAATACTTCAAACGACATGACTCATCCCCTGTACTTGTTTGTTATGGGCATCCTCCTGTCCCTGCCGAATGCCCTTGGGGTAATCTTGATCCCCGGCGGTGACTGCCTGCGCTTATATTCACTCAAATCAACCATTCGGAGCACCCTGTCTACAATCTCCTTCGCAGTATCGAGCGCCGAAGCTATATCGTCCCCATGTTTATACTCCTCCACATATGATTTAAGTATCGGGTCAAGGTCCTCATAGGGCGGCAGGGAGTCTGAATCCTTCTGATCAGGCCTCAACTCTGCAGTAGGCGCCTTGACCAGTATGCGCTCAGGTATTACTGAACCCAGGGAATTCCGGTATATTGACAGTTTATAGACCATGATCTTGGGTACATCTTTAATAACGGCAAAGCCTCCCGCCATATCTCCATAAAGGGTGGCATACCCGACGCTCATCTCCGATTTATTTCCCGTAGTGAGAACCAGCCATCCGAATTTGTTTGAAAGGGCCATGAGGATATTGCCCCGGATGCGGGCCTGAATATTCTCCTCTGTGATATCCCCTTTAAGACCGGCAAAAAAGGGCTCAAGGAGGGCTATGTATGCCTTGTACAGATCGTCAATTGGCGCATCGAGGATTGTGATGCCCAGACGGTCGGCTAATTCCTTTGCATCAACCTCAGATTCATTCGATGTATATCTGGAGGGCATAGATACACCCACCACGTTCTCTTTCCCCAAAGCATCTATTGCAAGGGCTGCGACCAGGGCAGAATCAATGCCGCCGCTTAATCCGATGGTCACCTTTGCAAAACCGTTTTTGACTACATAATCGTGGAGTCCAAGCACCAGGGCCTCGTAGACTTCAGCCACCGGTTCCAGAAAA
Source organism: Syntrophus sp. (in: bacteria) (assembly GCA_013824835.1). GTDB lineage: Bacteria > Desulfobacterota > Syntrophorhabdia > Syntrophorhabdales > Syntrophorhabdaceae > PNOM01. The sequence goes on along the minus strand of PNOM01000053.1, from coordinate 7,259 downwards.
GAACCGTTCCATAAGGGGATCGGCTCCTTAAATCGAGGCAACGCCTCCTGTGCAATGGTGATAACCCTGCCGGTCTTTTCCTTATCGATGCACTCACCTTCTCCGGGACCAGCCTTAAGGAGAGACTCTTCAGGCACATCAACTGCAATGAGGTCTTCCTTGAATGCCTGAGCCCGGGCAATCACCCTGCCGTCTCCATCCACCACCATACTCTGGCCGTCGAATACAATCTCGTCCTGACCACCTATGAGATTTGTATAGGAGATAAACAGGCGGTTATAGAGCGCCCGGTTTCTCACTATCTCTTCCCGTTCCTTAACCTTGCCGGCATGGTAGGGAGATGCGTTAATATTCAGGATCAGCTGCGCCCCCAGGGCTGCCTGGTTACACGTGGGTCCTTCCTTGTGCCAGATATCTTCACAGATATTAACACCGAACAGAAGCCTTCCATACCTGAAAACCAGCGACTGGCTGCCGGCTGTAAAATAACGCTTTTCATCGAAGACGCCGTAGTTCGGCAGATGCGTCTTGTGACATATGCCTTTGATCTCACCTTTATACATTATTGCAGCGGCATTGTAGATTTCTTTTCCTGCCCTGTCTACAAACCCCGCCACAACCACCATATCCGGCACCGCAGCAGCAAGCTCTTTCAGCGCATCAAGGTTGTCCTGTATAAATCTATCTTTGAGAAGAAGGTCTTCCGGGGGATAACCGGTGACTGCCAGTTCCGGGAATGTAAGCACATCAACACCCATGGCAAAAGCCCTTTCAATATGCTCCATCATCTTGATACAGTTTCCCTTAAGGTCGCCTACAGTACAATTTATCTGGCCAATCCCTATACGCCATTTCCTTTCCATATCACCTCACCTCTGCACAATAAAAAAGGCATCGCAAACCACCGTTGGTGATCTGGACGCCCCAGTCCGCTCTATAATAGATATTCAGCAAGCTCCGCTAAGAGACCTCAATGTCTACTTATAATACTTTAGTCCCCTTTCGGTTTCGTGTCAAGTTATTTTCACTATCCTTTGGTAACCAGCGCTTCCTATTCTTCTGAATGATTAAAAATTGCTTTAAAACACAACGCCTTTCTGTTATAAGAAACAAGGAGGAATACCATGAATAGAATAGGGATAATCGGACTTGGTAACATGGGCGAAGCGATTCTTAAGGCCCTTCTCCGGACAGGCTTTAAGAAAAAGGATATTTCGTGCCTGGAAACAAAAACGAGCAGGGCGCAATTCATAGAAGAAACCCATGGAATAGAATGTGTCGCTACGCCACACACACTGGCGGCAAAAGCTGATTTCATAATACTCGCAGTAAAACCCCAGGATTCAGAAAAAACCATACAGGGCATTGCGCCCCATATTAATGAAAAAAACGTTCTCATTTCTATAATGGCAGGAATAACCATTTCAAACATCCTGTCCATAGTCGGCAAACCAATGAAAGTGATACGGATTATGCCCAATATCTGTGTAAAAGTAGGTGAGGGTGCAATCGGCATTACATCAAACAGTCTCGTCACAAATGAAGACATGGAAGAGACAAAAAAGATATTTGCCCCCCTTGGCACCATGGTAGAGGTTGGTGAAGAACTTATGGATGCGGTAACAGCCCTCGGGGCAAGCGGACCAGCCTTTTTTCTCCTTTTTCTCGAAGCAATGATAGATGCCGGGGTAATGATGGGCATTACAAGAGAAAAGGCAACAACGCTCTCCATTAAGGTAGCCAAAGGTACGATACGGATGCTGGAAGAGGAAGCCATACACCCCGCCCTGATGAAAGAAATGATCACTTCTCCTGGGGGGACGACCATAGCCGGACTTGCATCGCTGGAAGAGGATGCCTTCAAGGGAATTATCATAAAAGCAATCGAAAAGGCACGGAAGAGGGCAAAAGAACTTTCCTTATGATACGTAACGGTTATAGCAGCAACAGGCAGCAGATGGTTGATGCCCATATTATTGCCCGGGGCATAAAAGACAGAAGGGTTATCAACGCCATGCTGGAAGTGCCGAGGCACCTTTTTCTCGACGAAGCGTTCTGGCCTCAGGCCCATGATGATAACCCTCTGCCCATTGGAGAAAAGCAGACCATATCCCAGCCTTACATCGTTGCCCTGATGACGGAAGCCCTTGAGTTGAAAGGCACTGAGAGGGTCCTTGAAATTGGAACAGGGTCCGGTTACCAGACTGCAATCCTTTCAAAACTTGCAGAACAGGTCTATTCAATAGAGCGCATACCCGGGCTGGCCAAGAGGTCACGGAAGATATTCGACACCCTGAAGTACACGAATATAGTAATCACAATCAACGACGGGACCTTAGGCTGGAGGGAACATGGACCTTATGATGGAATCATCGTAACCGCTGCCGCCCCCCGACCCCCGAAGGCATTGCTTGATCAGCTCGCTCGAGGAGGCAGGCTGGTTATACCTGTTGGAGATGAGACTTTACAGGACCTTATGGTCTATATCCGGGAGGATGATGATCAGTTCAGGGAAGAGAACAGAGGGGGATGCAGGTTTGTGAAACTCATAGGAGACCAGGGTTGGAAGGAATAATTAAAGAAGAAAAGGAACACTATACGGATTTCTTTGATACCGGAGAAATCAAAGTGGAGAGACTCTATATGAAGGGTCTGCGCAAGCTCCCTATCATCACCATGGAAGAAGAACGGGCCTACGCAGGAAGAATCGCTGCCGGAGACATGGAGGCGAGAAAAAAGATGATAGAGGCCAATTTACGCCTTGTAGTAAAGATTGCCAGGAAATATATGAACCAGGGTATTACTACCCTTGACCTCATTGAAGAGGGCAACATCGGCCTGATCCGGGCGGTAGAAAAGTTCGACCCCTTGAGAAATTGCAGATTCTCTACCTATGCCACCTGGTGGATCAGGCAGGCAATTGAGCGGGCAATAGCAAATCAGTCAAGGACAGTGCGCCTTCCGATACACATATCCTCGAAGGTTTACAAGGTATCAAAAACAATCAACATGTTTATTGAAAAACACGAAAGGGAGCCGACGCCGGAGGAAATATCACTTGAAACAGGTTTCTCCCTGGATCTTATAAATAACCTGCTTACTGTGGTCGTAAAAACCTTTTCCCTTGAGACCATTATTGACGAAGAGGGAAAGCTTACCCTTGAAGAGGTTCTTCCTGACATGACAGCAGAAGAGCCATTATCCGCCTACGAACAGACCACACGAGTCGAAGAGATCGCCTCATGGCTTGATACCCTGGGTCATGATGAAAAAAAGGTTGTCCTCCTGAGATACGGCCTTGACGGCCACGACCCTCAAACCCTCGAATCAGTGGGAAAGATATTCGGCGTCACCAGAGAAAGGATACGGCAGATCGAGCAGAAGGCAATCAACAAATTGCGCAGGATTGTAAAGAGAAAGCATATTGGAACAGAAACCATCTGAAATAAAGACTCCCGCAAACCCCCTTGCCGACATTATAAGAAAAGGCTCGATCATCACGGTAATTACTCTGATAAGCAGGCCTATCGGGTATGTCCGGGAAGCCATTCAGGCCTATCTTTTCGGCGCCACCCTATTGGTCGACGCCTTCATTGTGGCCTTCAACTTTCCCGAGCTGATACAGACACTCTTTTTCTCCGGGGCAACAAGCGCCTTTCTTGTTCCTGTGTGTACAAAATATATAAAAAACGACACTGCCTATTCAGAGATATATTCTACTTTTATTAATCTATCAATAATCATAACCCTCTTCATCTCAACAATTTTTCTCATATTCAGCAGCACCATCACAGGTCTTATTGCCCCGGGATTCAGCCCTGAAGCAAAGAGGGTTACTCAATACCTTTTTATAATCATGATACCTGTCATCTCTTTTCATACCCTTCTCTCCATAATGAAGGCCTTCCTCAATGCAAAAGAACACTTTGCAGCACCTGAGTTTTCAGGGATACTATGGAATTGTGTGTTTATTCTTTCAGCTCTTACTCTGAGCAGCAAAATAGGCATATACAGCCTTGCTGTGGGCGCCGCCCTGGGTTCGATCCTTCAAATAATCATTCAATTCCCTTATATACGAAAATATAATATCCGCTACAGACCTGTCCTTTCCCTTAATCACCCTGCAATACATGAAGCAAAAAGGCTCTTTGCGGGGGCACTTATCGCCACATCAATCGTACCGATAAACAGTTTCGTTGGAAGGATCATCGGGTCATACCTTCCTGCTGGTGAGGTCGCCTCCCTGTCATACGCCTTCAGGATCTTTATCCTGCCCTTCAGTCTCTTTGCAGTTCCTGTGTATACGGTCATGTTTTCCAAGATATCAAAGCTCTATCACGACAAACAATGGCACGACATATTTGCCCATATGGACAGCTCCATTATCCTGCTCTGTGTAACCCTGATCCCGTCTACAGTCCTCCTCTGCACTACAGGCAACGAATGCATACAGATCCTCTACGAAAGGGGCGCCTTCACCTTCAGGGATACTGACCTCACGAGCAGAGCCCTCCTGGGCTATAGCACAGGGTTGATTTTTTACGCCCTTTCCATCTCATTCGTAAGAATATTCAACGCCCTCCACGATATGAAGACCCCTGCCCTGGTCGGCCTCTCTTCCATTGCCCTGAATGCAATCCTCGCGTACGGACTCATGGTGCCCTTCAAAAATCTCGGCATCTCCCTCGCCACTTCTATTGTCTCCTTGTACAATTTTGTCTTCCTTTTCATGCTTTTAAAAAAGAAGACAGGGTATATTCCCGGGCACGGCGCACTTAAAGAGATCGGCAAATCCCTCATTGCCGGTTTCATACTTTTTTTCATGATCATGGGGGTAAAAACAGTTTTCACCGGCAAGATTTACATCACTTTAACGTTAAGCCTTGCCCTTACTGCAGTAATCTACGGTTTCTTTTTTAAGGACTATTATAAGGGGCGATTAAAAAGGGGTACGTGATTACACATACCACATCTCCATTTCAAAGTTTTCAGAGGGCATTCTAACTGCGAGGTAACCACGTTTCGGGACCCTGTCTACAATCATCTCTTTAATCTTGAGGGAAGACGATACAGCAATTGTATCGCCCTTCTGAGCGCCAAGACTTTCAAAAGGCACCTCTATCTCTAAAATATCATAGAAAGCTATATTTACCGGTAAAGTGCTCTCAAGCACATCTCCTTTCACCCGATAGACAATCTTGCTGGTAGTCTCTTTTACGGTGAGAATGATTTCAAAGGAGAGGTCTTCAATATTCTCAATAAAGCTCTTATCCATATCTATCCTTAGAAACAGGGACTTTTCGTTGAACCCGAAAAAACAGCCCTTTATAAGCGCCACAGTTTGATGCATGGCCGTGCCGTGCCCTTTCCCCTCTATATAACCGGCACCCATCCAGTCGAAATAGTTTGAAACCTCGCCGTCTATTGCAGGATATATAAGATTTATCGGTTCCCGTGTCGGTTTTATCTCTCTGTTTTCAAGAAGAATCGGGATATTAAGTACATCAGGCGGCTCTTTCCCTGTAAAGCGGTATACATTTGCAAGGTTCTCACGAAATAGAAAATCAAATATCTCATCGTTCTCCGAAGAGTGCTCATCTCCATACCACCAGAACCAGTCACTGCCTTCCGCAGCATAGATCGACTCCCACGCCTCTTTATTCCTCTTTTCCGGATCTGCAGTTTCCAGATATTCCCTCGCTGTTGCGAGGAGGGTCCAGCCTGTATTATCCTCTATGTGACCGATCCATATGGAAAAATTGTGACCTATCCATGAGCCTGCAAAACAATGGTGGATACTCCCGAAATCCTCTGCCTGGGCAAGATACTCGGATATGGTCGTCGGCCGGATACTGCTATCCTGGAGTATCCCCTCATAGAGAAAGGCAAGAAAATCCCTGCCGTCGTTTTTGTAGTTCTCCCAGGCATTTTCACCATCCATGGCAATGGTCACAAGGGGCGTTCTCACCTTTCCCCTCAGGGATTCTCCAATTCTCCTGATCCTTCTGATGCAGTCCTCAGCAGCCTCCTTTGGGGCCATCCTATAATAATGAAAGGATATAAGGTCGGAAAGTTGCTGATCTCTGAAAATAAGGCTGATCTGCTTCCCGTTTTTCTCATGCCTGTATGGTTTATATAAAAACTCCGGTTTCATTAAACAGCCATTTCCATCCCGTCTCTCGTACATTCTTAAGCTTTCAAAAAGTATGTCCTCATCGGTGGCAAGCCATTCAATCCCCTGATCCATATAGAGTTGGAGGGCACCATCACTAACAGATCCCTCAGGAGGCCACATGCCCTTCGGGGTCGCACCAAAGAGGGTACGGAAAAGGGTTATTGCCTCCTCAATCTGGTGCACCCCATCCTCCGGTCTTGCGAAAAGCTTCTCAGGAAGTGCCACACAAGGCATCGCCTCCCGGGCAGAACGGCTGTCAATAAGCAAGGGAACTATGGGGTGATAGAAAGGTGAAGTGGATATCTCCATAGCTCCCGTGGATGCGAGTTCTTTGTAAAGGGGCACAATACCTTTCAATATCTCCTGCTGCACCTCTTCTACGATCTTTTTGTCTTCTTCGCTAAACCCTCTTCCCTTGGCTCTCAGGCGCCTCAACTCGTCATAGGTATCAAAAAAAACTGGGTCTATCCATGCGAGAAAGTAAAAGACCTGAATATCCCTCAAATCATCGTCTGTAAAATAATCGACTATGCGGGCAATACCCTCCTTGGGATAGTAAAAACCCCTTTTTGCAAGGAGTTCGTAGTACCTTGGGTAGGGCTTAATCATATTCTCCCAGCTGGCATTAAAAAAATTCATGAGGAGAAATATCTTTTCGTCCTGCGTCATCTCCCGGGGCCTTTTTCTGAATATCTGAAGGTATCGGTCGATCGCCTTCCCCTCTGCATAGTCAAATAATTGGATAAGGAGTGAAGGAACAAGATTGAAATTTTGCTTCATACCAACAAACTCTTTTAGAATGAGGGCCATATCGGAGTAATCTTTTGTACCGTGGAGAAGGACCCAGGGAAGGAGGTATTCCCCTGTATAGATGTTCTTATAATAAGGTTGGTGCATATGCCAGAGGAAGGAAAGATTTACAGGTTCCACTCAAGTCACCTGCAAATGAAGGAAATGAATATCATTATGATCAATCTCCATTATGCCTATCGTACCCGGATTCATATAGGTTCCCCTGTACGAGCCCGGGTTGAAGAGCATAACACCTTCTCTTATCGTATTCAACGGTACATGAGAATGGCCC
>PNOM01000052.1 GCA_013824835.1 Syntrophus sp. (in: bacteria) | reverse complement strand
GGGTATACCCCGCCTGATCTACTTTCTTTCGGGAAGCTTCTGCTGCCCCCACCCCAAAGGGGCCTTTTTCTCTCATGCCAGATACCCATAGATATCATTGACTAACCGGTTGCCTGTGCTTATATATATGAAAAGCAGTCTAAAGGAGGCATATCTATGATCTGTACAAAAAAATTAATCTTACTGATTCTTCTCGCGCTCTTTTTATCTCTTCTGTCATTGCCTCAAAGCATTCATGCAGGGGCTGAACAATCGGCTGCGTATCCTTCAATGGCTGCACCCGGCAAAAAGGTTCCCATAGGAAATGATCATTATCTGATATACGGCTTTGACAAGAAGCCGAAGCTCGGCATGGTGATCATGAAGGTGGAAATATTTACCAGGGACGGCAGGAAAGATACCTCCTTTGAGGTAAAAGGCGATTCGGATATGCCTTCCATGAGAGGCGCTCATGCATCAGGGGACCAGGCCTTTAAGGTCTCGAAAAAAGGCGACTATCTTCTCCCTGTAAATATTGTCATGCCCGGTGATTGGGAAATCAAGCTTACCATCATGAAAGACGGGAAGGTTGTTGCCCGGGGCAGATATAATTTCGATGTGTAGATACCTCATCATAGGGGTTGCCCTCTTGTTTTCTGCCTTTATGGCAGAGGCGTCGGATCAGCTCCTCTATTTTGAAGCCCAGGGGGTCGGCGGCTATTCTTCCCAGCTTAGAAAACCGATCTACTATTCAATGGACCCGGATGCGGAGATGCAGAAGCCAAGCGTGGGCTTCGATTACATAAAGCGCTTTTCAGGCGACTCCGGTGATTGGGCCACCTTTGCCCTTCAGGCCCGTGCAGCATTGACCGTAAATGGAATAGACGGAGCCAACGGCATCAAGTGGGAGCCCCAGGTATATAACGCCTATTTCAAGGTAAAGACCCCGGGACCCTATATCTGGACCGGCCATAACCGCCCTGCCTTCGGTCTCGGATCATATTTTGACAGCCATGGCCTGCTCCTTCGGACCCTTGCCGTACAAGGCTTCGGATATGACCGCGACTGGGGTGGAGGCCTCTACAAAGACTTCTCATGGGGGGATATCGCAGCGAGCGTCACCACCGGTTCAGGTATGCCTGTGTATGCACGGGGCAATTCCATGAGCGCTGCGAGGGCTTCCTATGGCGTACTGAGTCAGGATAATTTCAATCTCGGCTTTTCCCTTGGCTACGGAAAAACCCTTGATACCATGGGCTACACACTGAGAGCCCCGAACCCCCTTGAGATGAGGCTTGCAGGCGCTGATCTGACCATCTTGAGGAACCGCTTTGAGCATCGCTTTGATGTGCTTGCCGGCACGTGGCTTGATCAGGATACCTACGCATTCATGTACCGGTTAGGCTTCAATGTGGACCCGGGAGGAAGGCTTAAATTAGAGTTCCAGCCAACCTACTGGAAATTCGGGGATGATAAAGACTGGCAGGCAGCGCTCTGTGTCACCAGCCAGGTCACATCAGACCTCGCAGTCCGCATGATGTATCAGTACGACCACAATACCGGCGACAACCGCTTTGTACTACAGCTTTATTTTTACAAACTGATACTGTGAAGGCGGGATTACTGCCGCCATGATATATGAGCAAAACAACAAAGGAGTCTTTAATGGTAAAAGTCGCGATTGCAACCCTTTTCATTATCCTGACAGGATACACAGCGGTTTTTGGCGCGGTTGGCTGTGATCTCAATGACCCTGACCGTGACGTAGCAAGACTTTTCCCTGAATCTACAGGGTATAAGACGGTCTATACCTCAATTGTGAAAAAGGGCGGCGACAAACTCCTTGCCACAGTAGAATCACGGCTCGGGGATAAATTCCGGGGTATCTATGAAACCATTGATGTCCCCTACACAATTTACGAAATAAACGCTAAAAAGAAAAAGATCGGTTATATTCACGGGGTAAACCAGAAAGGCCAGTTCGGCGGCATCCAGGTTTTCCTGGTGCTCAACCTCGAAGGAACAATAAAGGGTTTCTATATACAAAAAATGACAAGCCAGTACGCAGGCAGATTACGGGACGGGAAGTTCGGGAAACAGTTCATCGGCCTGACCCTCAAAGATTTTGAACGCTATGATATTATATCAGGGAAGGCATCAGGGCAGGTCGAGCAGATAAAGAATCCTGCACCGGAAGCCGAGGCTGATTTCAGGGCAGCCCTCAGGGCTACAAAGAAGAATCTTATCCTCATGGATGAGTTCGTCTTTTCCACACAATCTACCCAGGAGGCGCCAAAAAAATGATTACCAAATTTCAGGTGGCCTATAAAAATCTGCTCAGAAAGAAGGTGCGGACCCTTTTGACGATCATCGGCATAGCCCTTTCAGCATGGGTGCTTGTAAGCCTGCTGGGGTTCAACCGCGGCTATGAATCTTCCCTCAACAAGGATATTGACAACATGGGCTTTCAGCTTATGATCATGGCCAAAGGCTGTCCCTATGAGGCGGCCACCCTGATGCTGAAGGGAGGAACAGGGCTCCGCTACATGGACGAGTCCATCATGAAGGAGATCACGAAAGAACCAGAAGTAGAGAAGATCACCCCTATCTTCATGTCAGCCGTCTTTGATCCGAACAAGGGGGAAAGCGGGGGGATTGCCGGATATTTCGGTATAGAGCCCAAAAGCTTTGCGGAAATGAAACCTTTCCTTAAATTCAAAAAAGGGGGCTGGTTTACTGATGTAAACGGCCATGAAGCGGTCATGGGTTATGAGGCAGCGGAGCTTGAACAGCGCGAAGTTGGGGACATGATCCTTATGCCGGAGAAGAACGTCCAGTTTAAGGTGGCAGGCATACTGGAAAGAACAGGCACTCAGGATGACGGGACCATCTTCGTACCTCTCAAAACGGTCCAGACAATATTTAACAGGCCCAATGAACTTACCACTATAGGCATCAAACTGACAAAGGGCGTTGACAGCGGCCGCCTTGAGGAAAAGCTCTATAAGCTCCCTGATGTACAGATTGTAAGTCTGGCGCAGGTGAAGGAAACCATTATGAAGCTCATTTCCACCGCAAAGGTAATGGTGCTGTCAATCGCCATGATCGCCATTCTGATTGCAATGGTGGGTGTAATAAATACGATCCTGACCTCTGTATGGGAAAGATTCCAGGAGATCGGCATCCTGAAGACCATTGGCGCCATGCCCTGGGACATATTCAAATTGATCTGGATCGAAACCCTGATGCTCTGCACAGCCGGGGGGGTCCTCGGCGTTATCATTGCCCTGATACTTTCAAGGGTAACAGACATGGTGATGCGTCGCGTTCTGCCCTATGCACCGGGCGGCGGCCTTGTGCTTATAGACCTCAAGCTTATCATAATCACCTTGATCGGCATCCTTTGCATTGGACTCTTAAGCGGCATTTATCCCGCCTGGCGGGCAGGCAGAATCAGGCCCCTGGAAGCGATCAGGGGGGAGGCAGGCAGATGAGCGAGAAAGGAGTATCCATAGAAGCTACAGGGCTGACCAGGATCTATACCCGGGGAATCGAGGAGGTAGTTTCCGTAAACAACGTCTCTTTTCAGATCAACAAAAGGGACTTTGTGTCAATTATCGGGCCCTCCGGTTCAGGCAAAACTACTTTGATCAACCTTCTGGGCTGTCTCGATAACCCGACCGCCGGGGAACTGCGCCTCGAGGGAAGACCTATCTTCGGCAGCGGAAAACCCCTTTCAGAACGGGCGCTGACAAAGATCAGGCGGGAGACCTTCGGATATATCTTCCAGAATTTCTATCTTATCCCTACCTTGAGCGTCAGGGAGAATGTGATGTTGCCCCTCACCTTTTACCGCAAGGCGGGCACAGAAAATGAGGCGGATAAACTCCTTGTCCTTCTCGGTATAGACCACCGGAAGGACCACCTCCCTGGCCAGATCTCAGGCGGGGAAATGCAGCGGGTGGCAATAGCCAGGGCAATGGTGAACAAACCGGAAATACTTCTGGCTGATGAACCCACGGGGAACCTCGATACAAAACGTTCGGAAGAGATCGTGCAGGTCCTCTTGAAGCTTAACAGAGATGTGGGGCTGACAGTCATCATGGTCACCCATAATCAGGAACTGGCCAGATATGCAGGGAGAATGCTTGAGATGAAAGACGGCCATATCAGCGAGATCAAGGTGTAATACCATTTCTAATTCAATAGTGTATATTATGTCAGATGTCATTGCGAGCAAAGCGAAGCAATCTCATTACCTTAGATTGCCACGTCGCTACGCTCCTCGCAATGACTTGATTTAGAATTGGCATAACAGCCAGCCGTTGAGGAAATGCCCGGCTCCTGCTAAAACCTCTATTTTATCTGTCCGAAGTACAGGTCGTCCGATGTTTCTTCAGTGCGTATTTTTGGTGAATTCCTCATAGCTGACAGCATTCGCGGGCCGCTCGCCATAAACAGGGGGTTATATTCGTCACTAAACCAGAGAAAGGTTGACTGAATCTTTGAAAGCCCCATCAAGGGGAATAGCCATGTTTGCCCATCCACAACATACCCGACATTTTTTTGACCGGCTACTCTCAGTCCTATGGATGCATCTTCAGGGTCAATCAGGTCAATACCGCTCTGCGCCTCAAAAACAATAGATGAATCCTTGCCGCCTGAAACTGCCACAGTCGTTGTTCTGGCGCGGACAACATCAGTAACTACTGCCCATGGCCTTTCCCACTCGCCAGTCCTGTATTTTTGCATAATTTTTCTGCCAACCAGAGCCTTGTCCCTGATCATTCTGAACTGGCAATCTGCGGCATTAAAAAAAACAGCCTCTTCACTTAAGAAGTTGATTTCGAGTTGCGCCTTTGTATTTATCGCGCCCTCAAGGGCTGCTGATCCTCTGGCGTGATGAAGCTTTACCTCCGCCAAGTCCTTTATTGAAAGGTTTTTCTTGCCTTTAGACATATCTTCACGGACATTAAAGCTCACATTAAAGTCTTTTATGTTACCGATACGGATAAAGGTATTCCCGTCCATGATCCCGTAGTCGCCTAACTCTAAAGGGTTGTAAGGCTCCCAATTTGCAAAGAGCGGCCTCAGCATTTTGTGAACAGATTCCGTGTAGATCTCAGCGATTGTGTTCATGGCGTACCCCTTTTTGTTTTAGTATTGCAATATGCGGTTCACTCCGGGTTTCCCACAAGGATAAAGGCGCCCCAGTAGAAGGGGTTCGCGCGCTTCTTCATCAGCTCCAGCTTCGACTGCCTCAGCGCCTCGGCCTTTGGTTTTCCCTCAGCCATCAGGCTGTAGAATCTTGTCATCAACTGCATAGTTTCAGCGCTCGGCACGCTCCAGAGGCTCATGATGACTGTTTTTGCCCCGGAAAGTATGAACGCCCGCTTCAATCCAAAAACACCCTCTCCGCTCTGGACATCCCCGACCCCTGTTTCACAGGCTGACAGCACTACAAGGTCTGTCCCCATAAGCTTCAATCCCATAACCTTCTCAGCACTCATGATGCCCTCATCCTTTCCATCTCTCAGGGAAAGATTAATGCCCGCAAAGGCCAGGCCTGACCGGAACATCGGGCTGTCCCTGAGCAGCATCTGCTTGGAGTCGGATGTCTGTGGGGATTCATCCTTTCCGATAAAATATCCATGGGTTGCCAGATGAACGATCTTCGGGGATTCGGCAGCATGGAGGAGCGATTCCATGGCCTTGTCATTCTGGTAGTTTTTTACCGAAACACCCATTTTCTGGGTCAGTATGCCCTGAATGGTATCCGCTTCCTTTTTCGTATCCGGGAGCCGTGTAAAGGGCATCAGATCACTCGTTTTTGGAGGAGGGGTTGTCCCAACGGTCTGCGTACGCCCCCCGTCTGCCCCCTGCTTCTCCTGCTGGTTCAGTCCAAAATCATAATCAGGGTCAGCAAGAATAAGGGCTACCATATTTTTCTCCTCACGCTGCCCCCTGTCTTCAAACCTCGCAATATCCCTGCCCGCGCTGATGTAGCTTATCTGGTACTTTTCTATGGGGTATGCGCCCTGGGCATCAAGGAGCACCTCAAAGGGTATCAGGTTAAGGCTGCCGTCCGGGCTGATGAAGATGCGTTCTTTATTGGAGAGGTATTGTTCGAGGGGTCCGAGGAGGAGCTTATAAAGTTCTTTGGCCTCCCTGTCGAGTATTCCCTTACTGGGTACATACCCGGCTCTTGCAGAACTCATCGCTTTCAGGTAGGTCTGCGCATGGCGGTCCACCTTCTTTGCAGGACCAAGGTCCACCAGGGCAAGGGGCGATTTTTCTCCCGGTCTGAGGGCAAAAACAAGATATCGCGCCTCAGTCCATGCCTTTTTCCCGTAGTCAAAGGTATCAATTCTTGCAAAATCAAGATAGATGGAATTCTTCGGAAGTATTGCGGCAATCTTCGTGGTATCTGCTTTTCCCGCCTTTTTTTCAACCTCAAAATCCCTGCTCATGCTGGAAAGGGTCGCCTCAAGGGTTTCCTTCAGCTTTTCCCGTTCCGCAAGGGCACTCCTGATGTCTTCAAAGGTTGCGTCAGTCCATCGTGATGTCTGGAGTTTCGCGATTTCCCTCCTCGTTTTTGTCAATTCCTCAAAAACCTCCTTGATTCTTGTGTTTCCGGACCTGACAACCGCTTCAAGGTGTTTACCCTGGGCTTCCATGACAGCGCCCTTCCACTGGAGCCAGGCATTCAGCGTATCAATAACGGCCTGCTCATCAGAGGCAAGATAGGAGGCGGAGTGACTAAGGTACTCCTGTATGGAAAGCTCTGTATCCTTCATGTAATTCATTTTCTCCCTTTCAGAGAGGAGGAGAAATACATTGTCCCGTTTAATACCTTCGATCACCATAGCCTGTTTAAAAAACCGGTGGCTTTCAGCCTGTTTCCCCTGAAAGGCATAGAGAACGGCGAGTTCCTTGGCTGAAGATGCAACCTTCGGATGTTTCCCCCCGAGGGCGTTGAGACGGATCGTATATGCCTTTAACAGGAAATGTCCGGAAGCATCGTACCTACCGGTTACCCGGTAGAGGACCCCGAGGTTATGCATACTGTCCGCTGTAAAGGATTGATCCTTACCGTAAACCTTTTCCCGTATTTCAAGGGCAGTCTTGTACCGTTCTTCCGCCTCCCGGTATCTGTTGGTAGCCATGTAAAGACCTGCGAGGGCATCGAGACTCTCGGCAATATCAGCATGGTATTTGCCGAATGCCTTTTCCCGGATTTCAAGGGCCCTTTGAAGGCACGGCTCTGCCTCTTTGACAGACCCCCGTGTCTGATAGAGTGCCCCCAGCAGACTCAGGCTCTCAGCAACCTCAAGGTGGTCCTTGCCCAGGGCCTTTTCCTGAATTTCAATCGCTTTTTTATATTCCTGTTCCGCCTCAACAGACCTGCCGCTGCTCCGGTACAGGGCAGCGAGATCGATCCGGCAATCCGCAACATAGGGGTGTTCCTTTGTCAGCATCTTTTCATAGATGCCGAGCGCCTGTTTGCAGAGGGGTTCCGCTTCGGCGTAGAGTCCCTTTGCGATATATATTTCAGCCAGCACCTGCATACTCCGTGCTGTTTCAACATGTTCCCGGCCCAATTTATCCTGATTGATCTTGAGCGCCTTTACCGCGAGCCTCTCTCCATCTTCATACCTGCCCATGTTAAGGTACAGACGGGCAAGGGAGTTCATAAGCCGGGCATTGCCGGGATGATCAAGACCCCTGGTCTTCTCCTGAATCTGGAGGGCCTTCAGGTAGAGGGTCTCCGCATCGCGGTATTTCCCCATCACATCATAGAGTTCCGCAATAGTTCTGAGGCTTGCCGCGTACCGCGGGTGATCGGCCCCAAGCATCTTTTCTCGGATCTTCATCGACCTTGTGAGAAGCTGCTCCGCCTCTCCGTATCTCCCGATTATCACGTATACACGGGCAAGGCCGCTTAAACTTGCCGCCACGTCCTGATGCTCCGGCACAAGCACCTTCTGGCGTATTTCAAGGCCTTTTTTCATGTAAATTTCCGCATCGGCATATCTACCCGTTGCAAGGTAGAGGGAACCAAGAGAGTTCAGGTTCTGGGCAACAAGGGGGTGATCGTTGCCGAATGTTGCCTGGCGAATCCTGAGGGCATCCTTGAAGAGGGATTCCGCCTCTCGATTCTTCCCTGTTGACCGGTAAATACTGCCAAGGAGGGACATACTCTCAGCCACATCAGGGTGATTCTTCCCGAACTTGGCCTCCCGTATCCCGAGGGCCTGGGTGCAGAGCTGTTCTGCCTTTTCATATTCTCCGAGTGAGCTCTCAATATCAGCGAGGGTTTGAAGGCCGGAAGCGACTTCCGGGTGGTTTCGGTCATGTTTTTGTTTTGAAATATCAAGGGCTTCCGAAGCCAAACGCTGGGCCTCCTTATACCGCCCCATGCTCTTGTAGAGTAATGCGAGGGACCTGAGTGATTGTGCAACCTGCTGATGATCCTTGCCCAGATTTGCCCGTCTGATCTCCAGGGCCTGTTTGTAAAGCCTTTCCGCCTCCCCATAGTTCCCCATGGCTTCGTTAAATTCAGCCATGACGCTCAAGCTCCGGGCATACTGGGTATCTTTTTCTCCGAGTCCTGTTTTTCTTATCTCCATGGATTTTTTGAGGAGCGGTTCCGCTTCGGCATATTTACCCATTGCAAGGTAAACGCGGGCAAGGAGGCCTATAGTCGTTGCAATATCCGTATTATCTGCGCTCAGCCGTTTCTCCCTGATATCAAGGGCCCTTTTGTAGGCCGTCTCCGCCTCCGGGTACCTCCCCTGCCTGAAGAACACTAATCCAAGGGAATTGAGACTTTGAGCAACCTCAAGGTGCTCTTTCCCAAAGGCCTTCTCCCGTATTTCGAGGGCCCGGACATAGAGTTTCTTCGCCTCTTCGACATGGCCCCTTGCATTGGCTATGCGCCCGAGGAGCATGAGGCTCTCTGCGGTATCCGGATGATTCATCCCCAGCTTCTTCTCCCTGATGGCAAGGGCCTTCTTGCAGAGTATCTCCGCCTTATCATGCTCTCCCCGGGCAAAAGTAACCTCAGCCCGTATCTGCATACTCTCCGCTGCAGCAGGGCTCTCCGTATCCCCTCTCTTTTTCAGGATTTCATCGGCCCGGGCGCAATAAAGCTCCGACTGGTCATATTTCTTCATTTTTAGGTAGAGATCCGCAATAGCGTTAAGGGATCTCACAATACGGGGATGGTCTTTCCCCAGCCGCTGTTCCCTTGCTGCGAGTACCTTGAGGTACAAAGACTCGGCATCGGCATATCTGCCCATGGCCTCATAAAGCTCTGCCATGAAGTTTATATTTCCTGCAAGGGAGGGGTGATCTTTGCCCAATGCCTTTTCCCGGATCGCAATTGATCTTTTATAGAGTAATTCAGCTTCTCCGTAGTTGCCCTTCCTCCTGTTGAGGAGCGCAAGGGCATTGAGATTCTGGGCAATCTCAAGATCATCCATGTCAAGGTTCTTTTCCCTTATTTCAAGGGCCTTTTTCAGGTATTCTTCCGCTTCGCTATATTTGCCCTGAGCCGAAGTGAGGGACCCGAGACATGAAAGGGGAGGCGCCATGGACAAGTGGTCCATACCGCTCTTTTTTGTAGCAATATCAAGGGCATTTTTACAGTATCTTTCAGATTCACCATACCGTGCAGTAGAAAGGGCAATCCGTCCGAGGAGGGTCAGACTTTCCACGACCTGCTCGCTATCCTTGCCGAAGGCCTTCTCCCGAATGCCCCAGGCCCTCTTGCAGTAAGGCTCAGCAACAGCATAGTTGCCCATTGCATACTGTATCCGGGAAATGAGAAGGAGACATGCGGCAACATCAGGATGGTCCTTTCCGAGAAGGCGTCCTTTGATCTCAAGGGCCCTGGTGGCCTTTTCAGCGGCTGCCTCATACTTTTCATCCTTCAGGAGTATGCCCGACTCCTTCATCAGGCCGTCCGCAGCAGCCAGATCAACATCAGCGGAGGCTGCTTCTGAAAAAGAGAGCAGACAAAGGGCCGCTGCCAGGACCAGACACAAGGTATTCAAACTCCTCATAGTTAAAATCATAGCGTTACCATTCCTCCTGACATGCATTTTACCCATCCTTGAAGAAATACTTTTCTGCTTTCAGCCCACTGGGGTCTGTACATTCCATCACTCCTTTATCAAAAGCACGATGAATCTCAACATAAAAATATATGTGTACCTGATGGGGATTGTCAATCTATCAAAGGGGCTCACATCGCCCCCTCCAACGGCACAGCCGTCGGAGCCACCCCCTCTGCTCGCAGAAGCTCGCTGGATGTCCCGCCTTCGCGGGATGAAGGCCCGCTTCGCTCTACCCACTGGTGATGCGAGCCTACAGAGGACACCGGGCGTGAGCCCGGGGGTGAATGCCAAGAAATCCTGCGGTCCCTTTGAAGTGCCACGGGTGTAAGCCCGTGGGAATCTACTGTCTGAATGGCTTGGGCAGGGAAGAGCTATCCTCTTCCCCTCATCTCAGGGGAAAGAGGATAGCTATAGCAAAACTATTAACGGCACACCCAGTTGCAGCCATGATGGCCGCAGCGCTGATACCAGTTGCAGCCCCAGTGCCTGCCGCCATGACCGTGACCACGCCAGTGATGACCGTAATAACCGCCGTGACCGCCATGACCGTGCCCGCCGTGTCTCACTACTGTCTGTTCCGGCGGGGTCTGAACCTTATCGATGACTGCAAGGAGCTCGGCGTCATTGGCAGCATACTGCTTTGCCTGATTCAAAAGGGAGACACGGTCGTAGACCGCAGTGCCTTTTTCATCCTGACCCGGTTTTAAGATGCTGGAAAATGACAGGTCGTCGAGGAGCTTCACCGCGCTTACGAGGATCAGGGGATTCTTCTGGGTCTCGCCATAGGAGACAACCTTGTAGAAAAGGTCAACGTTCTTGGCAACCTCGGCTTTTTCTTTATCGGACGGCATGACCGGCGCCTTTTTCTCCTGGGCCCAGACTGCAGTGGAGAAACCGGCGCAGATAAAGGCCATGAAACAAATAATGCATATAATCTTCTTCATAATGAAACCTCCTTTTAATTAATATACATAGCTCAATCGATTGTGATGCCTTTTGCCCAAAAACCTTTTATTTGTGAATTGTTTTTCTCCCGGAAAAATCACCTCCTTCAGGACTTATGTAAAACCGCATGTATAATGGGGCTATGCTCCAATCGCTCAGCAATGCCTCTGCTATGCACCCTCTCCACACCCTTTATATTATTTATAGTATATTTTATACTGCCATCAAGGGATGTCAATATATTTCTTCGCCATGGATATGTACCATTACCCGCCAGTCTACGGATCCTGGAGGGAGCCGCGCTGCTCCGACCTTCATATCAGAACCGCGCATACATGATTAGCCTGTACCTCTTATCCCCTCCAGGAAGGGTGTAGGGAATAACCCCCTCCAGATCAAAACCTGCAACCTCAGCTACATCTTCCTTCGGGCCTTTCAGAATAAAGGCGCGGCCCCCCTCTTTTATGTGGTCTCTGCCCTTTTCCAGTATCTCCGTGATCGTGCCGAAGGCCTTTACCACAAGACAGTCTGCACCTACAGGCTCAATATCCTCTATCCTGCCATGGACAGGGAAGAACCCCTCCAGGGAGAGGCTTCTTTTTATATGCCTTTGAAACTGAATCTTCCTGAGACTCCGGTCAACAGAGTAGACTTCCATCGACCGGTCAAGTATTTTCAAAGGTATGCCAACAATCCCCGAGCCTGAACCAAGGTCGATAATGCTTCCCTTCACATGCCCGTAAAGGAAGAAGGCATCGAACAAAAGCTCCGTCACAATAGGCCCTGCGCCTTTCAGGCCCGTGAGATTGACGCGCCCGTTCCATTTTATAAGTTCCCTCAGATAGCCGGTGAGGTCTTCAAGGATTCTATCATCATATTGAATGTGATAAAAATCCAAACCTTTCCTTATAATTTCTGATATTATCATCCTTAAAGCGTAGCATATATTTTTTCTTTCTGTTATAATTACGCCATGAAAAATCTGTTTATTATCCTTATATCCTGCATAATCCTTGTCTCCTGTGCCAGCAAGCCCCCTGCCAAAAAAGCTGAAGGACCGGGTGACCTCTATGTCGAAGGGGTCAACCTCATGAAAAAAAAGAAGTGGGACGATGCAATTAAAAAGTTTAACACCGTACGTGAAAATTATCCCTTTGACTCCTTGTCCCTTGTTGCAGCCGTGAAACTTGGTGATGTCTATTTTGAGAAAAAGAATTACGTCCAGGCAGCAAGCGTCTATGAAGATTTTTTCAATGCCCATCCGGGAGATGCGAGCGCCCCTTACGCGCTCGCGCGTTTAGGGGAATGCTACGAAAAGCTGTCTCCCACTCTTGACAGGGATCAGGCACAGACTTTCAAGGCAATTGAAAAATATACCCTCCTTAAAAACCGCTACGCTTCAAGCAGTTATGCAAAGATAGTTGATGAAAGGGTAAAAATACTGACCCAGAAACTCGCTGACAGGGAATTATATGTAGGTGAGTTTTATTACAAGACCTTTGAGTATAATGCATCGGTTATACGGCTTGAATATATGCTCAAGAAATATCCTGAAATGACCGGTAAAGATAAGGCCCTCTATTATCTCAGCATGTCTTATAAGGGGCTCGGCATCCTCGAAAAAAGCGACTTTTATGCAGACAAACTGAAAAGCGAATACCCAAAGAGCATCTTTGCACGAACCAATATAAGGGAGAGAAAAACGCTCAAGGTAGCGCAGACAGATCAACCTTCAGTCCAACCAGCGGTATTTGTCCAGCCCATGTCAGGGCAATCAGTCCCCTCGAAACAGAAGCGGGAGATCATATTAACCCCTGTAGCAGCACAGACAGCAACCCCGGGCCCGGAAAAAGCCGCCCCAATAAAAGATGCGGCAAAAGAGACGAAAGAAAAGGAATTCGATTTCTTTGACAAGAGCAAGCCAATCGACATAGTCTCCGATACCATGGAAGGCATTGATAAGGAAAAATATGTAATATTCAAAGGCAATGTGATCGCGAAACAGGAGGATCTCTATATCTTTGCCGACATAATTGAGGCATACCTTAACGAAGAATCCAATGAAATAGACAGGGCCATTGCAAAAAGCAATGTCAAGATCGTCAAAAAGGATCGTACTGCAACGGCAGATGAGGCCAATTTTGACAATAAAAAGGGTGAGATCATACTGAAAGGTAACGTGGTCGTTTTCCAGGGCCAGGATAAATTGTCCGGCGATGTGGTTACCTACTATGTAAACGAAGACAGGGCTGTTGTTACGGGAGACAGCAACAAAAAGGCCCGTGTCATCCTCAACCCCCGTTAGTCCTTAAAAAAAGGAATCTCCTGATCCTTTACATAGACCAGGGCCTGACATACTGCAATCAGATCGTCGCCTCCCTTCACTTCAATATAATAGCTCGCTGTCCTTTTCGTTCTGTGGGTTTCTCTGGATTCTGCCGTTAGAAGGGTATTTTTTTTGGGGGGCTTCATATAGGTCACGTTCATATTTAACGCAACGGCAATATTCTCATGACTGTTCGAAGAGACTTCGAATGCCTCATCAATCAGCGTAAAGATGGCTCCCCCATGGGCTGACCCGTACAGGTTGTCCATCTGGTCCGTGTAAAGCATCTCGCAGAGGGCATAACCCTCTGCGACATCCCGGAGCTTTATATTGAGGAGATTGGGGAAAGGCTCTGTTTCAGTCTTCTTAATGATTTTGTCCCTTTTTCCCTGCTCCATATCAACCTGCTACCTTTTTCAAAAGATTTTCTACCGCATTTTTCGGTTGAGCGCCGATAATCCTGTCCACAATTTCACCTTTATCAAAGAGGATCAGGGTCGGTATGCCCCTTACGCCATATTTTGAAGGCGTGACAGGGTTTTCGTCTACATTGAGTTTTAAAACCTTTACTTTGCCTGCATAATCGCCGGCAACAGCATCAATAACAGGTCCCATAGCCTGACAGGGCCCACACCATGTTGCCCAGAAATCTACAACAACAGGGATATCCGATTCCAATACTTCCTTTGCAAAATCCGTGTCCGTTACCGCCTGTGCACTACTCATAGTAACCTCCTTGTATGACTGTTAATTGTACTATTCATTAAAAAACCTCAGTCTCAGGGAATTGGATACCACAGAGACAGAACTGACCATCATTGCCGCGGCCCCATAAACAGGCTCCAATCTTATCCCGAAAAGGGGGTAGAGGGCCCCGAAGGCTATGGGTATGCCGAGGATATTGAAAATAAAGGCCCAAAAAAGGTTCTCCCTGATGATCAGCAGGGTTTTTTTCGAAAGCTTGATAAGGCTCACAAGCCTGTTCAGTTGCCCTTTCATAAGGACTACATCGGCAGATTCTATCGCAATGTCCGTACCCTTCCCCATGGCAACCCCGACATGTGCAGCAGCGAGGGATGGGGCATCGTTTATCCCGTCTCCCACCATGATCGTTATCCCCTTTTTCATGAAATCCTTTACTATCCGGGCCTTCTGATCAGGGAGCACACGGTAAAAATACTGTTCAATTCCTACTCTGTTGCTTATGGCCTTTGCCCCTTCCCTGCTGTCCCCTGTTATCATTACGGACTCTATGCCCATCTCTGAGAGTTCCCTTACAACCCCTTCAGACTCCTCTCTTACCCTGTCGCTGAAGAAAAGAATACCCATAACTTCATCCCCCTTCCATACAAGCACAGGGGAGGCAGCAGCTTCTTCCCTTTCATGGTATGCCTTTACCAAAAGGGGGTCAAGGGTCTTTCCCGTCTCCTCATAGAGGGCCAGATTCCCTGCATAGCAGTGTGTACCCTCAATCTCACCTGTAATTCCCTTCCCTGGTATGGCCTGAAATCGCTCAACCTTAAGGGGTGCAATACCATACTCTTCCGCCTTCTTCCGCAGGGCTTCGGAGAATGGGTGCTCAGACTGCTTCTCAAGATTGAAAGCCACGCTCAGCATCTCGGCCTCAGAGAAATCCCCTGCCGGCAATGTCCCGGAAAGGACAATGGCCCCCTCTGTGAGCGTACCCGTTTTGTCAAAAAGCACGTATTTTGTCTTATTTGTAAGTTCGAGGGCCTCTGCGTTCTTTATCAGTATCCCCTTTTTTGCACCCACACCTGTAGAGACCATGATTGCGGTAGGTGTTGCAAGTCCCAGGGCACAGGGACAGGCAATAATCAATACACTTACAAAAGAGAGCAGGGCATTGGTTAATCTCGGCTCAGGACCGAATATATACCAGACGAAAAAGGCGCCAATACTGATAAGGATCACAATCGGCACAAAGACACCCGCCACCCTGTCTGCCAACCGCTGAACCGGGGCCTTTGTAAATTGCGCCTCTTCCACAAGGCGTATCACCTTATAGAGCACCGTATCCTTACCGATCCTTGAGGTCTTTACTGTTATCGATCCCTTTCCGTTTATGGTGCCCCCGATTACCTCGTCCCCTGTCTTTTTATGGACCGGCATGCCCTCGCCCGTAATCATGGATTCATCTACATAGGTGCTGCCCTCTGCTACTTCGCCGTCTATTGCCACCCTTTCCCCGGGCCTGATCAGCACGAGATCGCCCACTTCGAGGCTATCTGTAGGGACCCTCATTTCCTTATTCTCTTTCAGCACCACACACTCTTTGGGTGAAAGCTCATAGAGCATTTTTATGGCATTATAGGTCTTTGTCTTTGCCTTTGATTCAATATATCTGCCCAGGAGGATCAAGGTGATAATCATCGCGCTTGAATCAAAGTATGTCACAGGTTTTATGCCTGCAGATGCTACAACATGGGGGAAAAAGGTGATAAAAAGACTGTAAAAAAAGGCAGCGGAGGTACCCACTGAAATGAGGGTATTCATGTCAGCGCTGAAGTGTTTTAAGCCTGAAAGAGCGGATTTATGAAATCTCATGCCAAAATAGAACTGAACAGGGGCGGCGAGGAGAAGGAGCACAATATTGGGCGCCATTATCCACATGGAGAAAACCATAACCGCAGCGCTCAATGACGCAGACCAGATAAATGACTTCTTGAGTTCAGCCTCTTCCTTCTCCGCCCGAAGGGTAACATCTGACTCAAGATCCACATCATAGCCGATATCCCTGATGATATCCACGACCTCTTTCAACTCCAGATTTCTCCCGGGTACAATAACCGCTTTCTTCAAGGGAAAATTGACACGGGCCTCTGCAATGCCCTGAACATTATTCAGCGCCTTTTCAATCCGTGCCGCACATGCCGCGCAACTCATGCCTGCTATGGGTATCTCTATTTTTTCCGCCACCTTTACGTCCTTCCGTGCATTAGTAAACAATATATATCAGGAACACCAAAATAACAATGCAGGTCCTTCATCTTTGAGGACGGAATGTTTGGAAAATAAGGATAACCTGTTGTATATTAGTACCATTACCAATACGAAAGAGGTGGAATGTGAATTATAATGATTATGAAGGCGTCATGGGGCTTGAGGTTCATGCCCATCTTCTCACGGAAAGCAAGATATTCTGCGGATGCTCCACTAAATTCGGGGGAGAGCCGAACAGCCATACATGCCCTACCTGTATGGGGCTCCCCGGCGCCCTGCCGGTTCTTAATAAAAAGGTTGTAGATTTTGCAATCAAACTCGGCCTCGCCCTCCACTGCACGATCAATAGAAAGAGTATCTTCGCCCGAAAAAATTACTACTATCCCGATCTTCCCAAGGCCTACCAGATTTCCCAGTACGAAGAACCGATATGCAGCAACGGGTATCTCGATATCTTCATGAATGGAGAAAAGAAGAGGATCCGCGTTCTCAGGGTCCATATGGAAGAGGATGCGGGAAAGCTTGTCCATGAGAGTACGATAGAGGCAAGCACGTACAGCCTTGTAGATTATAACAGGTCGAGCGTACCCCTACTGGAGATAGTGAGCGAACCGGATTTATCAACACCAGAAGAAGCGGTCCTTTACCTGAAGGCACTACGGGACGTACTCGTATACCTTGAAATCTGTGACGGGAATATGGAAGAGGGGAGCTTCAGGTGTGATGCGAATGTGTCGGTAAAGAGAAAGAGCGATACCAAGCTTGGGACGAGGACGGAGATGAAGAATCTAAACTCCTTCAGGTCCGTAGAAAAATCCCTTGCCTATGAGATTACACGACAGATTGATCTGGTAAAACAAGGCGGGACGGTTATTCAGGAAACCCGTCTTTTTAATGTAGATGAGGGGATCACCTACTCCATGAGAGGAAAGGAAGAGGCCCATGATTACAGGTATTTCCCCGATCCTGACCTGCTCCCCCTTATCGTTGATGACCAGTGGATAGAAGAAATACGTGAGGGTCTCCCCGAACTGCCCATGGCAAAGATGGAGCGATTTATGACTGACCACGGCCTTCCGAGGTATGATGCGGAGATACTCGTATCCGATAAAGAGCTCGCAGATTATTTCGAAGAAACCGTAAGGCTTTGCAAGGAACCGAAGACAGCAAGCAACTGGATTATGACCGAACTGCTCCGGGAATTGAAGAACGGGAATATATCGCCCAAAGATTCACCCCTTTCGCCTGCGCATCTTGCGGAACTGCTCTCCCTGATAAAAGACGGAACAATCAACATAAAGATCGGTAAAGAGATATTCCCTGAACTCTATGAACGGGGCATCTCCCCAAAGGAGCTTGTAAAGGAGAAAGGCCTGGTCCAGATTTCCGATGAGACTGCAATAGTCGCCATGATAGACGCCATTTTAGCAAAGTGCCCCAGGGAGGTTGAAGAGTTCAGGGCTGGGAAGGATAAACTCCTCGGATTCTTCGTGGGGCAGGTAATGAAAGAGGCCAGAGGAAAGGCAAACCCGAAGCTCTTGAATGAACTCCTCATGGGGAGACTGAAAGGCAGCGGATAGCGGATAGCGGATAGCGGATAGTAAAACAAGGAATTGCAAAGCGGAGGGTTTATGATTGATCATATCTACTGGAAAGAAGGCGTCCTTTATCTCCTTGACCAGAGACAGCTTCCTTTCAGGAAGGAATACGTTGAATGCAGATCCCTGAATGATGTAACTGGGGCGATAAAAAAGATGATCGTACGGGGGGCACCCCTTATAGGCATCGTAGCCGCTTACGGGGTGGTGGTTGGTGCAAGGGAAATCATTCAAAGGAAAGGGCATTGCAGCGATGCAGACATACAGAATATCAGCAGGAAGCTTCTCATTACAAGACCAACGGCAGTCAACCTTGCCTGGGCGCTCAAGAGGATGCAGGATGCCTACAATCTCCATAAAGATGATCCTGATATGCTTAATATACTTACCCGGGAGGCGATCTCCATCCACGTGGAGGATGTGGAGGGCAACAGGATACTCGGCGCATATGGCTCGGATTTGATTGATGACGGCGATACCATACTCACCCACTGCAATGCAGGCGCCCTTGCAACGGGCGGATACGGCACGGCCCTCGGCGTAATAAGGGCGGCCCACGAGAAGGGAAAGCGGATAAAGGTTATCGCAACCGAGACACGGCCCTATTTTCAGGGCGCGCGGCTCACCGTCTTCGAACTCCATGAAGCAGGAATCGAGGTTGAATTAATACCTGACAATCATGTTGGTCTCCTCTGCGCCCGCAGGGGTATCGACAAAGTCATCGTAGGGGCTGACAGAATCGCCCGGAACGGCGATACGGCAAACAAGATAGGCACCTTTATGATAGCCCTCTGCGCCCACAAATACCATATCCCCTTTTATGTTGCTGCCCCTCAATCAACCTTCGATCGCGCCATCGACAACGGAGATCTTATCGAGATAGAAGAGAGAGACGGGAAAGAGGTCAAATACCTGCGGAAAACCCTGCTGACCCTCGAAGATGTGAAGGCCCGGTATTATTCTTTTGATGTAACGCCTGCCAAATACATATCCGCCATTATCACAGAAAGGGGTATTATTGATAAACCCTTTAAAAAGAATATACAGCGCCTTTTTTAAAAAAGGCACAATTCACCTTGCTGTAGTAGACCCCATGGCAGGCAGCGACCAGAGACCGCTCATCACAATGAAGGATGATTATCTTTTTGTGGGACCTGATAACCGTATTTTAATTGCGGGTTGAAATCACTTAAAAACTGCACCGCTCGCTGCGCTTGTCACCATCTCTGCGTAGCGCGCCATATACCCGGTCTTTATTTTCGGTTCCGGCCTTTGCCATGCCTTTCTGCGCTTCTCCATCTCCTTTTTGCTCACAAGAATCTCTATGGTCTTCCTGTCAAGATCGATCTCTATCCTGTCCCCGTTTTTCACGAGACCGATAGGACCGCCTTCTGCTGCCTCAGGGGAAACATGGCCTATACAGAGCCCCCGTGTGCCGCCTGAAAACCTTCCGTCCGTAATAAGGGCGCACTGTGCATCAAGGCCCATCCCTGCAAGGACGCTGGTCGGTGTAAGCATCTCCCTCATGCCGGGCCCTCCTTTCGGACCCTCGTACCGGATGATTACTGCGTCCCCAGGCTTGATTTTCCCTTCCATGATTGCCGCACCGGCATCCTCTTCACTCTCAAATACCCGTGCCGTGCCTTCAAAGTGCCAGATGCTCTCTACTACGCCGATCCTCTTGACGATTGCACCATCAGGGGCAAGGGTGCCGCTCAACACTGCAAGGCCTCCCTTCTCGTGATATGCCTTGTTAAGAGGCCGGATCACATCATGGTCTTCAACTGTGGCGCCTTTCAGGAGTTCCCCTATTTTTGCACCTGCCACAGTCATACACTTCTTGTTAATGAGACCCTTTTTCGAAAGTTCCTTCATAATCCCGTATACACCCCCGGCCTCAGACAGATCTTCAAGGTGATGAGGCCCGGCTGGACTCATATTGCATATATGGGGCACCCTCTCAGAGACCTCATCGAATACAGACAGAGGCAGCTTTATGCCTCCCTCATGGGCTACTGCCGGGAGGTGAAGGGCTGTATTAGAAGAACCGCCAAAGGCCATATCAACGGTCACTGCATTGACAAAGGCATCCATGGTCACAATATCCCTGGGCTTCACATCCTCTTTTATAAGACCTACGATCCGTTTTCCCGTCATCTTTGCAAGCCTGATCCGCGCTGCATGGACAGCGGGAATCGTACCGTTCCCGGGAAGGGCAATACCAAGGGCTTCAGAAAGGCAGTTCATGGAGTTTGCCGTAAACATGCCTGCACAAGAACCAGGGCCGGGACAGGCACACTGCTCAAGCATACCAAGCTCCGATTCTGACATAAGCCCTCCTGCAACCTTCCCCACCCCCTCAAAAACAGAGATCAGGTCAACAGCCTTTCCCTTGAACCTCCCTGCAAGCATGGGCCCCCCGCTTATCATAATGGCAGGGATGTTAAGCCTCATGGCAGCCATCATCATGCCGGGGATAATCTTGTCGCAATTCGGTATAAGAACAAGACCGTCAAAGGGGTACGCCTTTGCCATAACCTCAACGGAATCGCAGATGAGCTCCCGTGAACCGAGAGAATATTTCATACCCTCATGGTTCATGGCAATGCCATCACAGATGCCGATGGTGGAAAATTCCATGGGTGTGCCTCCGGCAAGGCGTATGCCGTCTTTTACTGCCTGGCATATCCTGTCTAAGTGAATGTGCCCGGGTATAAGCTCGTTTGCGGAGTTTGCAATCCCGATAATAGGTCTTTCCAATTCCTCGGGTAAACAGCCCATAGCGCTGAACAGGGACCTGTGGGGCGCCTTTTCCATACCCTTCTTCATCTTGTCCGATCTCATCACTGCCTCCTTTTAAAACTGCATCAATAGATTCCCACGGGTTCAGACCCATGATTGGGCATCCATGCCCAATGCCCCCTTCCAGCTATCATTGCCCGTGGGAATCCAGCGAGCTTCTGCGAGCAGAGGGGGTGGCTCCGCCAGCTATGCTGGTGGAGGGGGCGCCGCAAGCCCCTTTGATAGTAGAAAGATTATTATACACGCCTATATATTTCAACAAAATATTGGCCTATCGTTGATTTCTCGGTCGTTTTATTCTATTAATATACCTGAAAGAGCTGACATGCGGGAATCTATCAGAGAATTTGTTGAGATTGCTTCAAAAACCCTGCCCGTTGATGCCCCTGTTTTTGAGTTTGGCGCACTCCAACTTGAGGGACTACAGGCGTCTGCCGATCTCCGTCCTTTCTTTCCAGGGAGAGAGTATGTGGGGTGCGATATGCGGAAAGGCCCTGGGGTTGACAAGGTTCTCAATCTCCACAGTATCGATCAGCCATCCGGATCAGTAGGAACAGTCATCTCCCTCGACACCCTTGAGCACGTTGAGTTCCCCCACAGGGCTATGGAGGAGATCCACAGGATACTGAAACCTGACGGCATTGCGGTCATAAGTTCGGTCCTCGATTTTCGCATCCATGCAACCCCCAATGATTACTGGCGCTTCACCCCTGACGGATTCAGGAGCATTCTGAGACCCTTTGCCTCCTCCTTTGTCGGTTTTGCCGGTATCGAACGTTTTCCCCATACCCTTGTGGGTATTGGGTTTAAAGGTAAACCTTACCCTATGGACGAGTTCATGAAAGGCTTCGAGGCGTGGAAGGCCCGCTGGAAAAGACCCAAAGGCAATTCATGGAAGGATACGGCCTACCTTTTTGTGCCACCGATTCTCCTCGGCCTTGACAGACGGATCTCCCGCCTTTTCGGAAAGGGAAAACCTCTCAAGTAGAGAAAAAGGTTGACCGCAGGGCAGATGTGCAAAAAAACACTCATAATTTCTGGTTATATAATTATTGTCCGTCAGAAAACCCCGAATGAGACAATGTCAGATCAAAACGAGCGTGTTTCCCCAACCTTCTTCTGATAATTAAAGGACATGCGACAGGTCTTTGTGTCAAGGGAAATTTTTCACTGAAATTTTCTGCTCTTTCACACAACAGGTCTCAGGGAATAATATCCATGTTCCCTGAGACCTGTAAATAACTGTTACTGAAATCAAAACTATTAGATCAAAAAGGATC